>NZ_CP015164.1:720000-1080000 GCF_001766235.1 Acetobacter ascendens
AATTGAAATTGTTGCCCCCATGCAAGGGGGTTGAGGGCATGGCTGTTTCATTTTATGGGCAGGATGTTGTCTCGCCGCTTATGCTGGGTACAGCCCAGTATCCATCCCCCGAAATTTTGCGCGATGCCGTAATTGCGGCACAGCCGGGGGTTGTGACCGTTTCCCTCCGCCGCGAATCTGCGGGGGAGCGTGCTGGGCAGGCGTTCTGGTCTCTTATTCAGGAACTCAAGGTGCCTGTGCTGCCAAACACGGCAGGCTGCCACACGGTTAAGGAAGCTGTCACCACTGCGCATATGGCGCGGGAAGTGTTCGGCACGGATTGGGTGAAGCTGGAAGTGATTGGCGAGCTGGATACGCTTCAGCCAGATGTGTTCGGGCTTGTAGAGGCCGCGCGTATTCTTACGGAAGATGGTTTTAAGGTCTTTCCCTACACCACGGAAGATTTGGTGGTGGCGGAAAAACTTCTGGCCGTGGGGTGTGAGGTGCTGATGCCGTGGGGTGCGCCCATTGGTTCCGGCAAGGGTTTGAACAACGTGTTTGGCTTGCGGGCCATGCGGGCGCATTTTCCCGGTGTGCCGTTGGTAGTGGATGCAGGCATTGGTGTGCCCTCTCACGCCGCGCAGGCGCTGGAGCTTGGTTATGATGCCGTGCTGATAAACACCGCCGTGGCCAAGGCAGGAGATCCCGTAAATATGGCCCGTGCGTTTCGCCTGGCAGTAGAGGCGGGGGAACTAGCCCGTATTGCAGACCCAATGGAAGAGCGCGATATGGCTGTTCCTTCTACTCCCGTTGCAGGAAAGGCCATGCTGGCATGACAGCTCTGCCCCAAAAGATTTATCCCGTTGTTGATAGTGCCACATGGGTGGACAGGCTGGGTGGAGCAGGTGCGCGCTTTATCCAGCTCCGCCTGAAAGACATGGAAGAAGACGCACTGCGCACAGAAATTCGCCAAGGCCATGCCTATGCCAAGCAGCATGGGGTATGCCTTGTGCTGAACGATTACTGGCAGATCGCGCTGGATGAAGGCATAGATTACATTCATCTGGGGCAGGAAGATCTGGATACGGCAGATCTGGCCGCTATTCGTAAAGGCGGTATTCGCCTTGGCATCAGTACTCATTGCCATGAGGAACTGGATCGCGCCCTAAGCTGCAACCCGGATTATGTGGCCCTTGGCCCTATTTGGGAAACCAAGCTGAAAAAAATGGCGTTCGGTCCCCAAGGTCCGTTGAAGCTGACAGAATGGCGCAAGCTTATTGGCAACCTGCCACTGGTTGCCATTGGCGGCATTACGCTGGAACGTGCATGGGCTTGTATTGAGGCCGGGGCCGATAGTGTTTCTGCCGTATCAGCCTTTATTCGCCAACCAGACCCGGAAGGGCAGGTTAAGGCGTGGCTGACTGCTGTAGAAGGCTAAAGCTGCAACCGTTTAGCCGCCGCTAAAAATGCGTGCGGCATCGGTTTTGTTAAACAACGTCAGCAAAATGCGTGGTGCTGCCGGCAAATTTTTTTCCGGCATGCTGGTGGGTGGGCCATCGGGCAGAATCTCCGTGGCTTCATCATGTGCTGTGTCTAACAGCATATCCACCAGCATTTCTGGCGCCATGCGGTAGTCGGGCAGGCCGGATTGGCGACGGCCCGTTGCTTCACCTCCGCCACGTAGGCGGAAATCCTCATCCGCGATGAGAAAGCCATCTTCTGTTTCCTTCAGGCAGGAAAGCCGACGGCGCGCCGTAAGGCCCAAGCCTTCATCATGCAGCATAAGGCAGAAGGAAGCATCAGCCCCACGCCCCACACGGCCACGGAGCTGATGCAACTGCGCCAGCCCAAAGCGTTCTGCATGTTCTATCACCATGATTGTGGCGGAGGGCACATCCACGCCCACTTCAATCACGGTGGTGGCCACCAGCATACGGGTTTCACCATTAGAAAAGGCTTGCAGCACTTCCTCACGCACATTGGCATCCTGTTGCCCATGCGCCAGCCCAATTTTATCTCCAAACCGTTCAACAAGAGCTGCATGGCGGGCCTCGGCGGCGGCTAAATCCATGGCTTCACTTTCCGAAACCAGAGGACACACCCAAAAAATCTGTGCCCCTTTGTCTAGCGCGCGGCCAATGCCAGCCAGCACATCTTCAAAATTGCCAAGGCTGTGCAGGGATGTACGCACAGGCTTACGGCCAGCCGGTTTACCCTCTAACCGGCTAATTTGCATTTCCCCAAAGCGGGTGAGCAACAGCGTGCGGGGGATGGGGGTTGCTGTCATGACCAGCATATCGGCCTCATAGCCTTTTTCCACCAACGCCAAGCGTTGATCGACCCCAAAGCGGTGCTGCTCATCAATAACGGCCAGCCCCAGATCAGCAAATTTCACCCCATCCTGCACAAGTGCGTGGGTGCCTACCACCAGCTTGGCGGTGCCATCGGCAATATCTTGCAAGGTTTGTTTGCGCGCCTTGCCTTTGACAGAGCTGGATAAAAACGCCACCGGCACAGGGGAGAGGCGCCGGAACGTAGCCGCATGCTGGCGGGCCAGAATTTCCGTAGGCGCCATAAGGGCGGCTTGAGTGCCAGCTTCTACCGCCCGCAACATAGCCATAAGGGCCACAAGGGTTTTGCCTGCCCCCACATCACCTTGCAAAAGGCGGCTCATGCAATGCGAGGTAGCCATATCGGCTTCAATTTCTTGCAGAACGTGTTTTTGGCCGTAGGTAAGCTCATGCCCAAAGCTGGCGAGTGCCTGCTTTTGCAAGTGGCCATTACCATTCAGGCTACGGCCGGGCCGGGCGCGAGATGCCTGTTGGGCAATCCGCATGGCCAGTTGGTCTGCCAGCAGCTCATCACACGCCAAACGCGCCTGCGCACGTGTGCGGTTGCTGTGCCACGCATCGCCCTGTGCACTATCGGGGATGGTATCTGGAAAGTGCATCCAGTTCAGGGCCGTGGCAAAATCCGGCCAGTTTTTCTGCTTGATAAGCGCTTTATCATGCCATTCGGGCAGGTTGGGCGGCAAAAGGCGGAGAGCTGCTGCCATAGCCATGCGCACTTGCCCGGTAAACAGCCCAGCCGTAAGGGGCCAAACGGGGTCTAGCAGCGGAATGCGCTCTATCTGGCTTGCGGGTACTAAATAATCGGGGGATGTGATGGTGAGCTTATCGCCAAAGCGTTCCACCTTGCCGGAAAGAGCAATGCTTTCTCCCTTTACAACCTGTTTGGCCTGCCAAGGAGAAAAAAACGCGACTTCCAGCATACCCGTGGCATCATCAATCATCACGCGCCACGGCTGGCGGGTGCGCGGGGTCGGGCTACGAATATCCTGCACTACGCCAGTAACGGTTGCGATTGTATCGGGCCTGAGTTGCGCCAATGTAGGCCGTAGTCTGCGGTCTGTAATGCTTTCTGGCAGGCAGAATAGCAAGTCCATTACCCTGCGGCCGCCTGCAATGCGGCCTAGCAGCTTGGCGCGTGCGGTGCTGATACCGGGCAGGCTTTCAAGCGGGGCCAGTAATGGGGCTAGGGCAGAATTGCCATCTTGCCCTGTAACCGAAGAGGATGTGAAGGAAAGGGGACTGGACACAAGCGGTACACAAGCCTCTGTTTGGCAGGCTGACAGACAGGTTTAGCAACGGTATAGGACACCAGCGCCATGCAAGACAATTTTACAGCTTCTTCTCCTTCATCTTCCTCCAGCGCATCTGGCGTGGCGGAAGATAATCTGGCTGCCCGCAGGCGGCGGCTGAAGTTCCGTGCTAACCATCGGGGCACGTTTGAAACAGATATTCTGATTGGCGGCTTTGTAGAAGCCAACGCAGATACCATGACGGCAGAAGAACTGACGGATATGGAAAACATTCTGGAAATGCCAGACCCAGAGCTGACAGACTGGCTGTTTGGGCGTTTGCCATTGCCGGAAGAGAAAGCCACCCCCATGTTACGCCGGATGGTAGAAGATAGCCGTATCAGGCGCGGCGGTTGATAAAACCCTTCAGGCTCCGGCAAAGGCATGCTGGCAGCTTGCGGGGTGTGCGTATTTAAGAACAGGCGGATACCGGGATGACAGCACAAACAGGCACACAAAAACGGATAGCAACCGTGTGGGGCGTGCCAGAAGGGTATGATGCCCTTTTGCTGGCGCGTCGTGCGCGGGATCATAAAGGTCCGGTGCTGCATATTGCGCGCAATGATGCCGCCATGGCCCGCCTGAATGATATGCTGGCCTTTGTGGCGCCTGATGTGGATGTGTTGCGTTTTCCCGCATGGGATTGCCTGCCGTATGACAGAGTTTCCCCCAACCCTGCCATAGTGGCCGAGCGTGTTTCCACCCTTACGCGTCTGCTGGAACCCGCAAAAGGCCGCCCTCGGCTTGTGCTGGCTACGGTAAATGCCGTGGTGCAGCGTGTGGCCCCGCGTAAAACGTTTGAGGGGCAATCACTTTCCATTCGCACGGGGGAAAGTCTGGATCAGGGCTTTCTGATCGAGTTGCTAATCGCCAATGGTTACACTCGCACAGATACGGTGATGGAAGCCGGGGAGTTTGCAACCCGTGGCGGTATTTTTGATCTATACCCTGCCGGTGCAGGTGAACCCCTGCGGCTTGATCTGTTTGGGGATGAAGTTGAGAACATCCGCGCGTTTGATCCGGGGTCTCAACGCTCTACGGCCAAGCGTGATGGGCTGACACTTTGCCCTGTTTCTGAATTCTCGCTGGATAAGGAAAGCATTTCACGCTTCCGCACCGGATGGCGTGATGCCTTTGGCCCCGCTGCCACGTCTGATCCGCTTTATGAACATATTTCTGATGGGCGCAGGCATCCGGGTATCGAACACTGGCTGCCTTTGTTCCATGATCATTTAGAAACGCTGTTTGATTACCTGCCCGATGTTGCTGTTTCACTCGAACATCAGGCAGAGGATGTGCTCAAAGCCCGGCTGGAAATGATAGAAGACCACTATCAGGCCCGCCGTCAGCCTGTGCGGGAAGGGGAAATACCATATCGCCCACTCCCTCCGCATCTGCTCTATCTGGATGAAAAAGGGTGGGATGCCTGCCTGTCCCGCGTGCCTGTGGTGGCATTTAGCCTCTATGCACAACCAGATGGTGCCGGAGGGGTGGATGTAGGTGGCCGCCCCGGTAAGATATTCTCCAAAATTGTACCCGGTGCCCAGCGTGAGCAGGTGTTTACGCTATTGGGGGATCAGGTAAAGGAATGGGCACAGGTTAAGCGCCGCGCCTTTGTGGCGGCATGGACCAAGGGCTCGCGCGAGCGTATTGCCACATTGCTGCGTGAACACGGTGTGCCAACCCAGACATATGAAACATGGGAACAAGCCCACAAAGCCAAACCCGGCCCGGTTGGGTTGCTTACACTTGGTCTAGAACGCGGCTTTGTTGCAGATGATCTGGCGTTTGTTTCTGAACAGGATCTGCTGGGTGAACGTATTGGCCGCCCACCGCGCCGCCGCCGCCGTGCAGATGAACTGATTGCCGAAGCCAGCGAACTTTCCGCCGGTGATCTGGTGGTACATCAGGATTATGGGATTGGCCGTTATGATGGGCTGGAAACAGTAAGCGTAGGTGTTGCCCCGCATGATTGCTTGCGCCTGTTGTATGATGGCGGGCAGAAACTCTACCTGCCGGTAGAAAATATTGAACTGCTCAGCCGCTTTGGGTCAGGCCAAGCAGGCGTTGCGTTGGATAAGCTGGGCGGCACGGCATGGCAGAACCGTAAATCGCAAATGAAAAAGCGCATTCGCGATATGGCGGGTGAGCTTATTAGAACCGCCGCCATGCGTGCCCTAAAGGAAGCGCCGGAACTGGTTCCGCCGGAGGGACAGTGGGATGAGTTCTGTGCCCGCTTCCCATTTGTGGAAACGGATGATCAGGCACGTGCCATTGCGGATGTGCTGGAGGATATGTCTTCCGGCCGACCAATGGATCGTCTGGTATGTGGTGATGTGGGCTTTGGTAAAACCGAGGTAGCCTTACGTGCGGCCTTTGTGGCGGCCATGTCTGGTGGGCAGGTAGCGGTTGTGGTGCCTACCACGCTTCTGGCCCGGCAGCATTACCGCACCTTTGCTGCGCGGTCTGAGGGCTTTCCCATTAAGGTGGCGCAACTTTCGCGCATGGTAACGGGTAAGGAAGCTACAGCAGTGCGTAAGGGCATTGCAGATGGTAGCGTGAACATTGTTATCGGCACGCATGCATTGTTGGCTAAAACGGTTCAGTTTGCCTCACTCGAACTGTTGATTATTGATGAAGAACAGCATTTTGGCGTGTCTCATAAGGAAAAGCTGAAAGCCCTGCGCGAAGATGTGCATGTGCTCACACTTTCTGCCACACCATTGCCCCGTACGCTCCAACTCTCGCTTTCCGGTGTGAGGGAAATGAGCCTGATTGCCACCCCACCAACAGACAGGCTGGCAGTGCGCACCTTCATCATGCCGTTTGATAGTGTGGTGATAAGGGAGGCCATCCAGCGAGAACGCTTCCGTGGTGGGCAGATTTTCTGCGTGGCGCCGCGTATTGAGGATCTAGACAGGCTAGCTGAACGGCTTACCGCCATTGTGCCCGATGCCCGGCTAATACAGGCGCATGGTCGCCTTTCCGCCACAGAGCTGGAACGGGTGATGACCGAGTTTTCAGACGGCAAATACGATATTCTGCTCTCCACCAATATTGTGGAAAGCGGACTGGATATGCCTGCGGTGAATACGCTGATTATCCATAGGGCAGATATGTTTGGTCTTGGGCAGCTTTATCAGCTGCGTGGGCGCGTGGGACGTGGCAAGCAGCGAGGTTACGCTTACCTGACATGGCCACAAACGCATGTGCTTTCAGATTCCGCTGAAAAGCGGCTGGAAGTGATGCAAACGCTGGATACGTTGGGTGCTGGCTTTACGCTGGCTTCGCACGATCTGGATTTGCGTGGTGCGGGTAATCTGCTGGGCGATCAGCAATCCGGCCATGTGCGCGAAGTGGGGATCGAACTTTACCAGCAGATGCTGGAAGATGCCGTGGCCGACCTCCGCTCAGATAAAAATCGCCGTGCCGCAGAAGATCGGGACTGGACGCCCAACATTGTTATGGGCCTGCCTGTGTTGATCCCGGATGAGTATGTAACCGATCTGCCCGTAAGGCTTGGGCTATACCGCCGTATCAGCGCGCTGGCATCGGATGCGGAACTGGAAGCCATGGAAGCCGAACTGATAGATCGGTTTGGTTCCCTGCCGCCGGAGGTCAAGAACCTTCTGGATATTGTGGAGCTTAAACGCCTGTGCCGTCAGGCCGGGGTAGAGCGTGTAGAGGCTGGCCCCAAAGGCATGGTGCTGCAATTCCGTAATAATACCTTCCGCAACCCAGCAGGGTTAGTGCAGTGGATGGGGAAATGGAAGGATGTCACAGTCCGCTTACGGCCAGACCATAAAATGGCGGTTGTGCGCGAACTCACCAACGTGCAGCGCATAGATCTGGCCCGGCGCGTGCTGAAGGATCTGGCCGGTATGTGTGAAAAAGTTATGGAAATGGCCTAACCAGGCCCAATGGCCGGAGGGCTGCATTTAAGTACCTCCGGCCATTTTGTTTATTTAAGCGGGATGGGAAAGCCGTTTACGGTGAGTACACCGCTTTCCCATTTTGTATCCCACGTATTCTGCTCACCATGTTTATGGCTCACCAAACGGGCCACAACCATGCCTGCGGCCAGTTTCATCTGCTTGGCGGTGCGGGCCTTATCAATCAGTGTTTCCAGATTGGTAATTTCCAGATGTCCAGAGGCAGATGTGTTGTTCACATTGCCTGTAAGCGTTGCCACGCCATTACCGTGTAGGGAGGCTTCACCCTGCGTGGCATCAAAGCTGGAAATGGTGGCATGCACGGCGGGAGCACTGGTGCTGCGGCCCCCAATGGCGCTCATAAGGGCAGGTACTTCCGCCGCGGGAAGCGAGAACGTGGCATGGGCTGCTGTAGGCAGCAGATCCTGATTGGCAACATTATGGAAACTTACCCCATCCATACCCAATGATGCCGAGGCAGTCGCGCTGCCACCCTGCATCTGGTAGCGCGCGGTGTTGACCGTTACCTGTGCGGCCCCGTGCGTGAGCGTAGCGTTCTGCCATGTCAGATCATAGCTTTTGCCAGTCTGAAGGCCCGCCAGAACGCGCTTGCCCTGTGTGTTCAGCCAATCAGTGCACGCGGCATTGTGATGTCCCGTCATGGCGGACATGAGTAGCAGAGAGGCCGCATCTGCCAGATCATGCGTGGCTTCGGGCGTTTCTCCAGAACCATGCAGGGTAAGGTGTCCTGCCTTAAAAGTTGTTCCGCCATCTGGGGTGCGTAACACCAGATTCTGATATGTAACGCCTTGTGCCGTTTCCTGCCCAGAAGCGCGGGAAACCACCGCACAGCCAGAAGGAGGGGCCGCAAAAGCCGGAGCCGCAGCAACTGTGGCATAAATGCTCACAGCACCGAGAACGGAGAGGGACGGGAAAGTATACTGTTTCATTTCAGTTAAAGGGTGCCGTAAGTAAAACATGCAGGCAACCAGAAAGAAGAACGAAAGGGCAGGCGTGTGCGGTTTTTGAAATTGGACCCCTTTTTAATGGGGTTGGTCAGCGCTGTGTTGCTGGCAACGTTCTTTCCCTGTCATGGGGCGGCTGTTCCGGTTTTTAGATGGCTTTCCATTAGCTTGATTGCCCTGATGTTTTTTTTGCAGGGTGCAAGGCTTTCTCGCAAGGCTGTGGTGGATGGCTTGGTGGCATGGAAGCTGCACCTGCTCATTCTATGCTGCACCTTTGTGTTATTCCCTCTTTTGGGGCTATTGGGCCACGCACTCCTGCCCAATCTGATGCAACCAGAAGTCTGGATGGGTGTGCTGTTTTTGTGTTGCCTGCCTTCCACTGTGCAGTCTTCCATTGCGTTTACCTCTATTGGTGGGGGCAATGTGCCTGCGGCGGTGTGTGCCGCTACGGCTTCTAACGTTTTGGGCATTTTTATTACGCCGGTGTTGGTAGGGCTTATTCTAAGCAAACATGGTGGTGCGGCTGGTAACCCGCTGGATATTGTGTACCAGCTTTTGCTACCCTTTATTTTGGGGCAGGTGTTGCAGCCATGGCTTGGCCCGTGGGCGCACCGCAATAAAAAACTGCTTTCTTTTTCAGACCGAGGTTCTGTGCTGGTTGTGGTGTATGCGGCATTCAGTGATGCCGTTATGCAAGGGCTTTGGCATAAGCTACCAGTGGCAGAACTGGGCGTAATTGCGCTGGTGGATGCCGTGTTGCTGTTTGTGGTGCTGGGCATTACCATTTTTGCTGGTCGCGCCTTTGGCCTGCCCCTTAAAGATGAAATTGCAGTGGTGTTCTGTGGCTCCAAAAAAACACTGGCATCTGGGGTGCCTATGGCCAATGTACTGTTTCCTCCCGCATCGGTGGGGATGATTGTTCTGCCACTTATGATATATCACCAGATCCAGCTTTTTGTATGCGCCGTTCTGGCCCGCCGTTTTGCCCGTATGACACAGCAGGCAGAACAGCATGAGCAAAAGACAGAGATACGTCACGCATCCTGAATACGGATATTGGAGAAAACAGAAGTGGCCGGGTTAGATCCAGAAAACTGGGAAGAATTGCGCACGCTGGGCCACCGCATGTTGGATGACATGCTTGAGTCCATAAAAAACGTGGCAAAAGGCCCGGTATGGCAACCTATGCCGGATACGCTGCGGCAGAACTTTAAACAGGCTCCTTTGCCCCAAGGCGCACAACCGCTTGAAGGGCTGTACGAACAGTTTGCCAGTGCAGTGCAGCCTTATGCAGTGGGCAACCGGCACCCGCGCTTTATGGGGTGGGTGCATGGCGGTGGCACGGCACAGGGTATGTTGGCAGAAATGCTGGCCGCTGGCCTAAACGCCAATCTGGGTGGCCGTAACCATGCTCCGGTTGAAGTGGAACGCATGGTTATCCGCTGGGCCGCGGAAATGTTCGGCTTTCCAGATACAGCAAGCGGTGTGCTGGTTACCGGTTCTTCCATGGCCAACTTTATTGCCATTCTTACGGCCAGCCGCGCAGTCCCAGATGGCACCGCTGTGCGTGAGCAAGGGGTGGCAGGCCGCAAACTGGTAGGATACGCAGCACAAACTGCACATGGATGTGTGGCCCGTGCGTTTGATATGGCCGGGTTGGGCATGAAGGCCCTGCGCCGCGTGCCGGTTGATGCTGCATTCCGTATGGATATGCAGGCGCTGCGCCGCATGGTGGCGCAGGATAGGGCGGATGGATACGAGCCTTTTCTGGTTGTCGGCACGGCAGGTACTGTGGACACAGGCAGTGTGGACCCGCTGGATGAGCTGGCAGATTACGCAAAGGCCGAAAAGCTCTGGTTCCATGTAGATGGGGCTTTTGGCGCGTTGGCACAGTTGGCGCCAGACTATGCTCCGTTGCTCAAGGGGTTGGAGCGGGCCGATAGCCTTGCCTTCGATTTTCATAAATGGGCACAAGTGCCTTACGATGCAGGCTGCGTGCTTGTGCGAGAACAGGGGCGGCAAGCGGCAACTTTTGCGCAATCCTTAGCCTATCTCTCGCGCGAGGATCGTGGACTGGCAGCAGATGCCCCATGGTTTTGTGATCTGGGGCCAGACCTTTCACGCGGGTTTCGGGCGCTTAAGGTGTGGTTCACGCTGGCGGGGTTTGGCACCCAAGGGTTGGGTAATGTGGTGGCGCAATCCTGTGCGGTAGTGCAATATCTGGCATCACGCGTGGTCACCACACCCGGCCTTACCCTGCTGGCTCCGGTAACGCTGAATATTGTGTGTTTTCGGGTGGACATGCCCGATGTGGGTGATCTGGATTCGCTGAATGCGGAACTGGTGAAGGATCTTCAGGAAAGTGGCATTGCCGCCCCGTCCACCACGCGCATTCATGGCAAGCTGGCTATTCGTGCAGCTATTGTAAACCACCGCACAACCAAGGAAGATGCAGATATTATGCTGGCTGGCTTGGTAGATCTGGCGCAAGCCCGTCTGGGCCGCCCGCTGTCCTAAATACAAGGCCGGGCAGGCGGCGCCTTTGCTTTTAACGGGAGCGTTTACGTGGGCCGCGTTTTTCTTCAAACAGAGCGGAAAGGGACTGGAGCATCGTGCCTCCCAGTTCCTCCGCATCTGTAATGGTAACGGCCTTTTGGTAATAGCGTGTTACATCGTGCCCGATACCAATAGCCGTTAATTCTACAGGGCTGCGGTTTTCGATCATGTCAATCACAGCACGCAAATGGTCTTCCAGATAAGATGCTGGGTTGACGGAGAGTGTGCTGTCATCCACCGGCGCGCCATCTGAAATAACCATCAGAATTTTGCGGGCTTCCTGCCTGTTTCTGATACGGTTCCATGCCCAAAGCAGGGCTTCACCATCTATGTTTTCTTTCAGCAGGCCTTCACGCAGCATCAGGCCCAGATTTGTGCGGGCACGACGCCACGGCATATCGGCTGATTTGTAAACAATGTGGCGCAAATCATTCAGGCGGCCCGGTTCTGGGGGCTTGCCGTTTTGCAACCAGAGTTCCCGGCTTTGGCCACCTTTCCATGCGCGGGTGGTAAAGCCCAGAATTTCCACCTTTACGCCACAATGTTCTAGCGTACGGGCCAGAATATCCCCGCAGGATGCCGCAACAGAAATAGGCCGCCCTCGCATGGAACCGGAATTATCAATCAGCAGAGTTACGACCGTATCGCGGAATTCCGTATCTTTCTCCTGCTTGTAGGACAGGGAAAGCATAGGATTTACCACAATGCGGGATAGGCGGCCCGCATCCAGAATACCTTCTTCCAGATCGAACGACCAAGAGCGCGTTTGCTGCGCCATCAAACGGCGCTGAAGCCGGTTGGCAAGCCGAGACACCACACCGTGCAAAGTGGCTAATTGCAGATCAAGCTGATGCCGCAGGCGGGAAAGTTCTTCGGGGTCGCACAATTCTTCTGCGCGAATCTCTTCATCAAACTGGGTGGTGTAGGGGTGATAGCCTCTGGCTGTTAGGCCGGGTTCATTTTCTGGCCTGCTGCCGGGGCCCGAGGCTTCCCCCGTGCCTTCACCCATACTGGCATCGTGTTCTTCTTCTGCAAATTCTGAAGAAGATTCGCCGCTTCCCGCCATCAGTTGAGGTTGAGAGATTTCCTCTTCCTGCTCATCCTGCTGTGGGGATGTGTTTTCTTCCTGATCTGGGGGAGGTGGATTTGAATCATCCTGCGAATCCGCAGGTTCGGAAGAATCGTTGTCGGCATCCATATCTTCAGATGCCCTGTCATCTTCTGTCAGGGCGCAGACAGCCATAAGCTGACGGCTGGCGCGCGCGTATGCGGCCTGATCCGTCTGGTGCTTGGCCATTTCATCCAGCGCACTCAAGGCTTCTGGCGGAAGGGTTTGCTTCCATTTCTCCAGAATAGCCTGAGCCGGTTCAGGCACCGGTTGGCCTGTCAGTTTTTCACGCGCCAGTAATTCCAGCCCCACGACGGGGGAAAGCTGGGAGGCATCTTTCATCCGGTCCAAGCCAGACGCACGGATATCCTGTTCAAGCCGCTGCCGCAGGTTGGCCGCCACGCCTTTCATGTGGCGTGCGCCTACAGATTCGATTCTGGCTTGTTCCAGTGCATCATACACATCCCGCGCCTGCGTTTCGGCAGGCTGGCGTGCGGCGTGCAGGGCAAAGTCATGGTGCTTTAGGCGCAGTGCCTGCGCATCTGCTGCACCACGGATGCGCTGCATTTCCTCCTCATTTAAATTGAGAGAAGGAGATTGCAGCCGCACTTTTTTCCCAAGGCTGATCGGGGCCAGAGGCATGTTGCCGCTGTGGAAGGAAACACCTGCCTCTTTCTGCCCGCCAATAGCGCGTAAAGCGGCAGATGTAGCCTGCTTGAAAGTGTCCGCCCGTTTTTCCGCCTGTTCCCGAGAGAAAGGCGGCGTGTTGGGAGAAGAGGGACCTTTGGTGCGCTCAGCCATGAAAAAATCCGATTCAGGCAGTGCGGCCGGGCAGCGGGCTGGTGTTGAAGCAGCGCTGATAATACTCCGCCACCATGCTGCGTTCGGCCTCATCACACTTATTCAGGAAGGTCACGCGGAAGGCAAAAGCCACATCATTAAAGATGCGGTCGTTCTCTGCCCAAGCAATAACCCCACGGGGTGACATAACGGTAGAAAGGTCTCCCGCCATAAAGCCGGAGCGGGTAAGGGCTGCCAGCGCTACCATGTTATCAATTTTGTCGCGCGCGGCTTTGTCATCTTCCGCAATGCCCAGACGCGCACATACAATGCCCACTTCCTGCTGATGCGGCAGATAGTTCAGGGAGGTAACAATATTCCATCTGTCCATCTGGGCTTGGTTGATTTGTTGCGTGCCGTGATACAGCCCAGTTGTATCACCCAGCCCCACAGTGTTGGCCGTGGCAAACAGGCGGAAGAACGGGTTGGGGGAAATTACACGGTTCTGGTCCAGAAGAGTCAGCTTGCCTTCCACTTCCAGTACGCGCTGGATCACAAACATCACATCCGCACGGCCTGCATCGTATTCATCAAACACCAGTGCGCAGGGGCGTTGCAGGCACCACGGCAGTAGGCCTTCCTGAAATTCGGTAATCTGCTGGCCGTCCTTCACCACAATGGCATCTTTGCCAATCAGATCGATACGGGAAATATGGCTGTCTAGATTGATGCGAATGCACGGCCAGTTCAGGCGTGCGGCAATCTGTTCAATATGTGAAGATTTACCGGTGCCATGGAAGCCCTGCACCATCACACGGCGGTTAAAGGCAAAGCCTGCCAAAATGGCCAGCGTGGTGTCATGGTCGAACAGATAAGCCTTATCCACTTCGGGTACGTGTTCTGTACGGATGGAAAAGGCAGGTACCTTCATGTCAGAATCAAGACCGAACACATCACGCACACTCACTTCCATATCTGGCGTGGAAATGGCTGAAATGGGCGGGAGTTCGGAAGCGTTGGACTGGCTGGAAATATCCGTCATGGCTATATGTCTGCGCTCTTTGTCTGACAGGAAAGAAAAAAGGCAAAGCAACCGGAAATATATGATGCCTTGAATGCAGCATACATCATCACAGCGCTTTTTCGAGGCTTTCGGTTAAGAGATGGGTCTTCACAATCGTGAAGGCAACATTGATTTTTTTAAGCCGTTCTTCGGCATTCCGGTCTCCGTTATTGGTGTCCGGATGGTGTTTGCGCGCCAATGCCCAGTAATGGTTTTTGGCTTCTTCCATACTGACAGGCCAAGAAAGCCCCAGAATGGCCAAAGGTTCCCGCAATGCCGCAGGGGCGGATGTGCGTTCCTGATAAGCCTGCGCGCGCGCGCGTTCTGCGCGGGAGCGGCGGTTCTGGCCCAGAATATCCAGCGGGTCTAGAATATCCTCTTCATTGGGTGTGGCGCGTTTTGCACCTTTGGCGCTTTGGCCAAAAGCCCATGTTGGCCGGTCCCACCCGATATCTGCGCGCAGGTGCGCTTCAATCTGGCCGGGGCTCATGCCTTTGTAATAATCCCACCGCGCATTATATTCCCGAACATGGTTGAGGCAGAACCAGTAATACTGGTTCAGCGCATCGCGCGAGCGGGGCGCGCGGTAACCTGCCGGCTCCTGACAGCTTGGCATGTCACAGCAACGTGTTGGCGCGTCAGGGTCAGGATCGAACGCGCGGGGGCGGGTGTTCCTACGTTTAATCATTTAGCGTTATGTGCGGTGCAAAAGCATCTGTAGCAAGAGGTAAACAGGGATATGACCAGTCTTTCAGATTCTTCGGCTCTTTCCAAGGCAGAAGGTGTGCGTATGCAGCGGGTTCGTAATGTTCTGGAAAAAACATTCAACCCCATTATGCTGGAAATTGAGGATGAAAGCCACCGCCACGCTCACCATAAAGCCATGGTGCGTGGGCCAGAAGCCGGTGCCACAGAAACGCATTTTCGGGTGCTCATGGTTTCCGCCGCGTTTGAAGGTGTTAACCGTGTGAACCGCTCCCGCATGGTGCATGAGGCTTTGGCCCCGGAATTTTCTAGCGGTTTGCATGCTCTGGCCCTTACCCTGCGCACACCGCAGGAAGCGGAGAAGGTGGCATAATGCGCAAAGGCTTAAAATTAAACCGTCGTGCCTTTGCCTTGGTGGCCCCTCTGGCGTTGGCAGCCTGCGCGGGGCAGGCCCTGCAGGGCTCATCTGGAGCAAAAAATACAGATGTGGCCCGCGTGGAAAATTACTTCCGCACCGTGGATTTGGAAAACGCACCATTCCTTCAAACATGGGCCAATGGCAGCCGTGGCGGCGGGTTAATTACCTACAAACCCGGATCATTGTACATGCACTATACAGCACCGCATGAAATGGAGCTTCGGGCTTCTGGGCATCATGCTGTATTTACAGATGCCCAGCAGGGCTCTCAAACCCGTATTGGTCTGGCGCATAATCCGCTGGGTTTGCTGTTGGATAACCCTGTTGTGCTGTCTGGTGCCGTCACTGTTACCAACGTGCAAAAGCAACCCGGCGTGTTGCAGCTTTCGCTCACACGCACGGATAACCCTTCACAGGGGTTGGTTACGTTGGTTTTTCATGACGTGGCAAACAAGCTTGCGCTTTCTTCCATTCAGATTGTGGATGAACGCAGACATGTTATTTCCATCAGTCTGGACCCTGTGTAACGGCCACTTCCTGTAAGGGAGAAGGGACGCTGCCAAATGTGTTGGCCCAGGATTGGGCCAGCGCGTGGTCCAGTTCCTGCATGGTGGTGGAAAGCCCCAGTTTGCGAAAGCTGGTCACGCCGTATTCCCTGATTCCGCAGGGCACAATGCCCTCAAAATC
The DNA here is from genome assembly GCF_001766235.1 of Acetobacter ascendens. NCBI lineage: Bacteria > Pseudomonadati > Pseudomonadota > Alphaproteobacteria > Acetobacterales > Acetobacteraceae > Acetobacter > Acetobacter ascendens. Next base: position 735,834 of record NZ_CP015164.1, read on the forward strand.
CGCCATGTTGGGGTCTAGGTTGATGGCAACGCCATGCCAGCTTACCCAGCGGGAAACACGTACCCCAATAGCGGCAATTTTTTCTTCATTCCCAGTTCTGGGGTCTGTAACCCACACGCCCACGCGGCCTTCGCGCACTTCACCATGAATGCCAAAATGGTCTAACGCACCAATCCCCCACGATTCCAACGCATGTACATAAGCGCGTAGGTCTCTTGCCGGTACGGGGCCGTGGGGGCATTGCAGGTCTAGCATCACATAAGCGGTTCTTTGCCCCGGGCCATGATATGTCCATTGCCCGCCGCGGCCTGCATGATACGTGGGGTAATTTGCGGGGTTGAAAAGATCTTCTGTTTTGGCAGATGTGCCTGAAGTATAAAGTGGTGGGTGTTCCAGTAACCACACGCGTTCTGCAGCTTCATCCGCACGTATGCTGCGGGCCATGCTTTCCATACGGCTGAGTGCTTGAGGGTATGGAACCAGTTTTTTGCTGATTTCCCATAAAATTTGTTCTTTTGTCATTGCCGCACGTTCCTGCTTCGGCTATAGGGCTGTTCACCAACGGTATCGCTCTTCTGGTGCCGATTGTCACGTGCGGCCGTGGCGGAATGGTAGACGCGCAAGCTTGAGGTGCTTGTGGGGGAATACCCCGTGGAAGTTCGAGTCTTCTCGGCCGCACCATACTTCTTCAAAAATAAAATTGAATCAGAGCAATAAAATACAGCAGAGATTTTCTGCCTGTTGGGTGCATATCTGTTCTGCCAGAGTACAATTCTGCATTTTTATGCATGAATTGTCATATTCACGCCTCTCTTTTCCGGTTTTTAGAATAGGCGCATGGTTTTAGATGTGTAAAATAAAAGCCATGTAGAGTGTGGTCTAAAACACGCACACGCGTTTTTGCGCGTTGGGTGGGTTTTGCTGCATTCTTGATGAGCCGTGTTGTTGGCAGGGTGCTCTCTGCGGGCAGGGTGGTTCTGATGGTTGAGGTTTAACCCGTTTTTTAAGGTGTTGTATTCGTGTCCAAACCCAAGCCTTTACGTAAAGCAGTCCTGCCTGTTGCGGGATTGGGAACGCGCTTTCTGCCTGCAACTAAGGCCATGCCAAAAGAAATGCTGCCTGTTGTTGATAGGCCACTGATCCAGTATGCGATTGATGAAGCGCGTGAAGCCGGGATTGAAGAGTTCTGCCTGATTACAGGCCGTGGTAAAGACTCTCTTATTGATTACTTTGATATTGCTTATGAGCTGGAAGATACGCTCAGAGAGCGCAACAAGATTGATTGCCTGAAAGCGCTGGAACCCAGCTCTATTGAAGCAGGCTCTCTTATTGCAGTGCGTCAGCAGGAACCGCTGGGCCTTGGGCATGCTATCTGGTGCGCACGCTCCTTTATTGGGGATGATCCGTTTGCCATCCTGCTGCCCGATGATATCGTGCAGGCTGCACCCGGCAAGGGTTGCCTGAAGCAGTTGGCCGATGCGTATAATGAAACAGGCGGTAGTGTTGTGGCGGTTACAGAAGTGCCGCGTGAACAAACAAACCGTTACGGTATTCTGGACACAGGCAAGGATGATGGCCGCCTTGTGGAAGTAAAAGGTTTGGTTGAAAAGCCAAAGCCGGAAGATGCGCCTTCCAACCTGTCCATCATTGGCCGTTATGTGCTGACACCAGAAGTTATGCCTTACCTTTCCAAGCTGGAAAAAGGTGCAGGTGGTGAAGTGCAGCTTACAGATGCCATGGCAAAAACCATTGGTCAGGTGCCTTTCCACGGTCTGCGTTATGAAGGCACCCGCTATGACTGCGGCAACAAGCTTGGCTTCCTTGAAGCTCAGGTAGCCTTTGCTCTGGAACGTCCTGATCTTGCTGACGGCGTGAAGGAATTTTTGAAAAAGTACACAGATAAAATCTGATGTCTTTTACGCATAGGTTTGAATCTACCAGCCTGCGTGAATACGATATTCGCGGAATTGTTGGTAAAACCCTTTCAACCGATGATGCGTTTGCCATTGGCCGCACCTTTGGCAGCCTTGTGCGCCGCAACGGCGGTAAAACGCTGGTTGTGGGCTATGATGGCCGCTTGTCTTCTCCTTCATTGGAGAAGGCATTGGTGCAAGGTGCTGTAGCGTGCGGGCTGGATGTCGTGCGTGTGGGGCGTGGCCCCACACCTCTGCTATATTATGGGTCTGTTATTCTTAAAGCTGATGGTGCCATTATGGTAACAGGCAGCCATAACCCGCCTGATCACAACGGCTTTAAAATAACCTTGGCTAGCAAGCCCTTCTTCGGTGCCCAGATTCGGGAACTGGGTGATCTGTCTGCCAAAGGCGATGTGGTGCCAGAAGAAAAAGGCACCGTGCGCGATGTGGATATTCGTGAAGAATATGTAGAGCGGCTTGTAAAGGATTACGTTGGCGGACAGCGCAAGCTGAAAGTTGTCTGGGATAATGGCAACAGTTCCGCCGGTGAAGTTCTGGAAATGCTGGTAAAAAAGCTGCCGGGCGAGCACATTGTGCTGAACGCTAAAATTGATGGCACTTTTCCTGTGCATCATCCTGATCCAACGGTTGCCAAAAATCTGGAGCAGCTTATTGCCTCTGTGCGTGAGAATGAGGCTGATCTGGGTATTGCGTTTGATGGGGATGCAGACCGCATTGGCGTAGTGGATAATGCAGGCGGAATTCTGTGGGGCGATCAGCTTCTTATTTTGCTGGCGCGCGATGTGCTAAAATCCCATTCTGGGGCCACTATCATTGCTGATGCCAAGGCCAGCCAAGTGCTGTTTGATGAGGTGGCAGAAGCCGGTGGCAAGCCACTGATGTGGCGCACAGGGCATTCGCTTATCAAATCCAAAATGGCGGAAACAGGTTCACCTCTGGCGGGTGAAATGTCTGGCCATATCTTCTTTGCAGATAAATGGTACGGCTTTGATGATGCCTTGTACGCCGGCGTGCGCGTGCTGGATATTGTTGCCCGTATGAATGAACCGCTTTCGGCTTTCCGTGAAGCGCTGCCCAAAACCACATCTACCCCGGAATTGCGTTTTGAGTGTGATGACCACCGCAAGTTCAAAGTGATTGAGGAAGTTGCTGCACGCCTGCGTAAGGAAGGTGCAGATGTTTCCGAAATTGATGGCGTGCGCGTGAACACCCCAGATGGCTGGTGGCTGCTACGGGCTTCTAACACGCAGGCTGTTCTGGTTGCGCGTGCAGAAGGCCGGACAGAAGCGTGTCTGGAACGCTTGAAGGAAGCACTGGTGCAGCAACTTGAGCTTTCTGCTCTGCCGCGCCCTGATTTTTCAGGAAACAGTTCTGGCCACTAGGTTTTTAGCTTAGGCTGTTAGGTAAGGCGGGCGGTTCTTTCAGGGCCGCCCGTTTTGCTATCATAAGCAACTGTGTTTTTCCGTAACCAACCTTCAAACTGTCGTTTTATGTGGGGTTGGTTTCTGATATAGAGAACCAATGTTGTCCTCTTTAACGGATCCTGCCGGGCGGCGGATTTCTTACCTGCGTGTATCGGTAACAGACCGGTGCGACATGCGGTGCACATACTGCATGGCTGAACGCATGACCTTTCTGCCGCGCTCAGATGTTCTGGATTATGATGAACTGTTGCGCCTATGCCGTGTGTTTGTGCAGCACGGTGTGCGCCGCCTGCGTATAACAGGCGGAGAGCCTTTGGTGCGCCGTGATATTGGCCCGTTTTTTCAGGAGCTGGGGTCATGGCTCAAGCATTCCGATAATCGCGGCCAGTTGGAAGAACTCACTCTTACAACCAATGGCAGCCATTTAGCGCAGTATGCACAAACCTTGTTTGATGCCGGTGTGCGCCGTGTGAATGTCAGCCTGGATACGCTGGATGAAGCACGGTTTACCAAAATAACCCGCAGGGGCAAGCTGGCCGCTACCCTGGAAGGCATACGTGCTGCGCGGGATGTTGGGTTAGCGCTGCGTATCAACACCGTTGCAATGGCCGGTGTGAATGATGATGAATTTGATACCCTGCTGGCATGGTGTGGAGAAATAGGCGCAGATTTATGTCTGATTGAAACCATGCCAATGGGAGATACGGGGGAAGATCGCACATCGCGCTATCTGCCGTTGCTGGATGTGAAGGCAGATTTATCCAAGCGTTGGACGCTTACGCCCATTCCAGATGCAACCGGTGGTCCAGCCCGATATTTGCGGGTAGGAGAAACAGGCAGAAGGCTGGGGCTGATTACCCCTATGAGCCACAATTTCTGTGCAACGTGTAACCGGGTGCGGTTATCTTGCACGGGGCGGCTTTATACCTGTCTGGGGCAGGAAGATGGTGCCGATTTGCGCAGCCTGATACGGGCAGGTGTAGATGATGCCGTATTGGAAAGAGCTATTCAGGATGCCATTGCGCGCAAACCCAAAGGGCATGATTTTTTGCTTGGCGCATCGGAAGCCGATGTTTCCGGCCCGCAACGGCATATGAGCGTTACGGGCGGGTAAAAATCTGTTCGCTTATTTTTTGGTTAAAGGTTGGGGCTGCTGTTGCAGCACATCATGCAATGAATGCGTAAATTGCCCCGGCGTGAGCGGTTGTGGCTGATTGCCAGAGGGAGACCACGCCGCAAGTATTGCCATATGTAATGGCATGCAGAAACTCTCTGCTTTTTCATCTTCTAGTTCATGCGCGGCCGCAGGAAACAGCAAGCGTGGGGGAATGGCGCGCGAGCGCAGAGCAAGCGCATTGGTTTCTCCCGCAGCGCGTAAATCTGCCATCAATGCGTGTAAGGAGCGGTAACGCAGCTCCAGTGTTTCTGTATCCACCACAGGTAACGCAAATCCTGCACGCTGCAGTAACGAGACACAGCTTTGCTGTGTGGGCAGGGGTGATACGCGGGGGGAAACACCATCGCTTAAAGCCAATTCGGCCATTTCCAAGGCCTGCCGCAACGGTCGCAATGTAGGCAGAATGGGAATGCTGGCCAAAAAAAGCCCATCAGGCCGCAAGATAGAGCGAATTTGGTGGAACAGGCCCGGTAAATCATTCACCCAATGCAGGGAAAGGCTGGCAACCACCAGGTCAAAGCTACTGGGGGCAAAGGGCAGGCGCTCTTCATCAGCGCACACGCTTGGAGTTGATGCGCAACGTGCCTGTGCCTCGGAAAGATCACACGTAATGGCGGGAATCTTTCTGCGATTCAGCCCTTGGCAGATAATGCCGCGGCCACCAATATCCAACGCGTTGGAAAATGAACGCATGACATCATCCAGCCGATCCAGCAGAATATCTGCAGCCGCTTCCAGTATGGGGGTAGTAGCACGCTGGGTTTTGGCTGCACGTTCACGGTGCAGTCTTACAGCTTTGCGATCAAAAATTACGGGCACATCCATTTTGCAACATGTGCGTGCTTCCCTGTGGTTTGCCAAGGAGAGAGACCAGGAAATTTTGTGTGAGCCGCAGAAATGCAGGTGAAGATACGCAAACTGGGCACTGCTTTGATGGATATTTTGTATCCGCCAAGTTGCGTGTTGTGTGGCGCAGATGTGGCCCAGCATGGGCTAACCTGCGCATCATGTTTTGGCCGCTTACAACCTATCAGCCATCCATTTTGCGATGCCTGTGCAACACCTCAGCCCTCGCAGGAAAGTTTGGGGCATACAGGTTTGTGCGCTGCGTGTGAGCAGCAGCATCCTGCATGGCAACAGGCTCGGGCCGCTTTTATTTACACAGCAGCAGCCAGAGATCTGATTTTACAGCTTAAATATGCAGATAGAACAGAAAATGCCCAGTTTCTGGCACAACGTATGGGGCAGATTGGGCAAGATATTCTCCGCCCAGATGTGTTGCTGGTTCCTGTGCCTGTGCATAGGTGGCGCTTGCTTCGGCGCCGTTACAATCAGGCAGCGCTGCTGGCGGCTGAAGTGGCGCGGATAAAACATTTACAGGTGGCGCCTGATGCCCTTATGCGTATGCGCGCTACAACAAAACTAGCTGGATTTTCGCGCAAAGAACGGCAGCAGGAAATGCAAAGCGCCATTACATTCAGGCCCAAATGGCAGAAAAAATTGCAAGGGCGTTGTGTTGTATTGGTGGATGATATGCTCACAACAGGCGCCACAGCTACCGCCTGCGTGCAAGCATTAAGGCAAGCTGGGGTGCATAACGTTAGTCTTTTAGTGGCAGGGCTGGTGTCTGCGCGGCCAGAAGTTGATATAAACCTACCAGAATAGATGTGCGGTGTCAGAACCGGGCTTTGAAACACCCAGAAGGAATATGTTTATGCCTGAAATCGAAATTTACACCCAGCGGGGATGCCCGTTTTGCGTACGAGCAGTTGCGCTGCTGGAAAGTAAAAAGGTGCCATTCAAGGAAATTAACGCACCACGAGGCACGCAGGAACGCGAAGATGCTATCCGCCGTTCTGGTGGCAGCACAACAGTGCCGCAGGTTTTTGTAGGCGATCGGTGCTTGGGCGGATGTGATGATCTGATGTCATTAGAGCGGCAGGGCAAGCTGGATGCCGCTTTGGGCTTGGGCGAAAACTAAACAAACAGGAGGTAAAAGCGGATGATCTGTTATCAGCTCTGTTGCGCAAACGGACATACGTTTGAAGGCTGGTATCGGGATAGCGCCGCTTTTGCACGCCTGAAGCAGGAAAATTTGCTGAGCTGTGCTATCTGTGGTTCGTCCAAAGTGGAGCAGGCCCTTATGGCGCCCGCTATTGTAAAGGGCCGTGCACACCCGAAAAAAGTGGAATCTTCGCAGCCTGAAGCAATTCCACAGCAACAACCAGAAGCGCCAACCGCAACGCAACAGCCAGAAGCCGTAACGCCAGATAATCTGATGAGCGCTTTGCGCCAGATCAGAGCCGTGGTGGAAGAAAACTGCGATAATGTAGGTTCCAATTTTGCGGATGAAGCCTTGCGTATTCATCATGGAGAAGCGCCAGAACGCGGTATCTATGGGGATATGACGGCATCAGAGCGCGAAATGCTGGAAGATGAAGGGGTTGATGTGCTGCCGCTTCCGTGGGTACGCAAGACCGACAGCTGATTTTTCGGGGTTGTCGGAACCGTACTTAGGGTGGCAGGCAGTGCTTACGGTGCCCAAATTAACAGGGCAGGCCAGCCGGTTACGTAAAAAGTATATGTTGGAAACAGGGCTGGGCGAAGGAGAAAGAGAGCATGAAAAACTTCATGGCGCGCGGCGCTCAAACTGGAATTAGGGCTTTTTTTCTTTCGTCTGTATTAGGCATATCTGCGGCGCTGCTTCCTGCACTTTCTCAGCCTGCCATGGCGGATTCTGCTGCGATGGGCGGTGAAGATAGCCTGATGGGCTATTGGCTGAGCCAAGATCATGATGGCGTTTTCAAAATTGAAAAATGCGGAGAAACCGTTTGCGGTCGGCTGATCGGGCTGCGTTACGATGGTACGGATGTGCCCAAGGGGCATGATGGAAAAACCGAGTGTAACCTCCTGATGTTAACAGATTTTCGCCCCCTGAAAGATGAAAAAAACAAGTGGGAAGGGAATATTCTAGACCCCGATAGCGGCCATAAGTATGACGCACGCATCTGGTCTCCCCAATCTGGCGTTCTAAAGCTGCGTGGCTATCTGGGGCTGCCCATTTTTGGTGAAACCCAGACATGGACACGTTATTCCGGGCCTCCGATGGGGCCTGTCTGCAAGATGCCCTGAGCATACGCAAGCAAGGAGACAAACAGGATTATGAGCGGCTCGTTTTCGCGTCGTGCTTTCGGGCTGGGTAGTCTGGCGTGTGGTTTTTTGGGGAGCGCCTATGCGCAGGCAGACGATAATGCGCCTGCGCCTGATAAGCAGGATGCCGCAACGCCACCGCAGCTAGAACGTATTTTATGTTATGTAGGTGGCTATACGCAGCACGGGCCGCCGGGCGGCAATGGAGATGGGATTACGGTTTTTGAAATGGACCGTAAAACAGGCGCTCTCAACCATCTGAATACATTTACAGATGTTGCCAGCCCGTCCTTTATTGCGTTTTCTCCAGATAAGCTTTTTCTCTACGCTGTTAACGAAATCAATGATTTTGAAGGAAAAAATACCGGGGCCGTCACGGCGTTTTCGGTAAATCATGGCACGGGTGCGTTAACAAAGCTGAATACTGTTTCTTCCGGTGGGGCAGATCCGGCGCATCTTAGCGTTCATCCTTCTGGCAAATACGTTATGGTGGCCAACTATACGGGTGGGAACTTTGCACTGCTGCGTGTGCAGAAAGATGGTTCCTTGGGGCAGATGACAACCCTTATCCACAATACTGGCCCACGTATGCCTGATCGGGCTTCGGATAACCCACCGGGCAACTTTGCCATAAGCGATCATTCAGGTTCGCACCCACATATGATCCACGCAGACCCTTCAGGCCGCTTTGTGGCGGTGGCAGATGCTGGTCTGGATAGAATGTATGTGTATGGCATCAACTTGGAGACCGGGCGTCTGTTTCCGGCCAAAAAGCCGTTTACCACCATGACAGCGGGTTCAGCCCCGCGGCATTTTCAGTTTTCTGCGGATGGCTTGCGGCTGTACATTCTGTGCGAGCAGGATTCCAAGGTGGTAGTGGCAAATTTTGATGCCAAAACAGGGGATATTGCACCGCAGCAGGCCGTAAGCAGCCTGACGGCTCATTTCCGGGGCAGCACCTTGGCTGCGGGCATCCTGTTCTCACCCGATGAGCATTTTCTTTACGTATCCAACCGCTTGGGCGATTCCCTTGCCGTGTTTCAGGTGGCTAAAGATGGCGGTCTAACATTGGTGGATGAAATCTGGACACATGCCGATTACGGGCGCGCGCTCAAATTTGATCCTTCTGGCAGCTATTTGTTCGTGGCCAACCAGCGGAGTGATTCCATCACATCTTTCCGGGTAGATAAAACCACGGGCAAGATTGGCTTTACGTGGGATTTTACACCCATTGGGAGCCCAACCTGCTTTGAGTTTCTGACACTTCCCGCTTAATATTTTTATAAGGAAATGTCAGAAACGTACTGATAATAAAGGAAATTACGTATCAGTCTTTTTTGAAGGCAGCGATATAGTTAATGCCTAAGTCCCGTGTTTCTTTCCAGCTACCAATGCCGGGGGCCATGCCAGAAATGGCGACCATCCGCAGGCCAGCAGCGCGGGCATATCGGCCCAGTTCGGAAGGTTGGATAAACTTGCGCCATTCATGCGTGCCCACAGGCAGCAGGCGCAGTAGATATTCTGCCCCAATCTTACCCACCGCCAAAGAGCGCAGGGTGCGGTTCATGGTGGAAACAATTACCGTGCCATTGGCATCTACAAGCTGAGCCAGCATAACCATAAATGCTTCAGGATCAGTGACATGCTCTATAATTTCTAAAGCCATCACAGCATCAAACTTGGCGTGTTCTGCTACCAGTTCTTCTGCGCTGCCTTGGCGATAATGGAGCGTGCCAGAGCCGGCAGGAAGGGGGTTGGCTTCCAGATGCGCCTGTGCGGCAGCAATACCATTGGCCGATGCATCCAGCCCCAATACGTCATACCCGGCTTTTGCAAGGGCCTCACTGGCCAATCCGGCACCGCAGCCAATATCCAGCACATGCGGCTTGCGTGATTTGCGGCCACGCAGGGGCAGGTGGCGGCTGGCCCATTCAATCCGCAGGCCGTTCATGGCATGTAGGGGGCGCATGGGGCCTGTTGGATCCCACCACTTGTCTGCCAGAGCACTAAAGCGGGCAATTTCCTCGGAAGAAACAGAGGAAGGCGCTTCCTCTCGGGTGGCGTGCATACAACAAATTCCTTTCCTGCTGGTCTCCCCGCTGGACGAAAGGGGGCCGGGAGAGGTATGTGACGCGGCTTGTGAAGCAGCGCAACCGTTCCCATGCGTCTTTTCCGCTATGCAGGTTGCGGGAAGGGCTGGTGCAATGCGTTTTACGGCCTGTTTGGTGGAGAATAAAGCTATGTCCGGTTCCGCACCCCGGATTGTCATGAAATTCGGCGGGACATCCGTGGGGGATCTTGACCGTATCAGAGCCGTGGCCGAACGCGTCAAAAAACAGAAAGACGCAGGCTGCGATGTGCTGGTGGTTGTTTCAGCCATGGCAGGGGAAACCAACCGCTTGGTTGGGTTCTGTCAGTCTCTTTCTCCTTTGTATGATGCGCGCGAATACGATGCCATTGTGGCAACGGGTGAGCAGGTAACAAGTGGTTTGCTGGCCATTGCCCTGCAAAAGCTTGGCGTGCCTTCGCGCTCCTTTGCTGGGTGGCAGGTGCCCATTCTTACGGATTCTCTGCACGGCAAGGCCAGCCTCGATTCGATAGATGGCGCACGCCTTCTGGGCAGCATGGCCGAAGGCATGGTGCCTGTTGTGGCAGGCTTTCAGGGTGTGGGGCCAGATGGCCGCGTAACCACGCTGGGGCGTGGTGGCTCGGATACATCTGCCGTGGCGCTTGCCGCCGCTATTAAGGCAGACCGGTGCGATATCTACACAGATGTGGATGGTATTTACACCACAGATCCCAGAATCGTGCCCAAGGCGCGCAAGCTGGACAAAATTACGTATGAAGAAATGCTGGAGTTGGCATCTGTTGGTGCCAAGGTGCTGCAAACACGCAGCGTAGGCCTTGCCATGCGTGAGCGTGTGCGTGTGCAAGTGCTTTCCAGCTTTGAAGATGGCCCCGCAGTGATGGAAGGTCACCTTCCCGGCTCTATGGTGGTGGATGAGGACGAAATCGTGGAAAAGAAACTGGTCACCGGCATTGCCTACTCCCGTGATGAAGCCAAGCTGTCGGTTCGGCGCATTCCTGACCGTCCGGGCATTGCGGCGGCAATTTTTGGCCCGCTGAGCGAAGCCAATGTGAATGTGGATATGATCGTGCAGAGCACGGGTGCCGATGGCACTACGAACATGACCTTCACCACCAGCAAGACCGATCTGCCACGTGCTATCAGCATTCTGGAAAGCGTGCGTAGTGCTGTGCAGTATGAAGAACTGCAAACAGACCCGGATATCGTGAAGGTGAGCGTGGTAGGTAGCGGCATGCGTTCTCACGCAGGTGTTGCCAGCACCATGTTCCGCACGCTGTCTGAACGCTCCATCAATATTCAGGCTATTTCTACCAGCGAAATCAAGGTGTCTGTGCTGGTAGCCGCAGAATATGCCGAACTGGCAGTGCGTGCGCTGCACACGGCCTATGGTCTTGATGATGTCTGATATTGCAAGCAGCCTGAATCCTGCTCCAACTTCAGAAGAATGGCAACGCGCCCGCTCACGGCTGGATAAGCTGTGGCAGCGCGGAGCGGATTTTCTGGGCACGCCTTACGCCATTCTGGCCGGGGCGATGTCTTGGGTGAGTGAACGCCACCTTGTATCCGCCATTTCTAACGCAGGCGGGTTTGGCGTGATTGCCTGCGGCGCAATGGAACCAGCCCGTCTGGCAGAGGAAATTGCCGCCACCCGTGCGCTGACAGATCGGCCCTTTGGTGTGAACCTGATTACCATGCACCCCAAGCTGGATGAACTGGTGCAGGTATGTCTGGACGCCAAGGTAGGTCATATTGTGCTGGCAGGTGGTATTCCACCTAGCGCTGCCATCAAGGCCGCCAAGGATGGAGGTGCCAAGGTTATTGGCTTTGCCCCCGCATTGGTGCTGGCCAAACGGCTGATCAAGATGGGTGTGGATGCGCTGGTGATTGAAGGCGCAGAAGCTGGTGGCCATATCGGCCCTGTTTCTCTAACTGTGTTGGCACAGGAAATTCTGCCGCATATCCAGAACGTTCCCGTGTTTGTGGCTGGCGGCCTTGGCCGTGGTGATGCGCTTGTTTCCTACCTGGAGCAGGGTGCCGCTGGTGGTCAGTTCGGCACACGTTTTGCTGCGGCAGAGGAAAGTATTGCCCACGAAAACTTTAAAAAAGCTTTTGTGCGGGCCAATGCGCGTGATGCGACGACCTCAGTGCAGCTTGATGAGCGCTTTCCGGTTATTCCGGTGCGGGCCATCAGCAATGAGGGCGGGCGCAAATTTGTGGCGCATCAGGCTGATGTTATCCGCCGCTTTCAGGCCGGTGATCTCACGCGCGAAGATGCTCAGCTGGAAATCGAACATTTCTGGGCTGGCGCTTTGCGGCGTGCGGTTATTGATGGAGATGTGGAAGAAGGCTCTGTTATGGCCGGGCAATCTGTTGGCATGGTGAAATCTGTGCAGCCGGTGGCCCAGATTATTGCTGACCTGATAGATCAGGCCGTGATAGCGCTGATCCGTCAACAACGCCGTATGGATGCTGATGGCTGAAAACGCCCCAAGTTCTGAACAGGAGCAGCCGGCTGCTCTGCCTCCACTCCCCGATATTGGTACATATGGGGTAGGGGGTGCGCTGCGCAAACGCCGCGAACAGCTTGGCTGGTCCTTGGATGATGTTGCTGCGTATCTGCGCATCCGTGATGCGTATCTGGATGCGTTGGAAACCGGAAAAGCGGATGTGCTTCCGGCGGAAGTCTATACGCTTGGGTTTTTGCGGGCCTATGCGCAGGCTTTGGGGTTTGATCCAAACCCCATGGTGGAACGCTATAGGCTGGAAACGCGCAACGCCATTCGGCAGCCAGAACTTGTGTTTCCAGATCCACCGCCAGATCGGCGTATTCCGCCGGCTGTGTCCATCTCTCTTGGGCTTGCGGTTATTCTGGCCAGCTATGTAGGTTGGTATTATTTTACAGGGCACACGCCGCCTGCTCCCGAGCGCGTGCCGCCTGTGGCAAGCCTCCTGCCTGGTGAGCAGACGCATAATGCGCCCTCTCCGCAAGTGGCTTCCATTTTGCCGGATAAAAGTGCGGTTCCGGCACCTTTGCCACCACCCGTGCAGCTTAAGCCGCCTAATGCTGAACAGGCAGTGAATGCGCAAGGTGCTGGAAGTGCTTCGCCCGAAGGTGTCATGCCACCGAAAGCAACCCAACTGGGGGGGGATGTTGGCACGCCAGCTACGCAAACGCCTCCGCAACCCAACGTGCAAGCGCCATCTTCCGCAATGCCAGCAGTTCCTTCTGCGGCCATTGCGGATAATCAGATCGTGCTGAAGGCCCTAGCCGCCAGTTGGGTGCAGGTGAAGGATGCCAACGGCAAGGTTGTGTATGACCACATTCTGCAACCCGATGAGGAATGGAATGTGCCGGTTGAAGGTGGGCCTTACAGCCTAACCGTAGGCAATGCTGGTGGTGTGGTTTTGCGTATGGGAGAACTGGTTACAGCCCCTTTGGGGCGCAATGGTGCCGTACGCCGCAAAATGGTGCTAACACCGCAAAGCGTGCGTGATGGCACATTAGCCGCACCCACTGCGCAAAATAATGTTGCCATACCACCTACACATGCAGATGTTGCAGCCCCTGTGCCCAATGCGGTATCAGGAACATTAACAGATGCGCAGACAGATCTGGCAGCCTCGGAACAGGCGCTTAAGCCCAAGGAAACTGCACCCCGGCCACGCCGCCGGGCCGCACCCGTACAAGCCGAACCAAGCGCTGATGATTTGAATGCGCGCCAGCTTCAGGGCATGGGTTCGCACTAGAATGGCACCCTCGCGCGTATTATGTGTAGCCAAATGGTCCTGATTTTGGCAGGAAAACACCAAACGCAATGGAGAACGCCGTGTGGCCGAACACGGCAGCTTCCCTCAACTGTCGTTTTCGACAAAAGGATGTAAAATGAGCGGCTACCGGCCTTACCAGCATATCGAGCGTCGGAAATCTCGGCAGATCCATGTCGGCAAGGTAGCCGTCGGTGGTGATGCGCCGATTTCCGTCCAGACCATGACCAACACCCTCACCACCGATGCACAGGCAACAATCGAGCAGATTCGTCGTGCAGAAATGGCGGGTGTGGATATCGTGCGTGTGTCCTGCCCGGATGAGGAAAGCACCAAGGCGCTGGAAGAAATTGTAAAGGAAGTGAACGTGCCGATCGTGGCCGATATTCACTTCCACTACAAACGCGCTATTGAAGCCGCAAAGGCAGGTGCCGCCTGCCTGCGTATCAACCCCGGCAACATCGGCAGCGCCGAGCGTGTGCGTGAAGTGGTGAAGGCTGCTAAGGATTACGGCTGTTCCATTCGTATTGGTGTGAACGCCGGATCACTGGAAAAGCATCTGCTTGAAAAATACGGTGAACCTAACCCCGATGCGCTGGTAGAAAGTGCTCTGGAACACGCCAAAATTCTGGAAGATCATGACTTCCGTGAATTCAAGATCAGCGTGAAGGCCTCCGATGTGTTCATGGCTGTGGCAGCGTATCAGCAGCTTGCAGATGCCTGCGATTACCCATTGCACATTGGTATTACAGAAGCAGGCAGCAAGCGCGCTGGCACTGTAAAATCCTCCATTGGTCTGGGCAATCTGCTGTGGGCCGGTGTGGGTGATACCATGCGCGTTTCTCTTTCCGCCGCGCCGGAAGAAGAAGTGCTGGTGGGTTGGGATATTCTTAAGTCCCTCGGCCTGCGCCACCGCGGCGTTAAGATTATTTCCTGCCCGTCCTGCGCACGTCAGGGCTTTAACGTGGTGGAAACAGTGCAGACGCTGGAAGACCGGCTGGCACATATTAAAACCCCGCTCACCCTGTCCATCATCGGCTGCGTGGTGAATGGTCCGGGTGAAGCCCTGCTGACAGATCTGGGCGTAACCGGCGGTGGTTCTGGCCGTCACATGGTGTATGCCGGTGGCAAGCAGGATCATACCGTGCCAGCAGCAGACATGATCGAACATGTTGTGGAACTGGTAGAAGAGCGCGTTGCTGCTATTCAGGCGGAAGAAGCCAAGGAAAAGCAGGACGGCAAGGCGCAGGAACTGCCAGACATGGCATCTGCCAACTAAGCCTTAAACATTCTCCCTCTGCTTTGCACCAAAAGGTGCGGGCAGGGACAGACGTGCCATTTAAACAGCAAAAAACATCACGCCAGCCAAGGTTACGGGTGCCGTGGTGTGGGAATATGTATTCGTGAGCAGCATTCAGCCCGTAAGAGGAACGCACGACCTTATTGGAGAAGGCCAGCGCCGCCATGCGCATGTAGTAAACACAGCGCGCCGGATTGCAGATGTTTACGGGTTTGATGAATGGGCAACCCCGATTTTTGAAGATACGCGGGTTTTTTCTCGCTCCTTGGGGGATACGTCCGATGTTGTTTCCAAGGAAATGTATTCCTTTAGTGATAGAGATGGTGAAAGCCTGACATTGCGGCCAGAAGGCACGGCAGCCATTTGCAGGGCTTTGGTTACCAATGCGCTTACGCAGTCCTTACCGCAGAAAGTATTTTATGCTGGTCCCATGTTCCGGCATGAACGCCCCCAGAAAGGGCGGTATCGCCAGTTCCACCAGATTGGTGCAGAGCTTCTGGGTGCAGCAGAACCTCTGGCAGATGCAGAAGCCATTGCCATGGGGTACGAGGTGCTCAAGGCACTCGGTATTGCAGATTACGTTACCCTTGAACTGAACACTTTGGGGGATGCCGCCAGCCGTGATGCATGGCGTGATGCTCTGGTGGCTTATTTTTCTGCCCATAAAGATAAACTGTCTGCAGACAGCCTGACCCGCTTGGAAAAAAACCCGCTGCGCATTCTGGATAGCAAGGATGCAGGCGATAAGGTTCTGGTGGCGGATGCGCCTATGATGGCGGAATTTCTTACGCCAGAAGCGCGCGCATTTTGGGATGATCTGCGTAAAAAGCTGGATGTGTTCGGTATTGCCTACACCGTAAACCCCAGCATTGTGCGTGGGTTGGATTACTACAACCACACTACGTTTGAGTTCGTCACCAACCGCTTGGGGTCTCAGGGCACGGTGTTGGCCGGTGGCCGGTATGATGGCTTGGTAAAGCAGATGGGTGGCCCGGAAGTGCCCGCTATTGGTTGGGCTGCGGGTATTGAGCGCCTGTCCATGTTATTGGAGCAGGTGCCACCAGCTCCGCGATCGGTTGTATTGGTGCCTGTTGGCGCACCTGATGAAAGCGCAGTTGTGCAGATTTTGCAGGGTTTGCGCGGGCAGGGTGTGAGAACAGAAATTGGCTATAAAGGTTCGCTGCGCAAACGCATGGAACGTGCAGGTAAGCAGAATGCCAGCCACGTGCTTTTCCTTGGGGAAGATGAACTGGCCAAAGGTCTGTTCCGTGTGAAAAACATGGAAACAGGAGCGGAGCAGGAAGTCTCTCGCGATGCATTGCTTTCTAAAGCGCAAGACGTCTTTGCAGCATGAAGTTTGACGAACGGTTAGATCAGATTGTTAGCCGCGCACTGGAGCTGGAGGCGCAGCTAGCAAGTGGGCTGAATGGTGAGGCCTTTACGCAGGCCTCTCGCGAGTACGCTGAAATCGAACCCGTTGTGGCGCGTATCAACGCCCTGCGCGGGGTGGAAGACGGTATTCAGCAAGCTGAGCAGCTTTTGGCAGATCCGGAAATGAAGGAACTGGCAGAAGCAGAGTTGACCGAACTGCGTGAGCAACTGCCGCAGCTGCAAAAAGATGTGCGTCTGTCTTTGTTGCCAAAAGATGTGGCGGATGCACGTAGTGCCATTTTGGAAGTGCGCCCGGCAGCAGGGGGCGATGAAGCTGGCCTGTTTGCTGCTGAACTGTTTGATATGTACCGCCGCTATGCCGACCTAAACGGCTGGCGCTTTACCGTTATGGATTATGACGAAAGCGAGCTAGGCGGCCTGCGCGAAGGCATTGCTGAAATTAACGGTAAAGGCGTGTTTGCGCGGTTGAAGTATGAATCCGGTGTGCACCGGGTGCAGCGCGTACCAGCCACGGAAAGCCAAGGCCGTATTCATACATCCACAGTTACGGTGGCCGTATTGCCGGAAGCCGAAGATGTGGATGTAGAGGTTAACGAAACAGACTTACGGGTAGATGTGTTTCGGGCCTCTGGCGCGGGTGGGCAGCACGTGAATAAGACGGAAAGTGCCGTACGCCTTACCCATATGCCCAGTGGCATTGTGGTTTCCATGCAGGAAGAAAAAAGCCAGCATAAAAACCGTGCCAAGGCGATGAAAATTCTGCGGGCGCGTTTGTATGAACGTGAAAGGGCACAAGCCCATGCCAGCCGGGCGGCAGATAGGCGCTCTCAAGTGGGTACGGGGGATAGATCAGAACGTATTCGCACCTATAACTTCCCGCAGGGGCGTGTCACAGACCATCGGATCAACCTGACACTTTATAAAATTGATCGTGTCATGTTGGGTGAACTGGATGAGTTTGTGGATGCCCTGACGCAGGAAGAACAAGCGGCTTTGCTGGCGGCTGAAGGTTTTTAACTAATAGGTGCGGCACATACGCCAGAACGGCCGGGGTGATGCTCTGCCGCTTCTGGTGCATTGGGGTCTGTTAAAAAGAATTCGGTGAAATTGTCAGAGCCCAAGGCATAAAAATGGTGCCCATCGGGGTTGTGGAGCGTGCCATCGCTATCTACCTCATGGGTTTCTACTCGGCCTTCGGGGGAGCGAATGGTAATTTCGCCGCATAAT
Organism: Acetobacter ascendens; assembly: GCF_001766235.1. Lineage (NCBI taxonomy): Bacteria > Pseudomonadati > Pseudomonadota > Alphaproteobacteria > Acetobacterales > Acetobacteraceae > Acetobacter > Acetobacter ascendens. Next base: position 753,295 of record NZ_CP015164.1, read on the forward strand.
GTATAGGTGTGGTCTAACCGCCCCATAGGAGTGGTAATTTTAACCGTTTTTTCCTGATTTTTATCATCCAACCGGATTACGCTTACAAGTTTACCGTCCAGATAGATGCGTGAAACTTCTGAAATTTCAGCATCAGCCTTGCCATCCGTTACTGTAAATTCGCCTGCATAAGCGTAGGAAAATGGCAGCATTGCCAAAAGGGCTAGCAGGCAGGTTGTTGTGTTCTGGATACGGTGGAAAAATTGGGGCATTGATGTCTAACCAGATCAATCCATCAAGGTTGCGCGTGTGATTACAGCAGAAAAAACAGTTCCCTGCCAACCAATAGCGCAACTGTTGCGTGAGGGTACACAACTTCTGGCCCAGGCAGGTATTGAAGGCCCGCGGCGGGAAGCGCGATTACTGCTTATTCATGCGCTTTCCCTTACGCCAGAGCAACTGCTGGCACGCTCTCCCACAGAGAACGTGCCGCGTGAGCCTTTTTTTTCTTACGTAAAACGCCGCGCTGCACATGAACCCTTTGCCTATATTACAGGTAGTAAAGGGTTCTGGAGTTTAGACCTCGCCGTGTCTCCGGCAAGTCTGGTACCGCGAGGAGATACAGAAACACTGATTACAAGCCTTTTGGAATATCGCCCAGATCAGGCATCTACGCTGAATATTCTGGATTTGGGCACTGGTACAGGTTGTTTACTGCTGGCGGCTTTGGCCGAATATTCCAAAGCGCATGGGGTAGGGGTGGATATTAACCCGCAAGCCGCCATTTTGGCGCATGCCAATGCCCAACGTTGCGGTATGCAGGAGCGCGCATTTTTTATGGCGGCGGAGTGGGATGCTGCTTTGGCTCCAAGCATGCGTTTTGATGTAGTGCTGAGCAACCCTCCCTATATTCCCACCTCGGATCTGGCCGATCTTATGCCGGAAGTGCGTGAGCATGAGCCTGTGCGTGCGCTAGATGGCGGGGGCGATGGGTTAAATGCGTACCGCTATATTTGCAGTCGTCTACCATTTTTGTTGGTGGATGGTGGGTTGGCTGTGTTGGAAATTGGCATAGGGCAAGAAGCCGCTTTACGCACCTTGGCAGACACCAATGCCTTGCACGTGGTGGATGTAAAAGCGGATCTGGCAGGTATTGCCCGCGCTGTGGTGCTGGAAAAACAGGTTTGAAAAATAACTTGGCTTTATGCGCTTGGGTTGCTACACTACCCAAGCTTGCTTCTGTAGCAGATGTAAAAATCCAAAATCACTGCATCAGAAATTAAAGCAGCAAGGGGGCCTTTCATTTGGCAACGCTTTATATGTGTTGTCTTACATAAAGCCCATTCCGAAAAAACAATTCGGCCTTCACTCAGGAAGCATACCTTTTTAATACAGGATTGTTTCTTTATGCCAAAGTGCCCTGAACAGGAAAGCGCTGTGATAAACCCATGAACGTAAAACGGATGTGGACAAGACACCATCGTTCCAACGGGAGCAATGGGAGTTCCCGACAACTGAATGGACAGATTCCGATGAACAGGAATCATGTTTTTGATAGTCATGGCCCGGATGTGCGCGTGCGTGGCACAGCTCAGCAGCTTTTTGAAAAATATCTCCAGCTTGGCCGTGATTACACAGGTAGCGGAGACCGCGTGGCTGCGGAAGGTTACTTCCAGCATGCCGAACATTACTTCCGTATCATGAATGCTATGGCGCAGGCTGCGCAGCAAAGCCAGCAAGAACGCGCCGAACGTCTTGCCGCTCGCCAGCAGCGTGCTGTTGCGCAGACAAATGAAGGCGACGAAGACCGGCAGGATCAAGACCCTCAGCCAGACGTCCGGGAAGACTCTGAACCTCAGCCTGAGCTTTCCGAAGGCTAAAACCCTTCAGATTCCTTGCTGCCCTGCTTCTGATATCTGGAAGCGGGGTAGGCGAGGTAGAGTTGGGTTTGCTTGAATGTTATTTCAGGCAGCCATAAACTAAACTATGTACACAACGCCAAAAACGACACAGCAAGCACTGAGCTTGATGTGGTTTTAGTGTGCTTGTTTTTAAGGGAATTTGGTAGCGGCGGAAGGATTTGAACCTCCGACCAAGGGATTATGATTCCCCTGCTCTACCACTGAGCTACGCCGCCATCATGTGATGGCGCTGATCTACCTGATTCTCTGTGATGTCGTCAACCCGGTTTGGCATATTTTGTTACAAAAATAATCAGATAAGAGAATGTACGGGCTTACTGGCCCAGATTTCCGGCACCAAAAATATAATTGCTCACTTGTTGCTCTAGGCTTGTGGGCTCTAGCGTATGTGTCAGCATTCCATTGGGCGGCGCCATAGTGGATGACGTACCGGGTTCAATCATCAAAGCGTTTTCAGATGAAAGTGTGGCGCTGCTGATTGTGAGTGTGCTGTCCTGTGGCAAATGCAGGGCGCCATCCAGTGTAAAGTGCACAAAGGCCATCTGAGTGGCTGGGTCCAGCGTGATGGATGATACGCGGCCGACTTTTACGCCGGCAATATCTACATCCGCGCCACGCTCCAGCCCGTTGGCAGAAACAAAGCGGGCAGAAAGAGCATAGCTATCTGTGCCCGGAGATTTTTGGGTGCCGTGTGCATAAACGGCAAAACCCAGCGTGGCTGCCAGAACTGCTCCGCTAAAAAGACACGCGCCTGCACGGTTTTGCCTGCTCATGGGTGTATTTTCATCCCGAATAATAATGTTGTGGCACAAGATTAGCATGAATCCTTGCAGCATGGTGGCGCATGGTGCAAGGACAGGCAGCAAAGTTGTGCCAGCGTGGGTTGTAACTGCATATGTCGTTTCTTCAGGCTATCATTATCGCTCTTCTTCAGGGAGCAACAGAACTCTTTCCCGTAAGTAGCCTTGGACATGCTGTTATTCTGCCGGCGTTGTTCCATTGGTCGTACGATCCGCATGATCCGGCTTTTCTGCCGTTTCTGGTCATGCTGCATCTGGGCACCTCTGTGGCGCTGCTGGTTTTCTTTTGGAAAGACTGGCTAGCTCTCTTCAAAGGGGCTAGCGGCAGCTCCGGTCAACGCATGCAAATGGAAAGCCTGCATATTCTGTGGCTGCTCATTGTGGCCACCATTCCCGCTGTTGTGGTGGGCGGCCTGTTTGAGCACTTCTTGCGTAATTTGTTTGGTTCGGCTTCTTCTGCTGCCATCTTCCTGTTTTTGAACGGCCTGCTTTTGCTGGTAGTAGAACGGTTGCGCAGCAGCGTGGTGCGCAAAAACGTTAATTCTGTTGCCAGTATGACATCGCGCGATGCGGTGATTATCGGCTTGTTCCAGTGCCTTGCATTTTTTCCGGGGCTTTCGCGCTCTGGCGCAACTATTTGCGGTGGTCTGCTGCGCGGACTGCACCATGATACAGCGGCACGCTTTTCCTTTTTGATGGCGCAGCCGGTTATTCTGGCTGCTACGGTGCGTGAAGCCTTCAAGATGCGGCATCTGGATCTGCAACCGGGCCAGATGCGCATTGCCTTGGTGGCGGCAGTTGTTTCTGGTCTGACAGCGTTGTTCAGCACCGCCTTTCTGATGCGGTACTTCCGCGATCATGACAGATGGGCACTTTCTCCCTTTGCTTGGTACTGCATGGGTGTAGGCGGTATTGCGACCATTCTATTCCATTTCATGCACTGATCCAGAAAATAGTCTGATGGGAGATCTTTCTGGTTCGCCGCGGCGCAAATCCTTACAGCGCATTGAAAAGGAAAACAGCAACCAACGCCTGAACAGAACATTGGGGCCATTACAGCTTACCATGTTGGGTGTGGGCTCCACTATTGGTGCTGGCATTTATGTTATGACAGGCACGGCCGCCGCCAATTACGCGGGGCCGTCTATCCTTCTGTCCTTTATTGTGGCGGGAGTTGCCTGCCTTTTTACGGCTCTTTCCTATGGTGAGCTGGCATCTTCCATGCCGGTTTCAGGCTCTGCCTACACGTATGCCTATGTTTCCATGGGGGAACGTTGGGCATGGGCTGTGGGGTGGTTGTTATTGCTGGAATACGGCATTTCCTGCGCCGGTGTGGCCGCTGGGTTTTCGGGGTACGCTGTCAGCCTTTTGCAAGATTTTGGCGTGCATGTGCCATCAGCACTTTCCACCACCACGCTACAAGTTGCGTTTGAAGGGGCTTCCCGCCACGTTGCAGCAGGCTGGCGGATGGATGCCGTAGGTGCTTTTTCTATTCTGGCAGTTTCTTTACTGCTGGTTTTAGGGGTGCGTGAATCCTTCAAAATCAACGCGTTGATTGTTTTTTTAAAGGTTGGTGTTCTGGCGCTGTTTGTGGCGTTGGGCGTGTGGGAGGTGCATCCATCTTACTGGACGCCCTTTATCCCGAAGTATGAAGGCGGCTTTCGGTTTGGCTTCCCCGGTATTTTCCGCGCCGCATCAGTTATCTTTTTTGCGTATGTAGGGTTTGAGGCTGTTTCCACTGCAGCCGGAGAGGCGCGAAATCCTCGGCGGGATGTGCCTGTTGGCATTGTGCTCTCACTAATCATCTGCACGGTTGTGTACATGATTGTGGCTGCTGTGCTGATAGGCGTGGTGCCGTGGCAGACGCTGGATGTGGCAGACCCACTGGCTATAGCCGTTAACGCCATGCATCAGCCTTGGTTGGCTTTATTTGTAAAGCTAGGGGCCGTTATTGGCCTGTGCTCCGTGCTGATGGGGCTGTTATATGCCCAAAGCCGCATCTTTTTTGCCATGGCAGAAGATGGGCTGTTGATGCCGATGTTCAGCAAGCTGCATCCGCGTTTTCAAACACCGTGGATCGGCAGCATTGTGTTGGGCCTTGGTGTGGCGTTGGCGACTGCCATGTTGCCGATTGATATTATTGGTGATCTGGTCAGCCTCGGCACAGCCGTAGCGTTTGGTATTGTGTGCTTTACCGTTATCTGGGTGCGCAACAAGGCGCCGGAAATTCCACGCCGTTTCAGTGTGCCTTGGGGTGGCTTTACCGTGCGCGGTATCTGGTTGGGTTATGTGCCGCTTTTGGGGATTTTCTTCTGCGCAACCATGGTGGCGCCGCTTTGCGTGGATATGATACTGGCCCTGTATAAGGGGGACCCCATACCTCTGCTGCTGCTGCTTGCTTATGCCGGTATAGGGTGGGCCAGTTATCGGTTTTATGGCCATGTTCATTCCCGCCTAGGGCGGGAACAGCGCGAAAAAGCTAAATAAATCAGTCGTTCAACGGGTAGGAAGCTAAAAGCCGCTTTTGGCGTTGCCACAGGCGCACGCCTTCCCACAAATTGGTGGGAGACCAGCCAGCCTTCTTCTTTTTGGCACCAATACGGAAGCTTTCCCGGTAATGGTGGAATTGGGCTGCATAGGCTTCGCGCAACGTGGTGCGGGAATCCCAGATGTGGATGGCTTCTGAGCCTACACCGTTGATTTCGATAATCTCAAAATCTTTGCCTTCACGCAGTGCTTCGGCAGAACGGAACTTCACATCAATACGCCCGAAATGAAAATCGGGGATATCCTGCATGATAGCATCAATCTGACGCGTGAGTTCCGGTGTAATATCTGCCTTGCCGTTGCGGAAAATGGCCCCTTTGCAGTGGTTGCCCGCAAATACCAGTTCCAGTTCATCACCGTCTGGCAAAACTTCGTGCAGGCAGTGGGTCAGGCGCGGTGTGTAGATGTGCAGCACTTTGCTGGTGCGGCTATCTTTTTGTAGCAATTGCAGAACCGTATCGCGCCCATTCCCGCGCAAGGCCGGAATATCCTTGTAAGTGAGGGATGAAATTTCCCCCATAGGGCTGTCAGGGTGACGAATATAAAACAGCCCGGCTTCGTGCTTCCATGTAATCAGTTTTTGTATCACCAGTCGGATTTTGCGTGGGAAGGAGGCGAGGGCTGCTTTCAGCTCTTCTTCCGTACGTACCAGCTTTACGCCAGTACCATTGCACCCAATGTCGGGCTTAACCACGACAGGTAGGGTGAGTCCCTTGGCCTGCATGGCTGTATGAGCACGAGCAAGATCATGCGTGCCGGTTGGGAGCGTGACGTAAGGTGCAATCCAGCGTTTGGCATAATTGCCTGCCATATCCAGAATGCTGCTTTTGCTTTCACCGCACAGGCCTCCCGTTTCAATACGCGGGTTGGCGGCTGTGGGCAGGGTAACATCCCCATAGCGCAGGCCAAGCAGAATCCAGTATGCCACAACGGGCGTGTAAAAAACCCAACCAGGCCAGAATTCAAAAAGGGAGAGAGGAGAAGGCTGTTTTTCGGCCTGTGTCATGTCTTCTGTTTCTGTGCTCGGGCAACCAAACGGCCCATAAAGAAAATAACCAGCACAAACCCGGCCAGCCCAGCCCAGCGCCACGCGCCAAGATGATCCAGAATAAACCCACCAACATGGAGCGAAAGCGCAAAAAGCGCGGTTGTCCAGATAAGTGTGGCCAGAAATGTAGCGGCGGTAAATATAGGCAAACCCGCATTAAAAAAACCGCTTGCCGTATAAAGCGGCAACCGGGTGCCCGGAATAAAGCGGCTGATAAATACAACCCAGAACAGGTTTTTGGAAAGCCAGACTTTTTGGTTTTCCATCTGTGCTGTGTTCACCCACCTTTGGGCAGGTTTCCAGCGTGCCGCTAAATAGCCCAACCCGTAAAGCCCCACATCGCCCGTTACAATGCCAATATACAACGCAACAAGTGCTGTAATGGGGGAAAGAGTGTGAAGGTTAACCTGAATAGCCGTAATAACTGTGGCAGCATCTTCCAGCACAAATGTGGCCAGAATAACGATAATAACCTGCGCAAGGGGGTAAGCGGCGGTAAGTTCCAGAAACTGATCCAGCAAAGAAGGTAATCTCTCTCCGGCCAGAACAGCACGGTCTTGAAGGTTTTAAGAGTGTGAGCAGGGCTCCAACAGGCTCTTTTGTGACAGTATTGTCAAGGGGTGGTGGCAGGTATGGGGCCGAGTGCGCGTAACCAAAAATAAGGAATAAAGAAGATGGCCTGACAAAGGCCTTATTCCACTATATTCTATGATATTGAATGTTACACAGATCAGAAGCGTGAAGCCTTAATGCTACGAAGAAAACTTCTTGTTGGTGGGGCTTCTGCTCTGTTCGCCACACCTGTATTGGCCCGCACAACGGCGGCTACAGCTCCGCATCCTGCGGCTTCATCCAGTTATGCCACTTTTCTGGCTGGTGTGCGGCGTGAAGCCATAGGGCAGGGTATTTCTGCCTCTGTGGTGGATCAGGCGCTGGCACTTACTACCCAGCCAAACGCCAAGGTGCTTAAGGCAGACCGGCATCAGCCGGAATTCACCCTGACATGGGCGCAATATAAAGATCGGGTTCTTACGGAAAAGAAAATTTCCGATGGGCTTGCGGCTGTTGGCCAACGTACAGCGCTGCTCAACCGTATCAGTTCCACATATGGTGTTCATAAAGGGGCTATCGCAGGTATCTGGGGGCTGGAATCTGCTTACGGTACACGCATGGGCATCTTCCATGTGATCGATGCGTTGGCGACTCTGACTTACGATGGCAGACGTTCAGCCTTTTTCCGCTCAGAACTCATGAAGGCGCTGAGCATTCTGGGGCAGGGTGACATCACACCCGCAGGCATGCTGGGCAGCTATGCAGGTGCCATGGGGCAGCCACAATTCATGCCCAGCGCCTATTTGCGTTACGCAGCCAGCTACCCGGAAGGTGGACGGCGCGATATCTGGCATAATGAAGCCGATGTTTTTGCCTCTATCGCCAATTATCTGGCCAAGTGCCATTGGCTGCCGGGACAGCCATGGGGTGAGGAAGTATTGCTGCCTGATACCATAACACAGGCACAAATTGGCCGTACGGCTGTGCATCCCATTTCATGGTGGGCGCAGCAGGGTGTGCGGCCACGCGCAGGGCAGTTTTCAAGCGCCGTGCAGGAGGGTGCCATTATCCGCCCGGATGGGGTGGGGGGCGAAGCCTTTATCGTTTATCATAATTTCAACGTGATCCGCCGCTACAACCCCTCCGATTTCTACGCGCTGGGTGTAGGGCTTCTTGGTGATGCAATAACGTGAAAAAACTCGCCCTTGTAGGGTGCCTGGCAGTGCTGGCCTGTTCGCGCCAGCAGCCCGTGGCACAGCAGGATCTGCATTATACAGTTGGGCCGGCATGGCAGGCCGCTGGTAAATGGTTTTACCCGCGGGAAGACTTTGCATGGCAAGGCTCTGGCTTGGCTGTAAGGGAGCCTGCACAAGCAGAAGGGCACCTGACTGCGGATGGTGAGGTCTGGCACGCTGCCAGCATGACCGGCAGCCATCAGACATTGCAGTTACCCGCCGTGGTGCGGGTGACCAATCTGGATAACGGGCGGCAAATTGTCATCCGCCTGAATGATCGTGGCCCGAATGATCCGGGGTGCGTGATCGGCCTTTCCCCTCGTGCCGCAGATTTGCTTGGCGTGGGTAAGGAGCCTGCGCGTGTGCAGGTGGTGGAAGATGAAATGGCCAGCAGGCAGTTTGCCGAGGTACTGCCCGGTGGCCCTATGTTGCAGATTAGTGCGGCCCCGCTGGAAAAAGTGCAGCAAACGGCATTAGGTAACGCGGCGGTGGATAGGCAGGGCCTTACAGTTCTGGCAGATAACACCACGCAGGAAACACCTGCGCCGGGCAAGGTGGTGCTGGCAGATCTGCCAGCCACTGTTATGCAGGGCGTGCCTGTGTCCAGCATGCTGTGGGTGGAAACCATGGATTTTACATCCCGCTTGGCCGCTATGCGGCAGGCGGCGGCACAAGGTGCCAGCGTTCGGCCTGTGTTTTTGGGGCACAGCACAATGTGGGCTGTGCGCTACGGGCCTTTTACGACTATAAGCGAAGCAGATGCCGCCCTTAAGCGAGCGCTTGCTACTGGTTTAACCGGATCTCATATCGTCGTCGAATAGGGAAAAATGTTGCAGACTCGACGGTTCTTACTCGCAGGGGGCGCTGCCCTTTTCTCTGGTGCCTATGCGCTTGATGCCATGGCACGGCCTCGCCACCACGGCGCGGCGGCCAAAGGTGCAGCACCTGCGGCGGCCCAGCCTGCTGTGCCGGGGGCGGATACACCCGCCACCACGCCCGTGGGGCCGGTGGATACACAGGCACGCTGGGCCTGCATTCTGGATTACAATAGCGGTGCCACACTGCTTGAGAAAAATGCAGATGAGCGCATGCCCCCATCATCCCTCACCAAGATGATGACGGCATACGTCACATTTGGCATGCTCAAATCTGGCCGCTTGAAGCTGGACCAGATGCTGCCTGTAAGTGAACGTGCATGGCGTATGCAGGGTTCACGCATGTTTGTGCCTTTGGGGCAGAGCGTGAGCGTGCAGGATCTTATTCAGGGCATGGTCATCCAGTCCGGTAACGATGCCTGTATTGTTATTGCCGAAGGCATTTCCGGCTCGGAAGAACAGTTTGTGGCGCTGATGAACGATACAGCCACCAAGCTGGGGTTGACCAATTCGCACTTTATGAACGCCACTGGCTGGCCAGCAGAAAATCATTACATGTCTGCGCGGGATGTGGCTTATCTGGCCCTGCGTCTGATCCATGATTTCCCGGAATATTACCACTTCTTCTCGGAAAAAGAGTTCCTGTTTAATAAAATCAGGCAGGAAAACCGGAACTCTCTGGTGGTTAAAGGTCTGGCTGATGGCCTGAAAACCGGCCACACAGATGCAGGCGGTTTTGGCCTGTGCGCTTCTTCCGAGCGCGAAGGGCGGCGTGTGGTGCTGGCCGTTAACGGCTTGCCATCTTCCGCAGCGCGTGGGCGGGAGGCTGAACGCCTGATGGGCTGGGCTTTTGCCAATTTTGAAACCGCGCAAATTGTCAGCAAAGGCGATGTTCTGGAACAGGCCCCCGTATGGATGGGCGTGACCCAGACAGTGCCGCTGGTGGCTGCGCAGGATTTCAAAATTCTTCTGCCACATGGCTGGCGCAACGGCACACATCTGGCGCTAGATTATAACGGCCCGATTATTGCACCTGTGCAAGCTGGGCAGGTTGTGGGCCAACTTACAGTGGCGCTTCCCGGTGGGCGGCAGGCCAGTATTCCGGTGCAAGCCGGACAGAGTGTGCCTGCTCTGGGCTTTTTGGGGCGGGCAGCACGTCGGCTGCACCTGTAACTTATGGCTTGTGGCATGTTCATAACGCTGGAAGGCGCAGAAGGGGTGGGAAAATCCACCCAACTGCGGCTTTTGAAGGAAAATCTGGAAGCGCAGGGCCAGAAAGTTCTGGCCACGCGTGAACCGGGAGGTTCGGTCGGGGCGGAAGATCTGCGCCAGCTTTTGCTCTTTGGTAAAAACCCGCTCTCTGCCCGGGCAGAAATTCTAACCCATTTTGCAGCACGGTATGATCATGTTGATCAGGTTATTCTGCCTGCTCTTAAGGCTGGGCAGATTGTGCTGTGTGATCGCTTTACCGATTCCACTATGGCGTATCAGGGATACGGGCGCGCCAATGGTGATCCGGCTATTTTAAGCCTGATTGAAACATTGCAAAAACAGCTCGGTTTGCAGCCAGATATAACATTTCTGCTGCAAGCACCGCGTGCTGTTTCTCGCCAACGTCTGGCTGTGCGTGGTGCGCCAACAGATAGGTATGAGCAAGCGGATGAGGCCTTTCATGCGCGTCTGGCAGATGGTTTTGCACATATCGCCAAGGCCGAACCGCAGCGCGTGAGGGTGGTGGATACCTCCGTTCATTCGGCAGAGCAGGTGAACGCTCAGATTCTGAAAGATATCCAGACCTGTCTGGCCCATGCCGGGGGCTAAGGGTGTGCAGGAACCGCGTCTGGCATCTTTGCAACTACGTGGGCATCAGGCTGCTTTGCAGGCGTTTCGGCAGGCTATGCAGGGTGGGTGCTTACCCCATGCATGGCTGATTACAGGGCCGCCGGGCATTGGCAAGGCCACATTTGCATTCCGGCTGGCACGTATATTGCTGGGCGGGGAAGATGAGCTTAGCCCCGCTGGGCGGCGTGTTTCTGCCGCCACACATGCAGATTTGCTGGTAGTTGCCCGCGGTTTTGATGAAAAACGCCAGAAATACCGCAGCGAGATTGTGGCGGATGATGTGCGCCCCATTAACTCCTTTTTGCGGCGCACAGCGGCAGAAGGTGGGTGGCGTGTTGTTATTGTAGATGGTGCGGAATGGATGAACCGTAGCGCTGCTAACGCTGTGCTGAAAATTCTGGAAGAGCCACCACCCGCTACCGTATTGTTATTAACTTGCTCCGCTCCTGGGCGGCTTTTGCCAACTATCCGTAGCCGATGCCGCAAGCTGGAACTGGCACCGCTGGATGCGGCAGATATGTCTGCTGTGCTGCATGCGCAGGCTCCAGAGGCTGCGGATACAGAAATACAGCGCGTTATGGCAGAAGCTCACGGCGCGCCGGGGCGTGCTCTGGCGTTGCTGGCAGATAAGGGTGGTGAAGTTGCCAGTCTTGTGCACGAAGTGGTGCAGGGTATTACGCCATTACGCAGCTATGAGGTTGCAGAAACCATTTTACGCAGGGATTATGGTTTCAGTCTGTTTTTCAGCCTGTTATCAGACACACTCCAGATACAGGCCCGTCAGGCGGCGCGGCAGGGTAACCCGCAATGTGTGGCCTTGGCCAACGCGTGGGAAGCCACCATGCGCAAGCACGCCGAGACGGAACGCTTTAATCTGGATAAACAGGAAGCCCTGCTTGAAGCTATGACGATTGCGAGCCGAGAATGACCCGTCGTTTCTATGTAACTACGCCCATCTATTACGTGAACGGAGCGCCCCATATCGGCCACGCTTACACGTCTATTGCTGCGGATGTGATGGCCCGCTTTCATCGTCTGGCAGGGGATGAGGTCTTCTTTCTGACGGGCACGGATGAGCACGGCCAGAAGGTGGAGCAGGCCGCGCAGACCAACGGCACAGATGCCAAAAGCTTTGCGGATAAGGTTTCGGCCGATTTCCGCAACATGGCCGACGCCATGAACATCTCGTATGATGATTTCATCCGCACCACAGAACCACGCCACATTACCAGCACGCAGGCACTGTGGAAGAAAGTGGCGGATAACGGAGCCATTTATCTGGGCGCGTATGAGGGCTGGTACGCTCTACGTGATGAATGCTTCTACGGTGAAGATGAACTGGTGCCTGGACCAGACGGTAAAAAAGTTGCCCCCACAGGTGCTCCGGTAGAATGGGTGAAGGAACCTTCTTACTTCTTCAATCTGTCCGAGTATCAGGATCGGTTGTTGGAGTTGTATGAAAACACCCCGGATTTCTTGGGCCCACATGGCGCGCGGAACGAAATTGTCAGCTTTGTTAAACAAGGGCTGCGTGATCTTTCCATCAGCCGCACAAGCTTCAAATGGGGCATTCCTGTTCCGGGTGATGATAAGCACGTTATGTACGTGTGGTTTGATGCACTTGCCAATTACCTAAGCGCTCTGGGTTATCCAGATACCAACGCGCCGCGTATGGCATTCTGGCCAGCCAACTTGCATCTGGTGGGCAAGGATATTGCGCGTTTCCATGCCGTTTACTGGCCTGCCTTTCTGATGGCTGCTGGTATTGAATTGCCGCGCAAGGTGTTTGCCAATGGTTGGTGGACCATTGAAGGCCAGAAGATGAGCAAATCTCTGGGCAATGTGGTGGACCCGCGTGATTTGGTGAAAGAGTTCGGGCTGGATGCCGTACGCTTCTTCCTGCTGCGCGAAGTACCTTTTGGTGGGGATAGTGATCTTTCCCGCAAGGCGCTGATTATGCGCAACAATGTGGAATTGGCGAATGATCTGGGCAATCTGGCCCAGCGCACGCTTTCTCTGGTAGCGCGTAACTGCGGCGGTATTCTGCCAGAACGCGGCGCGCTGACAGAGGAAGATACCCATCTGCTGGGGCAGGTGATGGTGCTGCCCGATCTGCTCAAATCTCAGATTGAGCGGTGCGCCCTTACAGATGCGCTGGAAGATGTGTGGAAGGTTATCCGCGCCTGCAACGCATATATCGATCATCAGGCTCCGTGGGCGCTGCGCAAAACAGATCCCGAACGCATGAAAGACGTGCTGCGTGTGCTGGTGGATGCCCTGCGTGGTATTGCCACCATGCTCCAGCCTTTCATGCCACAGAGCATGGAGCGCATGCTGGATCAGCTTGCTGTTACGGCAGAAGAGCGCAGCTTTACCGCGCTGGAAACGCCGCTGCCCGGTGGGCGTCAGTTTCCGGCACCGCAGGGCATTTTCCCCCGTTATGTTGAGCCCGAACAGGCATAATGATGACAGAGGACAGTACAAAGCTGGCAGGGTTAATAGATTCACACTGCCATCTTGATCATTTTTCAGCCGAGGAAATGCCAGAATTGCTTGAGGCTGCCAAAGAGGCGGGCTTGAGCGGGATGGTAACTATCGGCACCCGCTTGGCCCGTGCACCAGAACAAAAGGCGCTGGCCAAGCTGGATACGCCGGATATGCGTGTATGGTGCACTGTTGGCACGCATCCAGACCATGTGGAGGAAGAACCCCTTCCCGGCGTTGCAGATATTGCGGCCATTGCCGATGTGCCCGAAGTGATTGGCATTGGTGAAACCGGGCTGGATTATTTCCACGGCAAGGAAGATGTGCGCCCGCTCCAGCACGACTATTTTCGCCAGCATATTCGGGCCGCGCGGGAACTGGATGTGCCGGTTATCATCCACGCCCGTCAGGCGGATGAAGATGTGGCCACCATTTTAGAGGAAGAACATGCAAAGGGGGCTTTCCCCATTTTGCTGCATTGTTTTGCCTCTGGCCCGGAACTGGCGCAGCGTGTGGTCAATCTGGGCGGGTATGTCAGTTTTTCAGGTATCGCCACATTTCCGAAATGCGATGAAATTCGGGCTGTTGCACGGGATGTTCCGGCAGATCGTATTGTGGTGGAAACGGATTCTCCCTACCTCGCGCCCGTGCCAAAGCGCGGCAAGCGCAATCAGCCTGCTTTTGTGGCGCATACCGCAACCCGGATTGCGCAGGAACGCGGCATGGAACTGCCAGATTTTACACGCATGACCACCGAGAATTTCTACCGGTTATTCCGCAAGGCAGTGTGATGGTTGCCGAGAAAATGTGGGGGAAACGGGTATGAAAATTACAGTTCTGGGGTGTGGTGGGTCTGCCGGCGTGCCTATGGTTGGCGGTGCTGATGGCCACGGAATTTGGGGTGCGTGTAACCCGAAGGAGCCTCGGAACACGCGCACCCGTTCCTCTATTTTGCTGCGGTTAAAAAACGGTGCTGGCGTATTGGTGGATACGGGGCCGGATTTGCGTGCCCAGCTTTTGGCAAATGGCATTAAGGATTTTCAATCCATTATCTTTACCCATGCCCATGCGGATCATATTTCCGGGCTGGATGAAGTGCGCGCTATTAACCGCGAGATTCAAAAGCCTCTACATGCTTACGGTGCAGCGGAAACGCTGGAAGATATTCAGCGGCGGTTTGATTATGTGTTCAAACCGTGGACACCGCCAAACTTCTTTCGTGCAGTGGTGGAAGCACATCCGGTGGCAATGGGGCAGCCTGTTACCATAAGCGGCACGGAGTTTACCTTGTTTGACCAAGTGCACGGGCGCGTTGGGTCAACAGGTGCGCGGTGTGGGAGTTTTGTTTACAGCACCGATGTTATGGAGTTTCCCGAAGCATCTCTGGAAATTCTGCGAGGGGTGGATACATGGATGGTGGATTGCTTCCAGCGTCAGCCCCATAGCGCACATGCTTGGCTAGAACGGGTGTTGGAATGGCAGCAGGCTATTAATCCACGCCGCATGATACTTACCCATATGGGCCCAGATATGGATTGGCAGTGGATGCAGGATCATCTTCCCGCAGGCATAGAACCTGCGTGGGATGGCGCAGTGTTTGAAGTGGCCGATCCCTAAAAGTAACAGAGGGTCTGCCTTGGCAACCCCTCTGTTCTGTTTTGGGCCTTAGCGGCTCATCAGCACCGTAATATCGGCATGTTCCAGCGTATAACGGGTAACACCACCCAGAATGAGCTGGCGCAGGCGAGAGTGTGAATAAGCACCCATCGCCAGCATGTCGGCATCAAAGTCCTTACACGCAGCTTCCAACCCTTTACCCACATCCCGGTCTATGGGTGGGAATTCTACGCAATCAGCCGTAATGCCATGAATGGCCAGATAATCCACCACGTCCTGCGCGGTGAGGCCACGGCGCTGGTAATCTCCGCAATGCAGCACACGCACGGCATCCGCCGTTAGCGCCCAAGCCAGTGCACCACGCAGAGCGGAAGAGGCTTCTGCCGTGCCATTCCATGCAATGCAAACACGTTTGATAAGCCCTTTGGGCGGCGTGCGTGGGGCAATCACCACCGGGCGTCCGCTATCAAACAAAACGGCATGCAGGGTTTCGGATGATGAAACGGCATCTCCGGAATCAGGGTGCGGCACAAGTGTAAAGTCAGAGAGGCGTGCCTGCGCAGGCACAATTTCACTTTCTGCACCACGTAGAATGTTAAAGCTGATGGTTGGCGTATCCATAGGGAAGGGGCCGCGTGGGGGCACGACCTGAATATCTGGATGCGCGGCTACAAAACGTTCAAACAGGGCGTGCACTTCATGCGCATGGCGTGCGCCTTCATGCTCGGCAGAGCGCATCAGGTCTTCCACCATGGCGCCGGAAAGGCCTTCACCAGCCAATGGCGCCATTTCCCGCCCATCTGGGCGAATATGCAGCACAGCCAGATGTGCGCCAAAGCGGCGGGCAAAGTTATAGCCCCGGATAAGTGCGGCTTCAGCATTGGATGTGCTGGGAAGCGGCAGCAGAATTTTACGAACATCTTTCATTCTTATTTTTCTCCGCTGTCTTTATAAAATGATGTGTTTCAAGTGGCTATGCGCTTACGGATATAAACGCGTGACATCCCAATCGTTTCCATTACGTGCCCATACAGCGCGATCATGCAAGCGGAAGCGCCGTTCCTGCCAGAACTCAAAATATTCAGGGTTTACCCGGTAGCCAGACCAGTTGGCCGGGCGAGGGATAGGGTCTTGCGGGTATGTTTCTTCCACCTGCTTTAAGCGTTCTTCAAATACGGCGCGGTTTGCCAGCGGGCGGGATTGATCGGATGCCACAGCACCAAGGCGGGAAACACGGCTCCGACTCGCAAAATACGCATCCGCCTCTTCCGGCGTTACGGGGGTAACTGCCCCTTCAATCCGAATCTGGCGGCGCAGGCTTTTCCAATGGAACAGCAGGGCCACGTGCGGGTTTTCTTCCAGCTCACGCCCTTTGCGGCTGTGCGTGTTGGTATAAAACACAAACCCTCTGTTGTCGGCCCCTTTTAGCAGCACAATGCGGGCCGATGGTCTGCCGTCTCGCGTGGCTGTGGCCAGTACCATGGCGTTGGGGTCGTTCACCTCTGTCTTTTCCGCCTCCTTCATCCATGTCTCAAACAGCGTAAACGGGCTGGCTGTCAGATCAATCAGAGGCTGACTGTCTAATGGGAGGGCCGCGGGAGAAGGTGAGGTTTCCGTCATGCTCGGACTCAATTCGTGTTCGTTTACGTCAAGCTGCGGCATTGCAGCTTTGTGTCTGTTATCATACTCCTACGTTCACCGGGTTTGAAGCATGTGTGTCGCTTTGCTCTTGTTTCAATAGCGCGTGTATGCGACCAACCAGCGAACATTCGGATATTTGAACAACAGAAAATAGGTTGAGGTCACGCATGTCTTCTCCCAACGCCACATTGCCTGCTCAGGGAACGCTCATGAAGGGCAAGAAGGGTCTGGTAATGGGTGTCGCTAATGATCGTTCCATTGCATGGGGCATTGCCTCCGCCGTTGCGGCACAGGGTGGGGAGCTTGCATTTACGTATCAGGGCGAAGCTCTGGGCAAGCGTGTGCAGCCTTTGGCAGAAAGCGTGGGCTCCAGCCTGGTTCTGCCCTGCGATGTAACAGATGACGCCGCCATTGATGCCGCTTTTGCCACCATTGAAAAAGAATGGGGTGAACTGGATTTTGTGGTGCACGCCATTGGCTGGGCAGACAAACAGTTCCTGCGTGGACGGTATGTTGATACCCCGCGTGAAGCATTTTTGAAGGCGCTGGATATTTCCTGCTATTCTTTCACGGCTGTTGCGCAGCGCGCTTCCAAGCTGATGAAAAATGGCGGCTCTTTGCTCACCCTGAGTTATCTGGGTGCAGAACGGGTGATGCCGCATTACAACGTGATGGGTATTGCCAAGGCCGCCTTGGAAGCCTCTGTGCGGTATATGGCAACAGATCTGGGGCGTGATGGCATCCGTGTAAACGCTATTTCGGCTGGCCCAATCAAAACCCTTGCCGCCAATGGTATTGGGGATTTCCGCTACATTCTGAAGTGGAACCAGTACAACTCTCCGCTGGAACGCAACGTGGCGTTGGAAGAAGTGGGTGGCGCTGGCCTGTATATGGTGTCTGATCTTTCATCCGGCGTAACGGGTGAAGTGCACCATGTGGATTGCGGCTACCATGTTGTGGGCATGAAAAACCCGACTGCCCCTGATATTTCTGTAGCTGGGGACTGAGGGCGCGCCGTGTCTTACAATACCTTCGGACAGCTTTTTCGTGTGACCACTTGGGGTGAAAGCCACGGCCCAGCCATTGGGTGTGTTGTGGATGGATGCCCGCCACGTCTGGCGTTAACAGAAGCTGATATTCAGCCGTTTCTAGATAAGCGCAAGCCGGGGCAATCTGCCTTTACCACACAGCGTAAAGAACCGGACCAGGTGCGTATTCTGTCTGGCGTGTTCGAAGGGCAGACAACAGGCACGCCTATCTCTCTGATGATTGAAAACACAGATCAGCGCTCGCGCGATTACGGCGATATTGCCCGCACATATCGTCCTGGCCATGCTGATCTGACGTATGACCTCAAATACGGCATCCGTGATTATCGTGGTGGCGGGCGTTCTTCTGCGCGTGAAACGGCTTGCCGTGTGGCGGCAGGTGCTGTGGCCCGCAAGATTCTGGGCGAGGGCGTGCGTATTCGCGCGGCTTTGGTGCAGCTTGGCCCGCATGATATCGACCGCACGCGTTGGGATTGGGAAGAGGTAAACCGTAATCCATTTTTCTGCCCGGATGCCGGTGTTGTAGCGGAATGGGAAGAATATCTTGCAGGTATTCGCAAGGCAGGATCTTCCATCGGTGCCGTTATTGAGGTTGTGGCCGAGGGGGTGCCCGCCGGTTTGGGTGCTCCCGTTTACGGCAAGCTGGATTCAGATCTGGCCGCTGCTCTTATGAGCATTAACGCCGTAAAAGGTGTGGAAATTGGTGATGGCTTTGCTTCTGCATCCCTCACAGGGCAGGAAAATGCAGATCCGTTATATATGCGTGATGGCAAGCTGACTTTCGGCGCTAACCACGCGGGTGGTATTCTGGGTGGTATTTCCAGCGGTCAGCCTATTGTGGCGCGCTTTGCCGTTAAGCCTACCAGCTCCATGCTCACGCCGGTTCCGTCCATCACAACTGATGGCAAGGAAACAAAAGTGATTACCAAAGGCCGGCATGACCCATGCGTAGGTATTCGTGCCGTACCAGTGGGTGAAGCCATGATGGCCTGCGTGTTGGCAGACCATCTTATGCGCCACCGGGCACAGGTGAGCTAAAAAGCCACCTAACTTTTAGTCTAGCAGAGTGGCTTCCAAAGTAATGGAGGCCCCTTTGAAGAGTTTGGAAACAGGGCAGCCTTCCTTGGCTTTTGTAGCCAGTTTTTCAAACTGATCCGCCGTAGCGCCCGGAATACGCGCCTTAAGGGTGAGATTGACTTTATCTATTTCAACCCCGCCATCCTTTTTATCCAGGCTGACATCTGCGCGCGTATCAATGGCAGAAGCGGTTAATCCTGCTTCACCCAGAATCAGCGAAAAAGCCATGGAAAAACAGGCCGCATGTGCAGCGCCCAAAAGCTCTTCAGGGTTAGAGCCGGGCTTGCCTTCAAAGCGGGTGTTAAAGCCATAAGGCTGATCTTTTAAGGCGCCGCTTTCGGTGGAAATTGTGCCTTTGCCTTCCTTAATGGCGCCTTCCCAATGTGCTGTACCGTATTTAACAATACTCATATTAAAACCCTTCCATTTATGTGTGGATGCTAGAAAACCATTCTAACGGTTAGCAGCCCAAACGCTCTTACGGGGGAATGGTTCAGGAAAAGCTGCCATGCTCTCGCAGAGATGAGCAGGCGAGAGCGCAACGATGTGCCTATAATGCTTTCCAGTTAAAGGCCTGCCGCGCGCGCATACTTCTTTCTTGCATGCAAAAGAAGTTGGGGGCATGTGCAGGTATGGATCCAGCCCTGCCAGCATGTAAGGTGCAAAAGGCAAACACGGCTGACAATGCGGAGACCACGATGAGTTCCACCACGACCGATACCGCTTCTTCTGTTGATGTCGTCCTGATCGGTGGGGGCGTCATGAGCGCCACGCTGGGAACCCTGCTGCGGCAGCTTCAGCCGGACTGGAGCATTAGCATTTTTGAACGCCTGGATAGCGTGGCGGAAGAAAGCTCCAACGCCTGGAACAACGCCGGCACAGGCCATTCTGCTTTGTGTGAACTGAACTACACGCCACAGCAGGCCGATGGCAGCGTTGATATCACCAAAGCGATTAACGTAAACGAGCAGTTTCAGGTTTCCCGCCAGTTCTGGACCTATCTGGTTGAGCAGAACATTCTGGCTTCTGCGCGAGATTTTCTAACCCCTGTGCCGCATATGAGCTTTGTGTGGGGGGATAAAAACGTGTCCTTCCTGCAAGCACGTTATAAGGCGCTGAGTGAGCACCCGCTGTTTTCCGGTATGGAGTTTACGCAGGATCAGGCGCAGATCGCACAATGGGCGCCGCTGATTATGCGCAACCGCCCTGCAGGGCAAAATTTGGCTGTAACCCGCAGCTTGCGTGGCACGGATGTAAACTTTGGTGCGTTAACGCGCTTGCTGTTTACCTACCTGGTCAGCACCCCGGCTTGCACGTTGCATACAAAGCATGATGTGCATGACATCCGCCGTGATGCGGATGGCCGCTGGGTTATCAAGGTGCAGGATACACGCCTGCATACCGAGCGTGAAGTTAAGGCACGGTTTGTCTTTATTGGTGGTGGTGGTGGTGCCCTGCCGCTGTTGCAGAAAACGGGCATTCCAGAAGCTCGCGGTATTGGTGGCTTCCCCGTTAGTGGGCAGTTCCTGCGCTGTACCAACCCGGATCTGATTGCCCAGCACCATGCCAAGATTTATGGCAAGGCTTCTGTTGGTGCGCCTCCCATGTCTGTTCCGCATTTGGATACACGCATGATAGATGGCACCCCAGCATTGTTGTTTGGCCCATATGCTGGCTTTTCCACCCGGTTCCTGAAAAACGGTTCCTTGATGGACTTGCCGCGTTCTATCCGGGCAAGCAACATCAGCGCTATGCTGGCTGTGGCCCGTGATAACTGGCCGCTGACCAAGTATCTGATCGAACAGGTCATGCAGACCCACAATGATCGGATCAAGGCGCTGCGCGACTTTATCCCTGATGCACAGGCCAAGGATTGGGAATTGGTTGTGGCTGGCCAGCGTGTGCAGATTATCAAAAAAGATGCGAAAAAAGGCGGTGTTCTGCAGTTTGGTACGGAAGTTATTTCCAGCGCAGATGGTTCTGTGGCCGCACTTCTGGGGGCTTCTCCGGGTGCATCAACCGCAGCCCCAATTATGCTGACAGTGCTGAAAAAGTGCTTTGCCAGCAAGCTGCCTGAATGGGAAGATAAGCTGAAGCAGATTATCCCATCTTACGGCCAGAAACTGGCAGATAATCCGGCACTTTGCACGCAGCTATTTGATAAAACCACCAGCGTTCTGGGGCTGAAAGAAGTCTAATGCCGCATAGAGCCTGCTTGTTATAAGGCAGGCTCTCATTGCGTTTTATTAGATAAAGGTAACCGGGCTATTGGTATCGGATATGCTCATATCTGCCCGGTTCCACCAGCAATTTTCTGGTGGCCGTGGGGCAGGGATAAACTCTGCTGGATTGCCAGAAAAAGAGACCGTGTTGGTGGGTGTTTCCTGAATACTGAGTTCAGAGCACCACAAAACGCCGCCTTCTGCTGCCAAAAAGGCGTTGATCTTGGCCATAAGCAGGCAGACCATTAATTCTGTGGTAGGGTCTCCCGGTGTAATAACAATACGGGCCGCACGGGCTGGCTCGTTGGTTTGAAACCACGCCAGTAGCGGATCATCCTCTGCAAGTTGCAGGGCATGATCCAGCTTTTCATCTACAAAACGATGCCACGTGCTTTTGGCTTTCTGGAAGGATACCGGCATGTTGCCTTTGCCATCCAGCGGCGCAAAAGCTGTTGGCTTTAGGCGTACGGTCACAAATTCATTATGGCCGTGGGGCAGGGCGCAGCTTTCACTCGCACCATGAATAAGCCGATGGCCCATGGAAAAACGACGGGTAAAAACAAGATCAGGCATGTGTCTGCGTGCCTTTTTTGTGGACTATGTACTCATCCCACCCAGATTTACGCAGTTGGCAGGCGGGGCAAGTGCCGCAGCCATGCCCCCATGCGTGCAATGTGCCGCGCTCTCCTAAATAACAGGTGTGGCTTTCTTTATTAATAAGCTCAACAAGCGGTTGCCCGCCAAGCTCTTCAGCTAGTTCCCATGTCTCGGCTTTATCCAGCCACATCAAAGGGGTGTGTAGAACGTAGCGGGATTCCATGCCAAGGTTGAGCGCAACCTGTAGGGCCTTGATGGTATCATCCCGGCAATCTGGATAGCCCGAGTAATCAGTTTCGCACACGCCAGTGACAATGTGCTTAATGCCACGTCGCGCCGCCAAAGCAGCCGCAAAGGTTAGAAAAATCAGGTTTCGGCCCGGCACAAACGTATTGGGCAGGCCGTTTTCCGCCATGCTGATTTCAGCATCTCGCGTTAAAGATGTTTCAGAAACCTCGCCCAGTGCGTGCAAGGGCAGAGTGTGGTCTTCCTCCAAACGCTCAGCCCAGACGGGATTCTGATGCGCAAGCCCTTGGCGAATGCTCGCACGGCATTCCAGTTCAACCGCATGGCGCTGGCCGTAATCAAACCCCAGTGTTTCTACGCGCCCATAGCGTTCCAGCGCCCATGCCAGACAGGTTGCGGAATCTTGGCCTCCAGAGAATAGAACGAGGGCAGATTCCTGTTTATCACGGGCAGGAAGAGGCATGATTAAGGTATTCCGATAAGCTTGTGGGTCTGGAGTGAAAGCCCCCATAAAGGGTGTTCCAGGCAGTATTCAATAGCGGCCTGCGTGTTAGCTGCTTGTTGCGGGCCATCCATAGGCTGAAGCCAGAAATGTTGGAAATCAAAATTTTCCAGAGTAGATGGGTCAATGCCCGATTGCGGGAATACAAGTTTCAGCTCGGTTCCCGCTTTTTGCACCAGTTCAGCCCCGGCTTTGGGGCTGATGCACAACCAGTCTATGCCTTCGGGCGCGATGACTGTGCCGTTGCTTTCTACTGCAATAGTAAAGTCTTGGGCATGCATGGCGTTTATCAAGGCAGAATCAAGCTGGAGCAGGGGTTCACCCCCTGTAAAAACAACCAGTTTTTGGCCGGTTGCTTTTACATCCTGCGTAGGCTGCGGCCAGAAGCTGGCAATGGTTGCCGCCAGTTCTACCGCATTTTCAAACTTGCCGCCGTTCACGCCATCTGTGCCGATGAAATCGGTATCGCAAAACTGACAGATGGCTTTAGCCCGATCTTCCTCTCGCCCAGACCATAGGTTGCAGCCTGTAAAGCGGCAGAAAACAGCCGCGCGACCGGCCTGTCCGCCTTCACCCTGAAGAGTAAGAAAAATTTCTTTAACCGAATACGTCATGAATTATGCAGAAGGTAGGCCAATGCCTGTTGTGTGCATCCCAAGCTTATCCAGCAAAGTTCTGTCACGTGTGGCTTGTGGGTTTGGGGTGGTCAGCAGGCGTTCACCATAGAAAATGGAGTTGGCACCAGCCAAAAAGCAGAGCGCCTGTGTTTCATCACTCATGTTTTCGCGGCCAGCAGCAAGGCGTACGCGGCTTTTGGGCATGGTAATGCGGGCAGCGGCAATCATGCGCACAAAATCAAGCGGTTCCACTTCGTCTGCTTTGGCCAGCGGCGTGCCTTCCACTTTAACCAGCAGATTGATCGGCACGCTTTCAGGGTGTGCGGGCAGGGTGGCAAGGGCCGTAATCAGGCCAGCACGATCTGTTTCATTTTCACCCAAACCAACAATGCCGCCGCAGCATACATTGATGCCGGCATCCCGCACGTTGGAAAGCGTATCCAGCCGTTCCTGATAAGTGCGGGTGCTGATGATTTCCCCATAATATTCGGGGGAAGTATCCAGATTATGGTTGTAATAATCCAGCCCGGCATCATGCAGTTTATGGGCCTGCGCGTTATCCAGCATGCCCAGCGTTACGCAGGTTTCCATCCCCAACTGCTTTACGCCTTCAATCATGGCGCACACGGTATCCAAATCACGTTCCTTGGGGGAACGCCAAGCAGCCCCCATGCAAAAACGGCTGGCCCCAGCGGCTTTGGCCTTTTTGGCCTCAGTCAACACGGCTTCAACAGCCATCAGCTTGTCTGCCTTTACGCCTTGCTCATGCTTGGCGCTTTGTGGGCAGTAGGCGCAATCTTCCGGGCAGCCACCAGTTTTAATGGAAAGCAACGTGGAAATTTGGGTTTCCGTTGGGTCAAACGCAGCACGGTGCAGCGTTTGTGCCCTGAACATCAGCTCAGGAAACGGTAGGTCAAGCAGAGCCTGAACTTCTGCGACCGTCCAATCATGGCGGACTTCCGAAGAGGAGGTGACAGAAGAGTGAGCGAGTGGGGAAGAACCATCAGGCATGGAATGCAAACCGAACCAGATTTATAGAGAAGGAAAGTGATTTATAGCCTTTTTATCCAAGCAAGGCCAGTTTTCACGTTGCTTGTTAAAGACATATTCAGGGCTATACGCCATACTAAATGTTTATAATTCAGCTTGTCATGATGCGGCTGGAATGAAGGAGAACAAAATGTCTGCAAAAAAAGGCGTTTCCGGCGCAATCCTTGCCGTAGCACTAACCGGCATTTTGGGTGGCTGCCATGAACAGCATGAAGAAAATGCTAATCGAGCTGTGCGGCCGTTGCGGATGCCTAATCCGGCGGCAGTTTATTGTGTGAAGAAGGGTGGCACGCTGAGCACCGAAAGCACAGACAAAGGGCAGATCAGCTACTGCCATCTGCCGGACGGTAGCGTGATGGAAGAATGGGAGCTGTTCCGTAAGGACAATCCGATGCCCAAAAAGTAATTTGATCGATCGAACATGAATTTTGGCTCGATGCAGGGGATTTTAACCCATGAGGGGGCTTTGCATCGGGCATTTTGAGCGCTTTAGGCGGTAGGGTGGATCGATTTTAGAATTTTAGGGCGTCAGAATGAGCGTGTGAGAGGGTGCTGTGCAGATATGATTGATGGGTCTGAATATTTTTCAAACGGCTATAAATTGTATAAGATATATTATGCAAACAAAACGGACTATAAAACATGAGTGCGTGAGGGATCGCTTATATAACTATTCGTTATGATAGTTAATTGGAGAATATGGCCCTTGCGACGTTGAATTTTGGGTTGTGGGTTCCTTATTATATCTGTATCACGTCGTTAATTACATTTTCTGTCATACGGGTTTGTGTGTAGTGACCGCTCTTTCTGATGATACAGCGACCATAGCAAAGCAGCTTGTGCCCGTGCAGGAGAACCCAGTTCTTCTGCTGCACAAGGCAAGTGAGCTTTTGGGTGACAGGTTGGCTGTCCTCTCCTCTTTTGGGGCGGAATCTGCGTTGCTTCTGGCTATGGTGGCAGAGGCTGATCCGGCCATGAAAGTGCTGTTTCTGAATGCCGGGAAACACTTTCCGCAAACCCTTGAATATCGGCAGAATTTGGCAGATTTTCTGCACCTTTCCAACGTTCAGGACGTGGCGCCACAGCCCCAGCAGGTCGAAAATCGGGATCCTACGGGGGAATTGTGGGCGTTTGATCCTGATGCCTGCTGCGCCTTACGCAAGGTGGAGCCCCTAAAGGTGGCTTCTCTGCCCTATGAAGCGCTGGTTACCGGGCGTAAACGTGGGCAGGCTGCAACAAGATCCACGCTGGAAATTGTGGAATTACGAGAAGATGGGCAGTTGCGGCTTAACCCTCTTGCATTTTGGAGTGCGGAAGACATTACGCAAGAAATGCAGCGCCGGGGGCTGCCTCCTCACCCGTTGGTGGCGGAAGGCTATCTTTCCATCGGCTGCGCCCCATGCACGCAACCAGTCAATGGTGCGCAGGATGCACGGGCCGGACGCTGGGCCGGGTTGAACAAAACCGAATGCGGCATCCATATCAAACACTAACGGGTTTCGGCTGATTTTACCCTCAGCCACATCGTGTCATACACAGGGTTACGGAAACGGAAACATGGATCATCTTGATCAACTCGAAGCTCAGAGCGTTTTTATTCTGAGAGAAGCTTACAGAAAGCTCAAACCTCTGGCCATGCTGTGGTCTTTGGGTAAAGATTCCAATGTTATGGTCTGGCTGGCCAAAAAGGCGTTTCTGGGCCGGGTTCCCTTCCCTGTCATGCATGTTGATACCGGCAAAAAGTTCCCGGAAATGTACAAATTCCGCGATGAATACGCCAAAAAATGGGATCTCAATCTGCTGCTGGGCGAGTGCCCGCCGGTAGAAGATATGGATCCTTCCCTTCCGCCTGCCGCTCGTTCTGCTGCGCGTAAAACAGCAGGCCTTGCCGCCATGATCGAAAAGCACAAGCTACAAGGCGTTATTGCCGGTATCCGCCGTGATGAGCAGGGAACGCGCGCCAAGGAACGTGTTTTCAGCCCGCGTGGTGCCAGCCATAAATGGGATATTCGTAACCAGCCGCCCGAATTCTGGGATCAGTACGCAACTCCGCACGAAGAAGGCATGCATATTCGCGTGCATCCGCTGCTGGCTTGGCGTGAAATTGATATCTGGCGCTATATCGAGCGGGAAGGCATTCCGCTGGTTGATCTGTATTTCTCCAAAAACGGCAAGCGTTACCGCTCTTTGGGTGATTCAGACATCACCTTCCCGGTAGAAAGCAACGCTTCCACCTTGGCGGAAGTGATTGAAGAACTGGAAACAACCAAAACGTCTGAACGCGCAGGCCGCGCAATGGATCATGAATCCGAAGATGCTTTTGAACGCCTGCGTGTGGCGGGTTACCTCTGATTACGGCGTGGACTGGAAATAGAATATCATGAGCGAAAAAATTTATTCATCTCAGGATGCCGCCACGCCAATCGTGATTGTGGGGCACGTTGACCACGGTAAATCCACCCTAATCGGGCGTTTGCTGCACGATACGGACAGCCTTCAGGATGGTAAGGTTGCCCAGATTATTGAATCGTCCAAAAAGCGCGGCCTGAAGATTGAATGGAGCTTCTTGCTGGACTCCCTTCAAATCGAGCGCGATCAGGGCGTTACGGTTGATTCCACCCGCATTCCGTTTCGCTTGGGCCAGCGCGAATTTGTGATTGTGGATGCGCCGGGACACCGCCAGTTCCTGCGTAACATGATTACAGGTGCCGCCGATGCAGAAGCCGCCGTGCTGGTGGTGGATGCACAGGAAGGTGCGCGTGAGCAGACACGCCGGCACGCCATGCTGCTGCACCTTATCGGCATTCGCCATGTTATTGTGCTGCTGAACAAGGTGGATCTGCTTGATTTCGACCAGACCAAGGTAGAAGCGGTCGAAAAGTCTGTAACGGAACTTCTCAACAAACTGGGGCTGGAAGCTGCTCTGTTTGTTCCGGCTTCTGCGCGTGATGGTGATAACATTGCCAGCCGCTCAGAACGCTCTCCGTGGTATAAAGGCCCTACGCTGACAGAAGCTCTGGCCAGCGTGCCCTCACCCGCTTCCCGCTCCGAACTGGCGTTGCGTCTGCCGGTGCAGGACGTATATCGTTTTGATAACACCCGCTATGTGGCTGGGCGTGTTGAGCGCGGTCGTGTGCGCGTGGGCGATACGGTTATTATCGGCACGCAGAAAACCCCTGCTCGCATTGCTTCGATTGAAAGTTGGCATACGGCGCCGCATGTGTCTGCCTCTGCTGGGCAGTCCATCGCCGTAACGCTGGAACCAGACGTGATTCCCGATCGTGGTGACCTGCTGCATCATGCTGATGCACGGCCAATGGAAGCCTCCCGCGTGCGGGTGCGCCTGTTCTGGCTGCGTCAGGAACCGCTGCGTGTGGGTGAACACTTCCGCCTACGTCTGGCCACGGCAGAACATGCTGTTACCGTGACGGCTATTGATAAAGTGGTGGATCTGGATGATCTGACAGAACACCCCGGCACCAAAGTTCCGCCCGAAGGTTTTGCGGAAATCGTACTGTCTGCGGCAGAAAACATTCAGTTTGACCCGTTCACCCCCGGCACGACAGATGGCCGCGGCGTGTTGGTTGACCGCCAACAGCGTATTGTGGGCGGCGCGCCTATTATTGGCCCAGCCAATATTGCCGATGGTGAAAAGGTTATTCACCCAAGTGCTAGCACCGTTACCGTGCAGGACCGTGAACGCGCCAAAGGTCACAAAGGCTCTGTGTTCTGGCTGACCGGCCTATCTGGCTCTGGCAAAAGCACGCTGGGCCGTGCAGCAGAAACCCGTTTGTTTGCAGATGGTGTGGATGTAACCGTGCTGGATGGTGATACGCTGCGTGCCGGCCTGTGCAAAGATCTGGGCTTCTCTGAAGCTGATCGGACCGAAAACGTGCGCCGTGCTGCAGAAGTAGCACGCTTGCTGCGTGATGCTGGTCAGGTTGTGATTGTGGCCCTGATCTCCCCACTGCGTTCCGACCGTGATCTGGCCCGCCAGATTATTGGAGACGGGTTTGAGGAAGTGTTTGTAGATGCCGATCTTGGCACTTGCGAACAACGAGACCCCAAGGGCCTGTATGCAGCCGCACGCGCAGGAAAAATCAGCGGCTTTACAGGCATTGATGCCCCGTATGAAGCCCCAGGCATACCTGCCCTGCGACTGGTAACCGGTAAGGATAGCGTAGAGGCTGCCACAAAAACGCTGGTGACTTTTGTAGAAGACACCGTGCGTAACAAAACCGGCGCCCGCGCGCAGTCTTAATTGCCTTCTGGTTTGATAAGGCGGGTGTAAAATACCCGCCTTATTTGCCCTTGTGGGTGGTTGTTAAGAGCTTATGTGTATTTTGAGGTGCCGGGGGTGCTTCAAGATACGTTTTTGATACGTGGCATATTGATATTCTCGCATCTGTTGTGTAATTCTAAACCTGCACACGGGGCAGAAAGGGATAAGCGTTGGATCGGAGAAACAATCGGCGGGATGAACAGGGGCTGAGCGTTGTTACAGCCAACCGTCTGCTTGATGGGCGCATTGTATGGTTGGATGCGCAAGGTAAGTGGCAACTTTTTATCCAGCAGGCGCACCCTTTCCCCAATGCGGAAATGGAACAAGTTCTGGCCCGCCAAAACGCAAAAGCTGCTGCGGATGAAGTGGTTGGGGTGTATGGTGTACAAGTCGAGCAAACATCGTCTGGCTTGCTGCCCATAACCACGCGGGAGCGTATTCGTGCCCTTGGGCCAAGCGTTCATGCCGAGTTCACACCTGCATGGCAGGCTGCGCAACACGCCAGCGCCTGATACCAGCAGAGCAAGACGGACACAGTTAAAGCCATGTCTTATTCCACCCAGCCTGCCCTTCCGGTTGGCCGTTACGCGTATGATGATGTTGATCGTACGTTTCTCAAGCAGCGTGTTGAGCAGTTTCGGGATCAGGTCCAGCGTCGTATCGCTGGAGAGCTGACCGAAGAAGAGTTCAAACCCCTGCGGTTGATGAACGGTCTGTACCTTCAGTTGCATGCTTATATGCTGCGTGTGGCCATTCCCTATGGCACGCTCAGCTCTTCCCAGATGCGTGCCTTGGCACATATTGCCAGAACGTATGACCGGGATTACGGGCACTTCACCACGCGGCAGAATATTCAGTTCAACTGGATCAAGCTGGAAGATACGCCCGATATCCTGAATGTGCTGGCCGATGCAGAAATGCATGCCATCCAAACCAGCGGTAATTGTATCCGTAACGTCACGTCAGACCAGTTTGCTGGCGCTGCGGCGGATGAGGTGCTGGACCCGCGCGTGCATGCTGAAATCCTGCGTCAGTGGTCTACCCTGCACCCAGAATTCACGTTCCTGCCGCGTAAGTTCAAGATTGCCATTTCCGGCAGCAAGCAGGACCGTGTTGCCGCACGCTTTCATGATATCGGCTTACTGGCCCGCAAGGGTGAAAACGACCGTGCTGTATTTGAAGTGTATGTTGGCGGTGGCTTGGGCCGTACCCCGATTGTGGGTGTAAAACTGCGTGATGATCTGCCAGAAGAAGATCTGATTGCGTATCTGGAAGCCGTACTGCGCGTTTATAACGCATACGGTCGGCGCGATAACATGTACAAGGCCCGTATCAAGATACTGGTGCAGGCTTTGGGTGCAGAGGCTTTTCTGGCCAAGGTGAACACAGAATTTGCGGCTATGGATCGGGCACGTTATCGCCTGCCAGCCGAAATTGTTGCGGCCATTCAGGCCCGTTTTGGCACGCCAGAGTTTCAGGCAGAAAATGGCGCGGCAGAAGCTTTGGCTGCCCAGCAGAAAGCAGATGCGCAATTTGATGAATGGGTGCGCACCAATACGCATGCCCATAAACAACCTGGCTACGCATGTGTTACCATATCCTGCAAGCCGGTTGGCGGTATTCCGGGGGATGTAACATCTGCCCAGATGGATCTGCTGGCTGATCTGGCGGACAAATACAGCTTTGGCGAACTGCGCATTACGCATTTGCAGAATGTGGTTCTGGGCCATGTGCGCCAAGATGCGCTGCATGAGCTGTGGCAGATCCTTAAGGCAAATGGGCTGGGCACGGCCAATATCGAGATGGTGACAGACATTATTGCCTGCCCTGGTCTGGATTATTGCGCACTGGCCAATGCGCGTTCCATCCCTATTGCGCAAAAGCTGAGCGAACGCTTTGGAGATGCCGCACTCCAGCAGGAAATTGGTAACCTGCGGCTGAATATCTCTGGCTGCATCAATGCCTGCGGGCATCATCATGCAGGCCATATTGGTATTCTTGGCGTTGATAAACGGGGTGAGGAAGCATTCCAGATCACTCTGGGCGGCAGCGCGATGGAAGATGCCTCTGTTGGGCAGATTCTGGGTTCTGCACTTTCTGAAGATGAAACGGTTGATGCCGTGGCGCGGATCATAGATACATATCTGGCCGAGCGTGAGGCCGGAGAACGGTTTATTGATACGTGCCGCCGTCTTGGCACAGCCCCCTTCAAGGATGCAGCTTATGCCCCTGTTTGAAAACGGCCAGATTATTGAAGACACATGGCTGATCGCACAGGATGATCAGCCCTTGCCGGAAGGTGATGTGTTGGTGCCGCTAGCGCGTTTGGCTGAAGGTTTGGGCCGTAATGGTAAAGGGCGTTTGGGTGTTCTGCTCAAGCAGGATGAACAGGTGGAAGACCTTAAAGCCGCTCTGCCCCGGCTTGATGTTGTATGTCTGACATTCCCCATTTTCCGTGATGGACGGGCATTTACGCAGGCGCGGAGCTTACGTGAACACTTGCATTATGCGGGAAAAATTCGTGTAACCGGGCATTTTCTGCCCGATCAATACGAATTTCTGCTGCGTTGCGGGGTTGATCAGGTAGTTATTCCTGAAGGCAGCAAGATTGATGTGTGGGAAAAAGCACATCATCGCTTCACCATCGCCTATCAGCCTTCTGTATTGAACGAAAAGCCGGAAGGTTTTGCATTCAGGAGATTTCTCTCCTAATCAGGCTGCGTGATTATGCTGCGTGTCCTGAAGACAGATTGTAAAAACATGGCCCGTAAGGCTGGCGTATGGAGTTTACGCCAGTACTTGGGGTTTGCCCTTAAAACAACGCGCTGGACGTTTCGGGTAAACGAACAGGCATGGCCGCTGTTAACCAGCCAGAACGGGCAAACAGCGGTTGTGGCTTTCTGGCACGAAGTGTTGCCCTTAACATCGGTCTTATGGTGGTGGGCCGAGCCGCAGAACCCCCATATCCGCCTACGTGTGCTGATAAGCCGCAACCGTGATGGCCGCATGATTGCAGATGTGGTGGCTCCGTGGCGTATCTGGTCCATTGCAGGATCATCAGATTCCAAAGGAAAAAACAAAGGTGGGGCCGCAGCGCTCAGGCGGATGCGTGCAAGCTTGCGCAATGCCACCCTTGTTGCCATTACGCCCGATGGCCCCCGTGGCCCGCGCAGGCAGGCGCAGCAGGGCACACTGGCCCTTGCCAAGCTGGCAGGCAAACCCATTGTGCTGGTGGGCGCAACATGCACAGGCATACAACTGAAAACATGGGACCGGATGATTTTCCCCCTGCCTTTTGGGCGCGGTACTGTGGCATGTGCACCGCCTATAGATATGCAGCGGCATAATCAGGAAGAAGGCAGCGGCGGTGAAACATTTACCCAAAAGCTGGAACACGCGCTGGATAATATGATGCGCCTTGCGCAACAGCCTTCCAGCATGTCTTCCCCTGCCGGCTATACGCATGAAAGAGTAGCCCTTAGCCCACTCTCCCTTATGCCTTCGCGTGTGTGGCAAGTGGCCGCAACTGTTCTCTCCCCCGCTCTGCCCTTTTTTCTGAGATGGCGGCAAACCAAAGGAAAAGAAATTCCATCCCGTGTGCGGGAAAAAATGGGCTTTCCTTCACATTCTAGAGGTAATGGAAATCTCATATGGTTTCACGCTGCCAGTGTGGGAGAAACCGTTTCTATCCTGCCGCTTGTTTCTGCATGCCTGGCGCAGAAATCAGATTTTCAAGTGTTGGTCACAACAGGTACAGTCACGGCGGCGCGCCTATTGGCACAGCGTCTTACGCATCCGCGCGTTGTGCATCAGTTCATGCCGTTGGATGTGCCGCGTTGGGGTAAACGCTTTTTGGATTACTGGCAGCCAAAGGCCGCTGTTTTTACAGAAAGCGAATTATGGCCCAATATGCTGGGGCTGTGCCATACACGTAATATTCCCGTTATGCTGGTAAATGGCCGTATGTCTGCATCTTCCTTTAAAGGATGGCGGCGTATGGGGCGTGTGGCACGGCGGATGCTGGAGCGCTTTGCGTGGGTCTCTGCCCGCTCTGATGAAGATGCCCAGCGGCTGCAACAATTAGGTGCTACCAAACTGTTTGAAACGGGAGACCTAAAAACCGCCGCCCCGCCCTTGCCGGTAGATGAATCTGAACTGGCTCGCCTGAAAGAACATTTGGCTGGGCGCAGGATTTTTGCAGCAGTTTCCACTCATCCGGGTGAAGAACAGCAGATTGCTCAAGCTGCCAAGTTGATCCGGCGAGATTGCCCAGATGTGTTGGTGCTGGTTATCCCGCGCCATCCAGAGCGCGGGGCAGATTTAAGCGTTATGCTGGGCTATGTGCCGCGCCGTGGCGCTGGGCAAATTCCCACAGAAGATGATCTGCTTTGGGTGTGCGATACGCTGGGTGAATTGGGGCTGTTTTTCCGCTTGGCACCCTGCGTGTTTATTGGCAACAGCTTGCCCGGTGTACTAGGCGGTGGCGGTGGGCATAATCCGTTCGAGCCTGCACGGTTGGGCTGTGCCATTGCATCTGGCCCATTGGTGCAGAACTTTACAGATGCCTTTCAGCACATGGCCGCGGGCATTATGATTGTAAACACAGCGCAGGAACTGGCTGCATGGGTGCGAGACATGTTCGCCAATCCTGCCAAGCGCCAACAGCTTGCCGATAATGTGCAGCGCATTGCCACGGCCAATGCAGACCTGCCGGAACGCCTGGCAAAGCATATTTTAACGCAGATATGGTAAGGCTGCGTGCCCCTGCGTTTTGGAGCCAGCCTTCTGCCAAAATAAGGCCGCTCCTGTTATCTCCATTTTCTGCCATTGTGGCGGCAATAACGGCACGTAAGCAACGCCAGATGTGCTGGGCGGCACCAGTGCCCGTGCTGTGCTGCGGGAATATTTCCGTAGGTGGCACAGGTAAAACCACGGTGGTGCTAGATCTGGCAGCGCGCTTGCTCCTGCGGGGGAAAAAACCTCATATCCTCACGCGAGGATATGGCGGACGCCTACGCACAATAACACGGGTAAACCCAGCACAACACACCGCACAGGATGTGGGGGATGAGCCCTTGCTGCTGGCACAGCTTTGCCCTGTATGGGTTGGGGCAGACCGCGCAGTTTCTGCTCAAATGGCTGTGGCTGCTGGCGCGGATTGCCTGTTGATGGATGATGGCTTCCAAAATCCATCTCTTCACAAAAATCTGTCCTTGCTGGTGGTAGATGGCGGTGTGGGCTTGGGCAATGGTCATGTCTTGCCTGCAGGCCCGTTAAGGGAGCAGCCATTGCAGGCCTTTGCGCGGGCGCAGGTCACTGTTTTAATAGGGCCGGATAAAACAGGATTTCTGGCACAGTTTGGAAAAGTTACACCGCATCTTATGCAAGCAGAACTGCGGCAGTCCGATACTGTCAGCGCGTTACAAGGGCAGCGTTGCGTGGCATTTGCTGGGCTGGGGCGGCCAGAAAAGTTTTTTGAAGGGCTTAAAAACTGCAATGTCGCATTAGAGCAGGTCGTAGCCTTTCCTGATCATTATTTTTATAAACAACAGGATTTGGAGCATCTGGCAGATATGGCCGTTTCCCTGCAGGCGCGTTTGGTAACAACACCCAAGGATGCTGTGCGTTTGCCTGAATATTTCCGCCAGAAAGTTATAACTGTTGGGGTAGATCTGGTATGGCAGAACCCTGCCGCACCACACGTCTTGCTAGACCAGTTTTTGAATGGATCAGCGAGATGAGTAGCAAAGCCCTTACGGCCGCCTTGATGCAGGCAGAGGCCCTTCTGGCAAGCGGGTTGCTGAAGTTTCTAACATGGCTTGGACCTTCTACCGCTTCCAATGTTGCGGGGAATGTTTGCCGCTTTATAGGCCCCAAACTCCCTGTTTCTGGTGTGGCATATCGCAATCTGGAATTAGCTATGCCAGAGCTAACCCCACAGCAGCACCGCCAGATTGTACACGGTGTGTGGGAAAATCTGGGCCGCACAGTTGGGGAACTGCCTCATATTGCGGCCTTGCAGGAAAACACGCCTTCCGGCCCAGGTTTTGAGGTTCAGGGTGCTGAATATCTGGAGGAACAGGCGCGCAAAGGTGGGCCTGTTCTGTTTGTGTCCGGCCATATCGGAAACTGGGAAATGCTTCCTCCCGGTGTTGCACGCCATGGCACACCTTTTGCTTCTTTTTACAGGGCCGCAGGCAACCCGCTGATAGATGGCATGATCCGCCGTTTGCGTGATAAAGCCATGGGCAACACGCCCGTGCCATTGTTTGCCAAAGGTGCCAGAGGTGCGCGGGAAGCACTCTCTTATGTTTCCAAAGGTGGCAGATTGGGCATGTTGGTTGACCAGAAAATGAATGACGGTATTGAGGTGTCGTTCTTTGGCCGCCCTGCCATGACAGCCCCAGCCCTTGCCGCTATGGCGCTGCGTTACCGCTGCCCGGTTATTCCCGGATATGTGGAACGCCTAGGCCCTGCCCGCTTGCGTATTGTGGTTGAGCCGCCGTTGGACCTGCCAGATACGGGAGACCGCAAGCAGGACCTGCACACATTGGCGCAGATGATCAATGATCGTCTTGAAACGTGGATAAGGCGCAAGCCAGAAAGCTGGCTGTGGTTACACCGGCGTTGGCCCAAGGAACTTTATAAGCGGAAGACCTAGTCTTTTGAGTGTGTGCATGTAAGGCATAGGCCGAATGCAGGCCTGCGCGCTCGTCTTGCTGCACGTAAAGGCGTATAATGTGCTCAGCCTTTAATGCCTTATTTTATCAGGAGTTACAGCAATATGTCTTCACCCAGCCCTGCCCTTGCCACACGTTTGGAAGCCGCACGGGCTGTGGTGCATGATGCCGCACAGATGGCCATGGCTATGCGTCCGCCACCGGGTGGGCCGCAGGCATCGCAAAAATCTGCGCAGGATTGGCTGACAGAAACAGATGGCGCGGTAGAAGCCTTTATTGCCAACCGTATGAAAGCTCTTTTCCCCGATGATGGCTTTCAGGGGGAGGAAGGTGGTGTTGCGCGCACAGGCAGCTTGCGCTGGGTGGTAGACCCTATTGATGGCACCTCTAACTACGCACGTGGGCGTTGTCGTTGGTGTATTTCACTCGGCTTGTTGGATGGGGATGAACCCGTGGCCGGTGTGATTGATGCCCCCGCCTTGGGCGAAGTGTACACTGCCCTGCGTGGATATGGCGCATTTTTGAACGGCAAGCGTATTCAGGCTTCTCCGGTGAAGGACCCTACCAGCTCAATGATTGAAATGGGCTGGAGCAACAGAGTGCCCAAACCTGTGTTCATGGAAAAAATGGACGCCATTATGGCAATGGGTACCATGCCTCGTTCAGGCGGCTGTGGTGCATTGGCGCTGGCTGATGTGGCAAGCGGGCGGCTAGATGGCTATATCGAAATTGTTATTAACCTGTGGGATGTGGCCGCAGCCTTGCCCTTGCTGGCTGAAGCTGGGGCGCGTGTTTCACCCTTTTTGCAAGAAGGCGGGCTAACGGGGCCAGCCACAATTATGGCAGCAAACCCGCATATTGCGCAGGCTCTTTCCGAGGCAGTATCTATTCCGCTGGCATAAGTGAAAAACATGCACGCGGGGCCTTTCTGCGGCCACAAAGGCGTGCTTTCTAGCAGATCATATTTACCGGCTTATTGTGGAGAATTCCGGCATGCGTCTGGTTACTCACCTTTCTTCTGCTTCTCTGGCTTTAGCTGCTGCGTTTTCTTTGTGCGTTGCGGCACCGGTTCAGGCGGCTGATAAGCCGCAGGCGCTGGTTGATAAGGCTGCCCTGAGCGTACAGGATGTTTTTGTAGGCGCAACCAGCCAAAGCCCGATGGTAACCAATCTGGCCAAAGCCCGTGCTGTCATGGTGTGCCCAGATATGTTCCGCATGTCTATTGCTTTTGGTGGTGCACATGGTGGCTGCCTACTGTTGGCGCGCGATGCTCGTGGTTCATGGTCTGATCCGGCATTTTATACCCTTAGCACCGCATCATTCGGTTTGCAGTTTGGGGTGCAGAGTTCCGAGATCGTTTTCTTTGTCATGACAGATCGCGGTTTGCAGGCCCTGCTGGATAGTCAGTTCCAGTTTTCTTCCAATGCAGGGGCCTCTTTTGCCAGCATGAGCACGGCAGTTGCTAAGGGAAATGCAGGCGCACGCAATACGGATATTCTGATTGCCCAGAAATCTCAGGGCGTGTTTGCTGGCGCTTCCTTGGGTGGTAGCAAACTGACCGTGAACAGCGATGCCAACCGCGCATACTACAAGCAGAGCATTGGCCCAGAAGATATTGTTGTCAGCATGCGCGTGAACAACCCGGATGCTGACCCCCTGCGGAGTGTGCTGATGCGTTATGCCGCTATGGCAAAAAGCACAGGTGCTGCGTCTTCCACATCCTCACGCGCATCTAACAGCAACACGGTTTCTCAGAGCGATGCAGATGCTCTTGCCGCAGATACTGTTGGGGCATCTGGTGGCGGTGGCATCAAGCAGGAAAGCCTAAGCCCCTCTAGATAAGTTTTTCTAGGTTAAAGATTAAGCGCTTTTTGCCCTTGGGGGTGAAAAGCGCTTAATGCGTATTATGTTGCCGAAAAGCAGAAACATTCCGATTATGTTCGGCCAGTGTGGTGGAAAAATTATGCCCACCATTGCCATTTGCGACAAAGAAAAGAGCATCCCCACTGGCAGGGTGTGCCGCAGCCTCTAATGAAGAAATACCGGGTGAGCAAATAGGCCCGGGAGGCAACCCTGTAACAACATAAGTATTATATGGATCTGGCGTAGTGAGATCCGTGTGCGTAAGAGCACGCCCTAGCGGTGGATTGCCATGCGTTATGGCGTAAATCACGGTTGGGTCTGTTTGCAGTTTCATACCCTTTTGCAGGCGGTTTAGAAAAACGCGCGCAACCATGGGTCTTTCTGCAGGTAAGGATGTTTCTTTTTCTATAAGAGATGCCAGAATAAGCAGAACCTGTGGTGATGATACAATACCATCTAAAGCAGGATCATGCTTTTGCCAGACGGTATTAAGCGCCGTTTGCATGGCATTTTGTGCACGTTTTACAATATCAATCCGTTGGCTATTCCGCAGGTAATTATAGGTTTGCGGCAATGTGCTGCCCTCTGCGGGCAAAGGTGCCTCACCTTCCAAAAAAGGTGCAGAAGCAATAACGGCCTGAATCTGGTGGGCAGAAAGCCCTTCCGGAATGGTCAACTTATGTAAAACAGGTCTGCCGTGCCGCAGAATAAACAGCACATTCTGCATGGAAACATGTTGTGGAAAATGCAGTTCTGCGGCGTGTAGTTGGCCACTTTTACGCGTAAGAGAGATAGCCGTTACAAACAGCTTATCTGTTAACCAGCCAGATGGCAGAACTTGCGCTTGTTGAAGCGCACTTATTGTGCTGGCGTAGCCACCATGTGGCACAACAACATCCGCGGCCTCTGGCAAGGGCCCCGGTTTTATATAGCTATACCATGCAAAAAAACCTGTTCCTCCTCCTGCTAATGCAGAAAGAAGAAACAGGCCCCCTAGCCATTTCAGGGCAGCACGACCTTTTTTGGTAGGCTGTTTTGCAGGCTTCTTTTTTGGTTTAGACGCCACGCACAATCAGGCTGGCATTTGTGCCGCCAAATCCAAAGCTGTTGGAAAGAGCCACGTTAATTTCCCGCTGCTGTGCCGTGTGGGCAATGCGGTCAATCACGCTTTCACGCGATGGATTATCCAAGTTCAGCGTAGGCGGCGCCACGTTGTCCCGAATGGCCAGAATGGAGAAAATAGCTTCCACTGCACCAGCGGCACCAAGCAAATGGCCTGTTGCAGATTTGGTGGAAGACATGGCCAGCTTACGGGCATCATCACCAAACAGGCGTTCAACTGCTTCTAGCTCAAGGTCATCCGCCATGGTGGAGGTGCCGTGGGCATTTACGTAGTTGATGTCTGCCGGGGTAAGGTCTGCACTTTTCAGCGCAGCGCGCATGGCACGGTATGCCCCGTAATGGCCTTCTGCCGGTGCGGTAATATGGTATGCATCACCAGACATGCCGTAGCCGATAATTTCGCCATAAATTTTGGCGCCACGGGCTTTGGCGTGTTCGTATTCTTCCAGCACTAACACGCCGGAACCTTCACCCATTACAAAACCATCACGGTCTTTATCCCATGGGCGGGAGGCTTTTCCGGGCGTATCATTAAAGCCGGTAGACAGTGCACGAGCTGAGCAGAAGCCTGCGATACCCAATGGGCAAACGGTTGCTTCTGCACCACCTGCTACCATTACATCGGCATCGCCAAACATGATAATGCGCGCGGCATCACCAATGGCATGCACGCCGGTGGCGCAAGCTGTGACAACTGAATGATTTGGCCCCTGAAAACCATATTTAATGGAAACATGGCCAGAAACCAGATTGATGAGAGCGGACGGGATAAAGAACGGCGAAAGACGCCGCGCCCGACCTTCATGCACGGTAATGGAGGCATCATAGATGGTCTGTAAACCACCAATGCCAGAGCCAATCATCACACCGGTACGGCATTTATCTTCTTCAGTTTCGGGTTTCCAACCGGAATCCTCTACCGCTTCCGTTGCTGCCACCAACCCCATGTGAATGAAGCGGTCCATTTTGCGCTGGTCTTTGGGGGAAATCCACTCGGAAAGTGTAAGCTTTCCTTCTGCGGTCGGCCCTTCCGGCACTTCCCCAGCCACATGGGCCGGCAGATCGCTTGGGTCGAACTGCGTGATTCTACCAATCCCGCTTTCGCCTGCAATCAGACGTGACCATACGTTTTCAACGCCCAGACCCAGAGGTCCGACGATGCCCATTCCGGTGACGACTACCCGTCTCCGTCCAGAATTTACTCCGGCCGACTGCAACAAACCAGCCCGCTCCCTGTTCTGCACGTATATGGTCCCTCAAATAGTAGAGGAACCCACAGTTTCCGTTAAACGCAAAAGTACCTGAAAATCAGGCAGCTTTCTGCTTTTCGATGTAATCGATAGCATCTTTAACGGTGGTGATTTTTTCCGCTGCATCTTCCGGGATTTCGACATTGAAGGCTTCTTCAAACGCCATCACCAGCTCAACGGTATCAAGGCTGTCAGCGCCCAGGTCATCGATGAACGATGCATCCGGTGTGACCTTGCTTTCCTCGACGCCGAGATGCTCGACCACGATTTTCTTAACCTTATCAGCGATTTCGCTCATCTGTCTTTGTATCCCATAGGCCCGGTTTTACATGCGGGCAGGTTGTTCTGGTGCCTGCTCTACCACAACCCCCGTTGGTAGAAGAATAGAAAACAGCACTGCTTCCGTTATTCTTCCCCAGCAACAGGGGTTGCGGGCGCTTAGCACGTTTTTCCATCACAAGCCAAGGCAAACCGGAAAAGACTTTCTTCCGGCCCCTCGGCCATGTGCGTGTTTGCATAGTCTGTCTGCCACATCTGAAAGTATTTTGCACCCTCTCTTCTGCGCAGGCAGTATAGAGACCAAGTTTAAGGGTGTTACCCCTTAAACCATTGCCATGCCGCCGTTTACGTGCAGCGTGGTGCCCGTAACCCATGCGGCTTGTTCCGATGCCAGATACAGCACGGCAGAAGCCACATCTTCTGGCTGACCCTGGCGGCCCAGCGGAATCGCGCCCAGCAGTTTTTCTTTCTGCGCATCTGGCAGAGCGTCTGTCATGGGGGTTACGATAAAGCCGGGGGCCACAACATTTACGGTTACGCCGCGTGGGCCGGCTTCCTGCGCCAAGGATTTGCTCATACCCACAATGCCAGCTTTTGCAGCAGCATAGTTGGCCTGCCCGGCATTGCCAGTGGCGCCGATAACCGAGGAAATGTTGATAATACGCCCTGCCCGGCGGCGCAGCATGCCTTTAAGTGCTGCACGGCACAGCCGGAAAGGAGAAGACAGATCAACATTCAGAACCTGATCCCAGTCTTCATCCTTCATGCGCAGGGCCAGCATATCGCGCGTTAAGCCTGCATTGTTCACCAGAATATCAATGGGAGCCCCAGCGGCTTCTTCCGCCTTGGCAATTAGGCCATCTGCTTCTTTGGGGTCAGAAAGGTTGGCAGCCACGTAGAATGCGCGCCCTTCTCCCAGTTCTTCTGCCTGCTTCTGCAACACGGCTTCACGCGTGCCAGATAGCACCACGTTTGCGCCCTGTGCGTGCAGTAAACGTGCAATGGCGCTGCCAATGCCGCCGGTTGCACCTGTAACCAGTGCGGTTTTTCCGTCCAATTTGAACATGATATTTATTTACCCGCTGTTTTTACAGAGTTTTCAGAAAAGATTCGATATCGGCGGGCGTTCCCACAGAAAGGCCAGTCACTTCAGAATCAATACGGCGCACAAGGCCGGAAAGTACTTTGCCTGCACCAATTTCTACAAATGTATCTACGCCCATACCAACCATAGCGGCCACACTTTCGCGCCAGCGCACACGGCCAGTGACCTGACGCACCAGATTTTGCCGAATCGTATCGGCATCGGTTTCGCGCTCGGCTGTTACGTTGGCAATTACGGGCACAATTGGGGCGGCAATTTCAGTTTTGGCCAGAGCTTCGGCCATAACATGTTCTGCCGGTTTCATGAGTGAAGAATGGAATGGTGCGGAAACTGGCAGCTTGAGTGCCCGCTTGATCTTCATTTCCTTGGCGATGGCAATGGCTTCATCAATGCCTGCGCTCTTGCCGGAAATAACAATCTGGCCACCACCGTTATCATTGGCAATTTCCACATCGCCTTTGGTGCAGATGTCTTCTGCCTGCGCCAACGTCACGCCAATAAGGGCTGCCATGCCGCCTTCTCCTGCGGGAACGGCTTTCTGCATGGCCTGTCCGCGTAGCCGTAACAGGCGTGCAGCTTCTGCCACACCAAAGGCACGCCCAGCCGCCAGAGCGGAATATTCACCCAGAGAATGCCCAGCAAGCAACGTAACTTTGCCAGCAAGATCCAAGCCGCCATCCTGTTCCAGAACGCGCAAAACAGCCATGGAAACTGCCATAAGTGCGGGCTGGGCATTTTCTGTGCTGGTCAGGCTTTCCATCGGGCCTTCAAAAATGATTTTGGAGAGTTTTTCGCCCAGGGCGTCATCAACTTCTTCAAAAACAGAGCGTGCCGCAGGAAAAGCTTCTGCAAGCTCCTGCCCCATGCCAACAGACTGGCTGCCCTGTCCGGGAAAAACAAATGCGTAAACGGCCATGATACTCACTGTTCCAAATTTTTCCTTGCCAGACACGGATGGAAACCACCTGTTTTGGCAAGATCATGAACTGCGCGGGCTGCTTTGTTATGCTTTGCGCAAAATAGCAGCCTGTAAAAAGGAAGCCACGCAAAACGCAGACCGGCAGGAAATCGGGCGGCAGAATACGGTGCAGTTTAACGCCGCACAATACGCCAGCCCAGAACAAGCAGTGCATCCCACGGTAGGGCAAGACATTCATGCGCGATACGCAGGAATTTTTTGCGCATATTAGGAACATGCGATTGCGCACGTAAAAATGGCACGGCCTGTACTTTCCAGCCAGCAAGGCGCATGAGTAAAACGCAGCGCGGCAGGTGTAAGGGGCTGGAAACAACAGCTATGGGCTGAGCAGTAGAATACCCAGCCAGACGCAACAAACGTGTGCAAGCAACGGCGGAATCAAACGTATCTCCCGCTGTAGGTTCGGGCAGAATATATTCTGGAGCAATTCCGGCCTTTAACAGGTGGGAGGCCATAACATCTGCTTCTGTCTGGCCGTTTTGCGGCACGCCACCTGTAGGAATATACACAACAGGCCCATGTGCTGCACCAAACACCAGCGCTGAGTGCACCCGGTTTAGCAGCGCGACAGAAGGGCTGCCATCTGGGTTGAGGGCTGCACCAAAAATAATTACGGGTAGTGCTGACATTTCATATCTCCTCCCCGTAATGGGTGCAATCAGGCTGGCGGGCGCAAGAGCACACGGTTAAGCCGTTCCAAAGTAGTAAAGCCTTCAGCCCATACTTTGCGGAACTTGCTTTCCGAAATACCACGAGCTGCCACGGCCTCTGCCAAAGCCCCAACTGTGCGCTCACCGTCAATTAAGGGCAGGATGCCGCGCATTTGTGGCGGTAAGGGAATGGGCACAACCAACGTGCCAAAAGCAAAAGGTAATGTGTGATCTGGCCGCATCTGCTTGGCCAGTTCTACCCCCGGTATTTCACGCATAACCGGCACAGATGCAAAATCTAGCGGATCTGGCGGCGTAATGTGTGCGCCTTTGCGTACAACATAGGCAACGTGCGTGGCCATATTGCCAGCCAGATCTTCCGCGATGGCGGCCTGCTGCTGCCATGGTAGGCCGCTGATGCGTGCACGCAGGCGTGGGTCTGGCAAAAACAGGGTTGGATCATACCGCGCCGGTTCCATCAGGCAGGAAGGTTCCAACCCGGCTTTATCGAGAAACTCCAAAAACTCCGTAACGGTATAAGCTCGATCTCTTGGGTTCAGCAGCAGATCGTATAATCCTGCATCGCCGCCGGAAAGGTGATCTCCAAAGTTGCCATTCTGCCGTAGCCACGCGGTAGCTGGCAGCGTGCGCATAACGCGGCGTGCCATATCCAGCCGAGCTTGAGGTGTTTCGGAATGAGGCGCAATTTTTTCGAGGGCATCCTGCACCATGTAAACGCCAGTGCGCCCGTAGGGAGCATAGACCATCAGCCCCATCCCGCCATCGGGGGCGAGGTGCTTTTCCAGTAGAGCCAATGCGGCATCAGGATCAGGCAGATGATGCAGCACACCACAGCAATCAATATAATCAAAAAGACCCAGATCCAGCGTATCCAGCTCTGTCAGAGAACCCTGAATGAAGCGGATATTCGCCAGTTCCCGCGCTTGCGCTCGTGCCTGCGCAATGGAAAGCGCTTTTTGGGAGCGATCCACACATACAACCTCACCGGGGCGTCCGGCGCGCTGTAGGTGCGTTGCCAGCATGATGGCGCCATCCCCCGTGCCGCACCCGGCCACCAATGCACGCAAAGGCTGGCTTTGCGGCCGTTTTGCACCAAAAACCCAGTAATCAATTTCCCGCAGATGGCTGGGGCTGCCTATTAAAAGGCGTTTGGCCTCATCTTGCGGATTTCTTTCTGGGTATGGATACGCCTCATACTGAGCGGCAAGGCTGGAATCGCGCGTATCGGCGGGGGATTGCTCTGTCATGCTGGCGCGGCCTTTCCTTAGCGGGGCAGTAATTTGCCGCGCTGCCAGGCTTCTGCCGCTTCATCGGCTGTCATGCCTTCAACACGCATGGCGTAATCCATGGCGCTAATAATTTTGGCGCTCAGCATCAGTTCATCCAGTTCGTCCAGAAGATCCTGCTCCATTTCATCCTTGGTTTCTGCACGGATCAGAATGCGCGCGTCCTGTTCGCCCCCTAATGCGTTCTTGGGGTCGTTCAGAATACGGAAACCGCCAATGTGAAACAGGAAGCAAGGCTGAAACAACGGCATCAGCACCAGTTCTTCCCGCTTAAGAGCGGCGTTGAGTTCTGCCAGAGCTTCTTCATCCGGCAGCACTTTCAGGCTGAAGCCAGCGGTATCCAACCCATACTGCTGCAACACGTTTTCCATGTGCTTTTGCAAGGATGCGGGTGTGATAATGGTGCGGGAAAGTTCTGGCCCAGCCTGTGCTACATCGTCCAAAGATGTCAGCGGCGTATCTTCTGCGGAAATGCAGCAATGGGCTGCTGGGCGAAATAAATTGCCAAGAGGAAGAATCCCAGGCGCCAGCATGCCAGCATCTTCATCCGGCAGCCATGCAGACACGTAAAAATCAACCTCACCCTTTTTAAGCATGTCTGTCAGCACGTCTTTAGGGCCAGTCACAATATCGGGCTCTACGTCATTGGCTTCCAGAACGCGGATGATTGCTGCTGCCGTAGCCTCATGCACGGTGGTTTCGGGATATGCGAGGGTCAGGCTTGTCATCTCAGGATCCTTTCAGATCTGCTCGAACTGGTGATGGTCTGCGTAGTCCTTGCAGCAGGAGAAACCCATGAGGCAATCCCTGAAATGGAAATAACAGGATTTCGTAATGATTTGGTGCAAGGTAAGTGGGCAAAAAAAAGCCGCCCCTCCCTTGGAAGGGAAGAAGGCGGTCAACCGGAATAATACCTTAAACTGGGGCGTTTAAGCGGCAACAATACCCTGTTCGTGCGGCATGACGGGGCGGATCATGTTTAGGGCATCGGCAAAAGTGTTAAAGCTACCCAGTTTATTGTCACGGATGGCATCCATAACAATCCAGCGGTTGCCGTGACAGTAAATCTGGTAAGCAGGATCTGGGGTTTCGCGCACCCATACCACAACATAACCAGCGGAAATGCCGGCCTGCTTCTGCTCAGATACAAA
The DNA here is from genome assembly GCF_001766235.1 of Acetobacter ascendens. Taxonomy (NCBI): domain Bacteria; kingdom Pseudomonadati; phylum Pseudomonadota; class Alphaproteobacteria; order Acetobacterales; family Acetobacteraceae; genus Acetobacter; species Acetobacter ascendens. The sequence continues at coordinate 797,865 of NZ_CP015164.1, forward strand.
AACATCCGCATCGCAAATGCCCATGGGCTGAGCAGCCTGAACCCAACGGGTGAGGTAAGCCTGCTGGCGGGATGTGATCTCCATCTGGAATGGGATGATCTGGCAGGTGTGTTGCTGAGAAAATGTTGTTGTGCGCGACATGGTTTCTTTTATCCCCCTTACAATCCCGGTTCGGTCTTGATGTTTGGAGTGTAAAAGAGCCGCAGCGCGCTACGCTATGAGAAAACGAATGTTAACGCCTCAAAAGCAGGCAGGTTTAAGACCTCGTGACGAAAAAAACACAAACGCACGTAAATTGCACAATTTTTATGCCTGTTTTTTGTGCAATCGCCCTTCTGTGGTGCAGAAAAAAGAATCAGAATTTTGCCGAAACCATTAATGAACCATAGTTAAACAGGCCAGACTTGGCTGTGGTGAACTGCTGTGTCTGCCAAACCTGGCTGTAGGAAATGCGCAAACCGCAGAACATGAAGGCCAAACCGGCGTGAATTTCACCCACATCCCATTTTTTAATCACATGCAGGGAATTGCTGCGCATGGTGTTGCCTTGCAATGAGGCATCATACCCAACGGCCTCTCCCGTTACGCCGCCAAAGATGTACCATGAAAAAGGACGCCGGGATTTATAAGCATCGGTGCCATCTGTGCCGGAAGCCTGAATGGTAGGTGTGCCGAAATCACTATCCAGCCCCTGCCCGATCCGGAACACATCCCCAATGCGGCCATAAATCTGGTAATCACCAATGGCAGCCGCGGCAGATGGCAGCATGTCAAATTCCACGCCAAATACATGCGCCAAAGGCAAACGCCAGATACGCCCGCCCTGCACCTGAAAGATGGGCTGGTTTTTAAGCTGATGAGACCAGCCCTGATTTTTGGTATCGCCAATTAGGCCGTGGAATCCGTTCTGGAGCTGTTCGCCCAAGCCGCCCGGCCCCATAATACCAAACTGAATGCCAAATACGCTGCGGGTTCTATCCGTATCATTAATAAGATTCACGGTGCCCAGCAGCAGGCTGGAATAGGGCCTATCGTTAATACGGGCAGTTTGCGCCTGCCCCGGAGCCCACGGGCTGGAAACCTGCGTATTGCGCGGGGTAAAGATGAGCTGCTGCAAACCAATGCTAATACGCTGCACCCCTTCCCCCCAAATGGCCTTATTAATGGCGGCAATGGGGGTGGGCAGCGTGTTGGTGCCAGATGTCCAGTTAAAGCGCAGGCCGCTGGTATAATATTGGTCCGATGTGCCTTTCAGGGTGGTGATGGCATCGTTTTCACCCTGAAGGGTCCATGTGCCTTTGTTGTCAGAGGCAGGAGTTGCTTTGGCGGAAGAAAGAGAACACACGGATGCCCCTGCCAGCATAAGAGACGCAAGGGCAAGGCGCCGTACGCGAAGCCGTTTTAAAACTACGGGCATGCTTTTTCTTCCATTTGGCCATGTGCGGGCATGATTCTAGGCTGTTCTTAATAGATAATACCCACACAAGAAAGCCCGTTTCCCCTTAATCCTGTCCTGCTGTGGCTATCATGCTAGCATCGACCGGTTATGGGGGTAGAGACATCACATAACCGTGAGATTAAGAAAAGTGTGTGAAACTCCCGCCAATTTCATGCTTTTCTATAGTCGCACGCTGTTGGCTGTGCTACGGAAACAGTGGGCGCATTTGCAGCTTTCAGGAACGGGAACGGTGGCGTTTTCTTCAAAATACGTAAACCTGTCAACCCATTCCGGCAAACTGCCCGTTTTTCAATATCGGGAGAAGCTTCAGCCTTCTCCGTACTCCAGGATCAAGACCGTTGAAAAGTAACAGGACCGACCGCAGCTCTCGTTTTCCTCGCCGCGGCGGATTTGATGACGATTACATGTCCATGCCTTCCTTTGGTGAGCGCCCTGCTTTTGGTGGCGGTGACCGTGGTGGATTTGCACCGCGCCGTGGCGCTGGTGGTCCGCAGGTTGTGGCTTCCGGGCCGGAAGTTGGTGCAACTGTTAAGTGGTTCAACAGCGAAAAAGGCTTCGGCTTTGTTGAACTGGCAGATGGCACCGGTGATGTATTCCTGCACGCCAATGCACTCTCTCAGGCAGGCCATCAGGGTGTAAGCCCCGGTGCGACACTGGTTGTACGGATTGGCCAGGGCCCGAAAGGTCGCCAGGTTGCGGAAGTTATTTCCGTTGACGAAAGCACCGCTCAGCCAGAACGCCCCCGTGCACCGCGCCCCGGTTTTGGCAGCCGTCCGGCTGGCCGCCCTGCTCCAGATCTGTCCATGGCTGAAGGTACACGTGGTACCGTAAAATGGTACAACTCTGTCAAAGGCTTTGGCTTCATCACACCGGAAAGCGGTGGCAAGGACATTTTCGTTCATGCTTCTGCTCTGGAACGGTCTGGCCTGAGCGCACTGAACGAAGGTCAGGGTGTAAACGTAAAGGTGGTTCAGGGCCAGAAAGGCCCAGAAGCTGCTGAAGTTTCTCCGGCCTGATCCTGATTTTACAATTAGGTTTCAAGAAAAAACCCCGGTTTTGCCGGGGTTTTTTTATGGGGTTAGAGCCTAAAGCAACAATCTCTTCAGAAAGTGGAAGGGAGCGTTTAGTAGTCCCCCTTCCCCTTATTTCGGATTAAGCGTGCTTTATCGCGCTGCCAATCTCTGTCTGCAATGCTCTGGCGTTTGTCGTGGCTTTTCTTACCAATGCCTAAGCCGAGTGTGACTTTAGCCAAGCCTCTATCATTAAAATGCACATTCAAAGGCACAAGTGTCGCGCCCTGCTTGGCAATAGCACCTATAAACTTGCGCATTTCCTTACGGTGCATCAGCAGCTTACGCGGAGCACGCGTATCAAAGCGAGAGAGAACGCCCCCCTGATATTCAGGAATATAGCTGTTAAACAGCCATAATGCTCCATCCCGCTCGCTAGCAAAGGCTTCGTTAATGGTGGCACGGCCAAGGCGTAGGCTCTTAACCTCGGCACCTTTCAGCACAAGGCCAGCTTCAATGGTTTCCAGAATATTGTAATTGAAGCGCGCCTTACGGTTTTGCGCCACCATGCCATGAGAAATCATGGAGCTTTTGGCAGATTTTCCAGATTTGGAGCTCATCAGTTCAGTAGCCCGACATCAACAAGAGCAGCACGTACTTTCTCGCGAGAAGGTTCGGTCAGCGGAGCAAGTGGCAGGCGGCAGGTTTCACCAGCAAGCCCTAACAGGCTGGCGGCGTATTTGGCCGGTGCCGGATTGCTTTCGCAAAAAAGCGTATCATGCAAAGGCAGGAGTTTATCCTGAATGGCAATAGCATCCTGCGCGCGGCCTTCCTGCCACGCCTTTTGCACATTGGCACACAAGGCAGGCGCAACATTGGCCGTTACGCTAATGCAGCCATTACCACCCGCAGCCAGAAAAGCCACGGCGGTGCCATCTTCCCCAGAAAGCTGGTTAAAGCGCTTTTCTACCGCGCGGCGTACCTGCAATGGGCGCAGAAGATTGGCTGTGGCATCTTTTACGCCAATAATGTTTGGGTGCCGTGCCAGACGCGCCATGGTTTCCACGCTGATATCAACAATGGAACGGCCCGGAATATTGTAAAGAATAACCGGAATGGAAATGGCATCCGCAATAGCCATGTAATGCCGGTAAAGCCCTTCCTGCGTGGGCTTGTTGTAATAAGGCGCTACCACCAATACAGCATTTGCCCCGGCTTTTTCAGCATACTGTGCCAGATCTATGGCTTCGGATGTGCTGTTTGAGCCTACCCCAGCAATAACAGGAACCCGCCCGGCCGATACCTTTATGGTACGTTCCACAACAGCATGGTGCTCAGCATGAGAAAGGGTTGGGCTTTCCCCTGTTGTGCCAACAGCACACAGGGCAGATGTTCCCTCACGGATTTGCCAGTCCACCAGTTTTTCGAACGAGACAAAATCCAGACTGCCGTCCCGGTTCATGGGGGTAATCAGCGCGGTAATGGACCCGGAGAAAAAGGTATCAGACATGGGCAGTCACTTATCCTGAAATGGCATGTGCCGGCATAGTGCACGGCGTATCCTGAGAAGTATGCTGGCGGAAAGGCGATTGAGGGTAGACACCTAGAATTGTGGTGTTCTGTGCAAAAAAATCAAGTTCTGCTAGTGCTTTGCTCAGCCGTATATCATCTGGGTGACCATCAACATCCAGTAAAAAACGGGTGGCAGCAAAGGTTTCACCAGACATGTAGCTTTCCAGCCGGGTCATGTTTACGCCGTTGGTGGCAAACCCTCCCAACACTTTATACAACGCGCCGGGTTGGTTTTTGACACTGAAGATCAGTGTCGTCATCACATTGGAGGTATCTACCGGCGGACGATCCGCCGTGCGGGAGGCAATGTAAAAACGCGTGGTGTTGTGGTCTGCGTCTTCCACATTCTTTTTAAGAATTTCCAGACCGTAAAGTTCTGCTGCCAAGGCAGAAGCCACAGCGGCTTCTTCTGGTTTTTTCCATAAGGCTACCAGCTCCGCAGCACCCGCTGTATCAAACTCAGCTACTGGTTCCAGATTGTAATCACGGATCAGGTTTCTGATTTGGCCTAAGGCTACCGGGTGTGTGTGCACGCGCCGCACCTGTTCCATACGGGTGCCGGGTACAGCCAGCAGGCAGTGTTCTACCCTCTGAAAGTGCTCTCCCACAATTTGCAGGCCAGAAGCAGGCAATAAGGAATGAATATCCGGCACGCGCCCGGCCAGACTATTTTCGCACGCTAGCATGGCCAAATCTGCCCGGCCCTGATGCACGGCATCAATGGCATCGGCAAAAGTGCGACATGGCAGGGTTTTCCACCCCGGTTTGGCATTACGGCAGGCCAGATCTGAATATGCGCCCGGTGTGCCCTGAAAGGCGATAACCTTTTGTGTCATGCCTCAATTATGCTCCAAATGCACGGCGTGCGCGTTCCAGATCTTCTGGTGTATCCACCCCAAATGGCGCTGATGCAAGGCGTGTGCAGCCAATACGCATGCCAGATTCCAACGCCCGAAGCTGTTCCAAACTTTCACGCTTTTCCAAGCCAGATGGTGGCAGGGCTACAAATCGCTCCAAAGCAGCCCGACGCCACCCGTATACACCAATATGGTGCCACAGCGGCCCATTGCCCCACGGAATAGGCTGGCGGGAAAAATAAAGCGCGGGCGCAGTTTGCGTATCCCCTGAAAAATCACAGGCGACTTTCACCACGGAAGATGCGTTCTTTTCTGCATCTGATGTTACAGGTGCAACCAACGTTCCCACATCGTAAGTTGGGTTGGCCATAACATCCATAACGGCGCGTAGGGCCTGTGGGTCAAATGTCGGCAGATCACCCTGTAGGTTTAGCAGCACGTCATATTTACCATCAGGGTCAAATACTTGGGTGGCCTGCCATACTCTGTCTGACCCGGAAGGTAAGTTAGGGTCTGTTAGAATCGCGGTGCCACCCGCTGCGGTTACGGCATCATAAATTTCCTGATCCGCCGCAGCCACCATAACCGGGCCGATATTGGCGGCCATGGCGGCATCCCACACACGCAGAACCATAGGGCGGCCAGCAATGTCTGCCAGCGGCTTTCCCGGCAGGCGTGTGGAAGCAAGCCGGGCAGGTATGACAACAAGAGAAGAAACCATTAGCTTGCTCCGAAAAGCGGCTCGTCCTATAGCCGGTTGAAAGCGGCGCGCAGTCTATGAAAGCTGCACGGTAAACGCAACCGGCAGAAAACGAGGTGCCTCCCGGGCATGGATGGCAGGTTTCTGAACAGAATAGCGGTTTCCACCGTGCTTAGTGCGGCAGTGCTGGCAACATGTGTGTTTGCTGCACGCAGCACCGTGCCAGATACAGCCCCTGCCCGCCCCGCTTTTTCTTTGCCGGAGTTAGAGCCCGTACCTATTGCTCCGTTAATGACGCAGGCCAATGTGCAGCGTGGTGGTGCAACCGTCAGGCAGGTTTGCGCGCAGTGCCACGCCTTGGCTGGTGGGGCCGCGGAAAACGCCGGGCCGCCGCTAGCCGGTGTTGCTGGGCGTGGTGTGGCATCATGCACTGGCTACACCTATTCTGCGGCGTTACGGCAGTATGCAGGCCAGCATTGGACAGACCAGATGCTAGCGGATTGGCTTATGGCCCCTGCCCGCTTTGCGCCCGGTACACGTATGTCTCTCACTGGTATACCAGATCCCGCCCAACGGGCGGATGTTATTGCATTTCTTCACACTCTCGGCGGGCAGGCTGCGCCCGCACAGGCAGGATGCACACCATGACACATTCGGAAGAACTCGGCCTTTTTACAGATGTCGCCACCATGATGGCAGATGCCGCCCGCACGGTTGTGCGTCCGTGGTTCCGACGAGATGTGGCGGTGGATGATAAAAAGGATGCAAGCCCTGTAACCATTGCAGACCGCAGTGCAGAACGTGTGATGCGCGCCATTCTGGCTGAACGCCTGCCTGATCACGGCGTGTTTGGTGAAGAATTCGGCCACGAAAACCCAGAGGCTCCGTGGCAATGGCTGCTGGACCCGGTGGATGGCACGCGGGCTTTTGTAACGGGGCGCCCCATGTTTGGGACGTTGATTGCCCTTTGCCATCATGGTGTGCCGGTGCTGGGGCTGTTGGATCAGCCGGTGCTGAATGAACGCTGGTTGGGTGTGAAAGGTCAGCCTACGCAGTTTTCATCACCGTTGGGCGGTCGGCCTGCCACACGCCAGAACGTGGCGCTGGAAGCTGCAGAAATGTCCTGCACATCCCCCGAAATGCTGGAACTAGCCCCCCACACTGGCTGGAAAACCCTGAAAGCCTGCGCCAAGCGCATGACATGGGGCGGAGATTGCTACGCCTATGGCCTGCTGGCTTTGGGGCAGATTGATCTGATAGCCGAATGTGACATGAATCCGTGGGATTGGGCTGCCCTTGTGCCCGTTATTGAAGGCGCAGGTGGTGTGATAACAGCATGGGATGGCACCCCCTTACGGATGGATGGAGATCGCACGGTTCTGGCCGCTGGCTCGGCCTCCCTGCATCAGCAAGCCGTGGCAACCTTGCAGGCAGATCGCTAGATTTCGGTATCTTTTCTTTATCTCTAATGCGGCGGCCCTATCAATTTTGTAGTTTTTGGGATAGGTCTGCGGCTCGGCACAACAGCTATTTGGTCGGTTCCACATGAGCACAAGCACGCACCTGTCTCTCCCCAAGGACAAGATCCGCATTCTGCTGCTGGAGGGTATCCACGATAGTGCCGTCGCCCTTCTTAAAGCCAGCGGGTATGAAAACGTTGTGCGTCATAAAGGCGCGCTGGAGGGCGATGTCCTTAAAGAGGCGTTGGAAGGTGTGCATATTGTTGGCATTCGTTCCCGCACGCAGCTGACAAAGGAAGTGCTGGATGGCGCAGACCGGCTTATGGCCATTGGCTGCTTTTGCATCGGCACCAATCAGGTTGATCTTGAAGCCGCGCGTATGAACGGTATTCCCGTTTTTAACGCACCTTACAGCAACACACGTTCCGTGGCGGAACTGGTGATGGGCGAAATTGTTATGCTCATGCGCCGCATTTTCCCACGCTCTGTGGAATGCCATGAAGGTAAGTGGTCCAAATCCGCCCATAATAGTTGGGAAGTACGCGGTAAAACGCTGGGTATTGTAGGTTATGGCTCCATTGGCTCCCAGCTTTCTGTGCTAGCAGAAGCTTTTGGCATGCGCGTGGTGTATTACGATGTGGTGGACAAGCTAGGCCACGGGAATGCGCTGCCGGTAGAAACGCTGGAAGACCTGCTGGCGCAGAGCGATGTTGTGAGTCTGCACGTTCCGCAGTTGCCCACAACCAAGAACCTGATGGGTGAAGCCCAGATCAAGGCGATGAAGAAAGGTTCTTTCCTCATCAACAATGCACGCGGCAATGTGGTTGATCTAGATGCGCTGGCAGAAGCACTGAAAAGCGGCCATCTGCTGGGTGCGGCTATTGATGTGTATCCCAAGGAACCCAAAGGCCCGAACGACAAGTTGGAAACACCTGTGCAGGGGCTGGATAACGTTATCCTTTCTCCACACGTTGGTGGCTCTACCGTGGAAGCGCAGGAACGCATTGGCGTGGAAGTGGCGCGCAAGCTGGTGGAATACTCCGATGTGGGTTCCACCTTTGGCTCCGTGAACTTCCCCGGCGTGCAGTTGCCGCAAAGCCCACGCGGCACCCGCTTTATGCACGCGCACCGCAATGTGCCTGGCATGATGATGCGCCTGAACGAAATCTTCATGAATGCAGATTGCAACGTTACGGCACAGTTCCTGCAGACGGATGGAGAAATCGGTTACGTGGTGATTGAAGCCGATACCGGCGGCAACACGGAACTGGATGATCGTCTTCTTCAGGACTTGCGTGGCATGGAAGGCACAATCCGCGCACGCCTGATTTACAAAGGTAAATAAGCGTGTCTGTCGGGGCGGGAATACTCAATTCCCGCATCCGCAGTTTTGCCTTTTGTGGCATAGAAGCCCGCCCTGTTTGGGTGGAAGTGCAGATTTCCAGCGGTTTGCCAGCTTTTCTCATGGTTGGCCTGCCGGATAAAGCCGTGGCAGAAGCGCGTGAGCGTGTGCGAGCGGCACTCACTTCCATCGGGCTTGCACTACCTGCCAAGCGTATTCTGGTTAATCTGGTTTCTGCGGATATACCCAAGGAAGGATCGCATTTCGATCTTCCTATTGCGTTGGCGTTGCTAACGGCCATGGGCGTGATACCGGGTGAGGAAGTGGCGCGTTATGCCGCTTTGGGTGAGCTTTCCCTACGGCGTGTCGTCAGTTAAGCAGGATGATGATTGAGGCGAACTGCACGGCTGCGAGGAAGGTCGATTTCAGTTTATCGTAGCGGGTTGCGATAGCGCGAAACTGCTTGAGTTTATTGAAGAACCTCTCAACAAGGTTCCGTTCGCGGTAGAGAGAAAAATCGGTTTTCCGTCGTGTCGTTCTGTTGCGTTTTGGCGGGATGACCGGGGTAATCCCGCGCTGTATCAGCCGATCGATCAACCTGTCCGCGTCATACGCCTTGTCAGCAAGGAAAGCATCCGGTTCGATGTTTTCCAGAAGTGGTTCTGCCTGGGTGATATCGGCATCCTGTCCCGGTGTGATGCCGAGTTCCACTGGATTGCCCAGAGCGTCGCAGATGGCATGGATCTTTGTAGTTAGCCCGCCTCGTGATCGTCCGATGGCCTGATCCGTGCCCCTTTTTTGAGAGCTCCGGCACTATGCTGATGCGCTCGGACAATTGTGCTGTCGATCATCATGTATTCGTTGTCGTAATCAGCGGCCAGATAACGAAATATCCGTTCGATGACGCCGCTTTCACACCAGCGGCGCAGACGCCGGTGCACGTTTTTCCAGTCACCGAAACGGGCAGGAAGGTCGCGCCATGGAATACCCGCGCGATAGCGATACAGCACCGCCTCCACGAACAGACGGTTGTTCACCGCAGTGCCGCCGACATAGCCTTCTCGACCAGGAAGAAGATCCTTTATCCGCTCCCACTGGTCATCGCGTAAACTATAGCGCCGCATCTGTCTGTCTCCCCAAAAAAACGGGAAAACAGTCAGCACACGCAGACACAAAGTACAACCCTCACGTGCCACTCTCAGGGCTTAACTGACGACACGCCGTAGATGGACGGCTTAACCCGGTTGCGGGTGTGCTTTCCGCTTCCCTGGAAGCGGCTTCCATGAATTTGGGTTTGGTGTGCCCTGCGGCGCAAGGTCAGGAAGCCTTGTGTGGTGGGGATATTTCCATTCTTGCCGCACCAGATTTGCTCGCACTTATCAATCATTTTAACGGGCTACAGGTTTTATCTCCCCCGGCTTTTTCCGCACAGGAAGATGAACCGATATCTGAACCCGATTTGTCAGATATCCGCGGGATGGAAACGGGCCGCCGCGCGTTGGAAATTGCAGCAGCAGGCGGACATTCTCTGCTGCTCAGTGGGCCGCCGGGTGCAGGCAAATCCATGCTGGCGGCACGTTTACCAAGTCTGTTGCCAGATCTTTCTTTGGCAGAAAGTCTAGATGTTTCGCGTATTTATAGTGCGGCGGGTTTGCTGGGTGGTGGTAAACCTATTAGACGCCCGCCTTTTCGTGATCCGCACCATTCGGCCAGTCTGCCCGCTTTAGTGGGTGGAGGAGCCCGTGCGCGGCCGGGTGAAATTAGTCTGGCGCATCGGGGCGTGTTGTTTCTGGATGAATTGCCAGAATTTTCCCGATCCGCTTTAGCAGCCTGTCGGGTTGGGTTACCCAGTGAAGGGGTAAGGTTGTAAGGTGGTGAGATGAGCAGCTTCATCCCGTTTGACCGGTCTCAGCCGTATCTTCTGCCTCCTGATCTGAAGTCGTGGCTTCCTGCTGACGATATGGCGCATTTCATTGTAGCCGCCGTTGAGCGGGTTCCGATGAGTGCGTTCTGCGTGCCAGTGCGCACGGGTGGCAAGGCACAGTACCATCCGCGTCTGATGTTGGCCCTTCTGATCTTCAGCTATGCGAACGGGTTGTTTTCCTCACGCCGGATCGAGCGGGCGACATATCGCGACATCGGGGTACGCTTCGTGGCGGCGAACCTGCATCCGGATCATGATACGATTGCGACCTTCCGCCGGACGAACCGGACAGCCATTGAAGCTGCATTTGCGCAGGTTCTGCTTCTGGCGCGCGAGGCGGGTCTGCTGCGTCTGGGTGTAGTATCGATCGACGGCACGAAAATTGATGCCGACGCTTCGAAATACCGTTCCCTGCGCTACGACCGGATCAGGGCGCTGCGCGAACAGCTGGCGGTGGATATCGCGAAACTGATGGACCAGGCGGAGCACGCGGATGCCACAGACAGAGATCCGCAGGCCCTGCCAGAAGAGCTTGCCCGACGGGAAACGCTGAAAGCGAAGCTGGACGAAGCCTGCGCCCGGCTGGAAGCAGATGCGAAGGCGCAGGCCGAGGCGGCGCGACCGGCATACGAGAAAAAGAAGGCGGTGTATGACGCAAAAACAGGGCGTCGCGGCCGGGCGCCCAAACCGCCCGATGATGAACCACCACCCGACCGGCAGATCAGTCTGACCGATCCCGACAGCCGCCTCATGCGGCGTTCGGACGCTCACGAGTTCCGGCAGGCTTACAATGCCCAGGCCGTGGTCTGCGCCGAAGGCAGTCAGTTGATCGTGACAACCGACGTTGTCGCCACGTCAGCGGATGCGCCATCCTTTGCCGACACGGTGCTGTCGATGGAAGACACAATCGGTCTCCCGGAGAAGGTGCTTGCCGACACCGGTTACGCCAGCGGACAGGCGGTCCGGAAACTGCAGGAAAAGGGCATTGATCCGCTGGTCGCCATTGGACGGCCCTGTGCCCGCAGGCCTTACGACTTCCGACCCCATCCCGAAGCAAAGGAGCCACGCCGGATAACCGAACCCTGGCGGCTCGCCATGAAGGCGAGACTGGAAACCACAGAAGCCGGAGATGTTTACAGACTACGAAAACAGACCGTGGAGCCGGTCTTTGGAATTATCAAAAGCATCATGGGCTTCAGAAGGTTCAGTCTGCGCAGCCTTGCAAAAGTCACGACCGAATGGACACTCGTCGCTCTCGCATACAACTGCAAAAGAATGGCACGGCTTCAGGCGGCATAAGCCGGGTCAGCCTCGGCCTTATAACCCTCAAAATGACCAACCCGACAGGCTGTTAGAGGCACTAAGGCAACCATTGGAAACCGGCCAGATCAGCATCGCGCGGGCTGCCGTGCATATCACGTACCCTGGCCGTTTTCAGCTTATTGCGGCCATGAACCCGTGCCGCTGCGGTTATCTGGGCGATGCCAGCCGGGAATGCCGCAAAGCCCCGCGCTGTGGTGAAGATTACATGAACCGTCTTTCTGGCCCATTGCTGGACAGAATAGACATGCATCTTGCCATGCAGCCCTATGAACCTTTGGGGTATATGGCAGGCCCAGCGGGAGAAAGCAGCGCAACGGTAGCAGAGCGCGTGCGGTGTGCGCGCCAGATGCAGGCAGAGCGGCAAGGTGCACGCAAGAATGCAGAAGCCGCATTGGAAGATTTGTGTGTATCGGCAGAAGCACAGAATATGGCACAAGCTATAGCGGCCAGATTTCGGTTTTCTGCGCGCGGTTATACGCGCATGTTACGCGTGGCACGCAGCATTGCAGATCTTGCTGGTGAGTCAGATATTCAACCCCAGCATGTGGCAGAAGCAGCCACCTATCGCAGCCGAGGTTCTGCCAACTAACCTCGGCTGGTGGTTGTGCTTCCTAAGTTACTTACTGGTTAGTAATTGTAAGCCTTGTTCCAGATCAGCAATCAGATCATCCGGGCTTTCCAGCCCAATCTGAAGGCGGAAAGCTGGACCATCCTGCACAGGGGATTCACTGCTGCGGGGAATGCCTCCTGTGGTAGGAAGAATAAGGCTTTCATACCCTCCCCAAGATGCGCCAATGCCATACATCTTTAGGGCATCAATCATACGTTGCATGTCCTGCACTGTGTAATCGGCTTTCAGCACAACACCAAACAGGCTGCCTGCTCCGGTAAAATCACGCTTCCAATACGTATGGCCGGGGCATTCTGGTAAGGCTGGGTGTAGTACGCGGGCCACTTCCGGCCGAGTTTGCAGCCATTTGGCAATATGTAGGGCAGATTTTGCCTGTTGCGCCAACCGTACGCCCATAGTGCGCAGGCCACGCAGCGTAAGCCAACATTCATCAGGCCCAGCCACCTGCCCCATCTGAATGGCGGCATCGCGCAATGTATGCCATAGGCGTGTATCGGCAACAGTAACGGCGCCAGCAATTACATCAGAATGGCCTGCTGGGTATTTTGTAAGTGCCTGAATAGAAACATCCACGCCATGTTTGAATGGCGCAAAAATACCAAAGCCCCATGTGTTATCAAAAAACAGCAAGGCACCATGCGCATGGGCAATTTCTGCCAGCATGGCAACATCCTGTACCTCAAACGTGTGGCTGCCGGGACTTTCTGTAAATACAACCCGCGTATTGGGTCGCATCAGGGCCGTTATGGTTGCGGCATCAGCACAGGGTGGAAAATAGGAAATTTCCACTCCAAAGCGCTTGAGCATGTTTTCTGCAAAGCGCCGGGTGGGCCCATATACGTTATCTGCCAGCAGGCAGTGGTCTCCTGCTTTTAAAAAAGCCAGAAGCGGCGTGGTGCAGGCTGCTAGGCCAGAACAGACAATTTGTGTGTCCGTACCACCTTCTATGGTGGCAATGGCCTTTTCCAACTCATGCTGGGTGGGCGAGCCCATGGCTCCATAAATGCTGACATGCTCATACCGCTTGCGGCCGGTTTGTTGCATGGCATCCAAAGATGGAAACACAACGGTAGAGCCACGTTCCAATGGCAGGTTTACGTAGGTTCCTGCCTCTGTTGCTTGTGGGCGGGCAACATGGCTGAGGGAAGATGCAAGTTTAAGCCAGCCGGCGGAAACCCTGTTTTCGTCTGTCATGCTGTGCGTTCCACTGTTACGGGCGCATTGGGAAAACTGCCCCATTCTGCCCAGGATCCATCATACAAGGCACCTATATTAAGCCCAGCAATAGTCAGACCTGCTGTGAGCACTGCTGCGGTCATGCCGGAACCGCAGGTGGTTATGGGGGCATCAGATTCCGTAATGCCTGCTTGTGCAAAGAGAGCGCACAACTGTTCAGGGGGCAAAAACTGCCCTTTTGTATTCAGCAGGTTTTTATAAGGCATATTACGCGCACCCGGCATGTGGCCTGAGGCAACATTAGGCCGAGGTTCTGGCGTTTCACCATAAAAACGGGCAGCGCTGCGGGCATCCAGAATGGGGCGTGTGCCGTGTTTTACAATATCCAGCATGTCCCCCAAACCAACAATATGCCTATAGCATGTGCGTGGCTGATAAGGTGCTGGCAACGCCGCAGTAGGAGCAGCCGCTTCTGTTGGGTGCCCATCACGCACCCATGCGGGTAATCCACCATCAAGAATAAAGCTGCGTTCATGCCCAAACAGGCGCGTTAACCACCACCCGCGGCAAGCCGATGCAACATTGCCCTGATCATAAAAAACCACGGTGTCCTGCGTTGTTATGCCCAGCCTGCCAAACAGGTGGCTAAACCGCGCGGCAGAGGGGACTGTATGCGGCAATGCGCTTTCTGGGTCAGAAAACAGCTCGATATCAAAATACCGGCTGCCGGGAATATGCGCTGCGGCAAAATTTTGCTGCGGGTTAAAGGTTTCTCCGGGCAGCAAAGCGGTTGCATCCAGCAGATGCAGGCCGGATGTGCCAACCATTTCGGCCAGTTTTTGAGTGGAAATAAGAGGTGACATATCGGCTGCCTGACCCATTGTTATTTTGAATATTCTGCCGCAAAGATCACACAGCCCCGTCTGGCTGGCAAACAAAACATCATGGTGCGTCATGTTGAGTGTGCATGGAGAAGTTTTGTTTTCACACCAGACAAAATCCAGATTTCATGATTTAATGGCTGAATGGCAACTGGTCAGCCCGCTTCTACTGAACGCATCATGCGGCTGCTGCTTTTGGGCGGCATTACGTATGGGTGCGTGCTGGTGCTTGCACCCTTTTCTTCCGCTCTGTTGTGGGCAGGTGTGCTGGCTTATACAACGTGGCCATTGTTCCAGCATTTGCGCCACCGTATGGGGCCAAACGCTGCCAGCCTGACCATGACACTACTGTGCGCTGTAGGTGTGGTGTTGCCATTGGCGTTTTTGGCATCTGCCTGCGTATCATCCGGCCCACGCTGGGCACGACAGGTTATGGCGTTTGTTGGCACTATTCATGAACTACCCCCCTTGCCCCATTGGATAACATCACTGCCTGCATTTGGGCCTGATATCAGCCATCATTGGGAGCGCTGGAGCCGCAACATCAGCTCTGTGGGGGATGAACTGCGCCCCTATGCGGGCGAGATTATTCAATCTCTCCTCGAAGTGTTGATGCGTATGGCCAATGGTGCCCTACATCTGGTTATGGCGCTGTTTATTGCCTTCTTTTTTTGGCTCAGTGGTCCCATGTTATGGGATACGGTGCAAGCTGTTATGGTGCGTATTGCAGGGCATCAGGCTGGGCGGCACCTGCATATTGTAGGTAGTACATTACGCGGAACAGTGTATGGCATTTTGGGCACCGCGATCATACAGGGTATTCTTACAGGATTGGGCCTGTGGCTGCTGGGGGTTGGAGAAGCCGTTATTTTAGGTGTGCTGGCAGCATTTTTGGCGGTTTTCCCCATAGGTGCGCCTTTGGTGTGGATACCTGCTGCCCTATGGCTGTTTGGTATGCACCATCCGGGAAAAGGCATTTTACTACTGCTTTATGGTGTTTTGGTTATCTCAGGTGCAGATCACCTTATCCGCCCGCTGTTTATTGCGCGTGGCAGTAAGCTTCCCTATTTGCTGACAGTGCTGGGCGTTATTGGCGGCCTGCTGGCTTTTGGTGGTGTAGGTATTTTTCTGGGGCCTATTCTGCTCGCTATTGGCTTTACACTCACAACAGAATTTGCAGCGGATGAAGCCGCGCAACCTCTTACGCAGGATGAAAAAGGACTCTGACATCATGAGGCGTCCACTCTCTCGGCTGGTTGAGTTTGCGCGTCGCAAGTCAGCCCATTCCTTTGTCGCCTGTGATATGGAAGGCGTGCGGGTTATTAGTTGGAATCTGCTACGCCGCACTGGGGCAACCGTACATGATATTGCTGCCCTTATTGAGGCCGAAAAGCCCGATGTGCTGCTTATGCAAGAGGCCACGGTAGAAATAGATGTGCTGCCAGATGTGATTGGCGGCCACTATGCGCGTAACCCGCAGCCGGGGCGTATTCATGGTGTAGCATGTTGGAGCCGTATTCCGTTTGCGCGTGCACCCAGAGCCTGCACCATTCCTTCTGGCCCGCTGTTTAAGCGCCATGCTCAGATTATTGAGTATGAGAATTTTTCCTTGGCCAATGTCCATCTGTCTCATGGGCAGATGTTGAACCGTAAACAGTTGCGGCGCTTGGCCACCCTGCTTTCTCCCCCATGTGCCATTCTGGGGGATTTCAACCTGTTAGGCCCAACATTGGTGCCGGGCTTTAAGGATGTTGGGCCTAAGGCCCCTACACACCAGATGGTGGATTTGCTGCCTATTAGAATTGACCGGTGTTTAGTGGAAGGCATGCAGTGTTTGAGCGCGCGTGTCCTGCCTGTTTTTGCCTCGGACCACCGGCCTATTGCGGTGACTTTGCGGCCCTTGATTGGACTGTAGTTTTTACAGATAAGGCATGAACAATCTGGCAAACGCATCTCGAATTTGGATGATCTTGTTGCGGTTATCCAGATCATAATGTGTGAGCCGTTTGTTGCGATGCTTGGTGATGAAATCATCCAGCATTTCAGCCAATACGGTATCGTAGATTTCCATATTGACTTCAAAATTCAGCCTGAGGCTACGAATATCAAGATTGGAACTTCCCACACAAGACCAAGCGCGATCCACCACCATCAACTTGGAATGGTTGAATGGCGGATTTGCCAGCCACACCCGTACACCTGCATTCAGCAAAGGTGCGATATTTGCGGCACAGGCCCAATCCAGTGGGAGATGATTGCTCTGGCGGGGTATGACAAGATCAACCTGCACACCGCGAAGAGCCGCCAGCCCCAGTTCAGACATAAGGCGTTGTCCCGGTAAAAAATAAGGCGTCATCAACCTTACGTTTTTGCGGGCCAGCGTGATGGCCTGCAACATGGTGTATTCTATTTTTTCCAGATCCGTATCTGGCCCAGCCGTAACAATACGCGCCAGTGATTCCCCTGTGCTTTTATGCTCCTGAAAATACAGATCACCATGCAGGCGTTCCTGCGTGGTAAAATACCAATCCCACGCGGCGGCCTCGGCCAACTGACGAACCACCGGGCCTTCTACTTTAAAATGCGTGTCTGATACCGGGTGCTTGGGTTTGCGGGAGACCATGTTTTCATCCGCAATATTCAGACCGCCTAAAAAGCCGATACGCCCATCTACCACCAGAATTTTGCGGTGGTCTCGCAAATTGATAAAAGGCATCCGCCACGGCAGTAAGGAATGCATAAAGCGTGCGCACGGCACCCCTGCCCGCCGCAGCCGATGGTAAAGGGGGGATAGAAAATAACCGCTACCTATGCCATCAACCAGCACACGTACTTGCACGCCGCGTTTATGGGCTGCAACCAGTTTATCTGCAAACAGGCCGCCAATTTTGTCATCTCTGAAAATATAGGAACATAGCAAAATACTTTTGCTGGCGTGTTCTATGGCATCCAGCATATGTGGGTATCCGCCATCTCCATCATGTAGCGGAATGATGGAATTGCCACCTACCAGAGCACGACTGCTGAGCTTGCCCACCATAAGTGCTAATGGCGCAAACTGGCCTTCTAGCTCTCTGTTCCAAGATGAAGGCTGATCTATTTCCAACCTACGGGGAGACCGATCTCCTACCAGCTTTTTGGCCAAGCGGGTCACGCGGTTGATGCCAAACATCAGATAAAGGGTTGTGCCCAGCAGCGGCATAAAAACACATGCGCCTATCCACCCGATAGCAGATGCCGTGTTGCGTTTTGTAAGAAGAATGTGCAACCCGACAGAAACAACCAGCACAAACCTGATAACTGTAAGCGCAAGCGTAAAGGGTGAAATGGATAAGTCTGGCAACATGATAGATAAAATGCTCACACAAAATGGGCTGGTCTATAAGATACCGAACAAAGTGGCTGCAAAACAGGGGCCAGCATTTTTGCAGAAACAAAGAAGTGGCAGTGTTGCTTACACGCAAGGCGTGGCTGCAGAACAGCAAGCCTGCCACTGGCTAGAGCAGGACGGATGGACTGTGCTTTTGCGCAGAGCCCGCACCCACCGCGGCGAAATTGATATTGTGGCCAGTAAAGCAGCAGTTCTGTGTTTTGTGGAAGTAAAAAAACGGCGTTCTATAGAAGAGGCATTGGTAAGTTTACAACCAGCGCAACAGCGGCGCTTGTTCCGGGCAGCGGAATGCTTGTTGCAAAAACATCCGTATTGGCAATACGAAGAAATGCGTTTTGATCTGTTTGTGTTTGATAATGCAGGCAAAATGGAACGGTTAGAAGATATTCTCCGCCAAATGTAAAAAAGGCGCTTCTGTAACAGGAGCGCCTTTAAAACATTCGTGGGTATAAAAAGAGAAAAGATCAGGTGCGGTGGCGATGTTTTACACTATGTGCAGAAACGGCATGTGCTGGATGATAGCTTACAAGCCGTACCATGCTATGGGCTTTACCACGCTGGGCAGCAGCCAGAACAACACGGTGTGAAGACTTGGCCACAGCAACGTGCCGCACATGGTGCACAACTGGCGGCGGCGCTGCTGTAAGCGCCGCAAAAGTCAGCTTGCTGGCTTCCAGATCAGAAATAATGCGTTCTGCTCGAGCAGAGGAAGAAGTGATGACTAACCCTACGCCAAGTGCTGTAAGAGCAAGAGCGCCACGTACAACCGCAACTCGTTTCATTAATCTGATCCCAGCCTGTTTCTCTTTTCTTTAGGGACTATACAGCCCCTCCCCCACTTGACAACCTAAAAATCAGGCTGGGGCGTTACAAGGAATGTTTTTTTCCTTGAACAGGTTTTGCAGTTCACCAGACTGGTACATTTCGGTAACAATATCGCACCCGCCAATGAATTCCCCTTTTACGTAAAGCTGGGGAATGGTCGGCCAGTTTGAGAAATCCTTAATGCCCTGGCGAATGCCCGGATCAGCCAGCACGTTTTCGGTTTTGAAAGGTACGCCAAGGTGCTGGAGAATCTGCACAACGCGCGCAGAAAAACCGCACTGAGGGAAATCGGCATCCCCTTTCATGAACAGCATAACGGGGTTGGCTTCAATGTCCTGCTTGATGCGCTGCTGTGCTGTATCTGTCATGGTCTGATATCCTTAAAGCTAAGTGATTAGGGAGCAGAAGTTGTAAGCGCCAGCGCATGCAGCTTGCCGCCCATGTGGCCTTGCAGGGCCTGATAGACAAGCTGATGCTGCCGCACGCGTGAAAGGCCCCGGAAGGCTTCGCTCACCACGGAACAGGCATAATGGTCACCATCCCCAGCCAGATCATCAATCTTGATCTGGGCATCCGGAAAAGCCTGCCGGATATAGGTTTCGAGTTCTGTGGCGGACATTGCCATCGGTCTGCTTCCTTCCCGCTTGTTTTGTTAGTTGCCCATCAGCGTCGGGAAAAACGCTTCATGGGCCGTTTTCAGGCGTGCTGCGGATATGGTGACGCCGCTTGGCAGAATCAAATCATTTCCGCCTGAGCGGGCAATAATACGTGCTGGCACACCGGCTACTTGTGCGCGTTCACACAGGGCTTTGCCGTCTGCCACACAAGCCAGATAGCGGGCCTGATCTTCACCAAACCAGAAGGCTTCTGGCCGGATGCCGGAATCTGGGCTTTCCAGCTCACACCCAATGCCGCTTGCCATCACCATTTCTGCGGCGGCAACCATAATGCCACCATCAGCAATGTCATGGCATGCGGTAATGGTGCCATCCAGAATGGCGCTGCGCACAAAGTCACCATTGCGTTTTTCTGCGGCCAGATCGACCGGCGGCGCTGCACCAGCTTCCTGACCAAGGATTTCACGCAGCCAGATGGTCTGGCCAAGTTCACCCTTGGTTTCACCAATCAGCACCACGTCTGTTTCTGGCTGCATACCAAGGCCAACAGCCTTGTTAACATCATCCAGAACGCCCAACGCACCAATGGCGGGTGTGGGCAGAATGGCGGTGGTGGAGCCATCGGGGTTACGTGTTTCGTTATAAAGAGACACGTTGCCGCTAACGACCGGGAAATCCAGCGCTGAACAGGCTTCCCCCATACCTTCAACCGCAGCCACAAATTGGCCCATGATCTCGGGCTTTTCTGGGTTGGCGAAGTTCAGGTTATCCGTTACCGCCAATGGGCGTGCGCCGGTGGCTGTAAGGTTACGCCATGCCTCGGCAACAGCCTGTGCGCCACCCGTTTTGGGGTCTGCCTGACAGTAGCGCGGGGTGCAATCTGTGGTGATGGCCAGGCCGATGTCTGTATCTTCCACCTTCACAATGGCCGCATCAGCAGCGCCCGGGCGGCGGACTGTCTGCCCACCTACGGTGCTGTCATACTGGTTCCATACCCATGCGCGAGAGGCCAGATCTGGCGAACCTACCAGCTTAAGCAACGTGGCATCTAAAGAAAGCGGTGCATGCACGCCTTCCAGCGGAGCCGGGGCTTTGGGTGGCGTTGCAGGGCGATCGTAAATGGGGGCCTGTTCTGCCAATGGGTCCAGCGGAATATCTGCTTCCAACTGCCCTTTGTGCTTAACTACGATGTGGCCGGTATCTGTCAGATGCCCGATAATGGCAAAATCCAGTTCCCATTTTTCAAAGATCTTGCGGGCCACGTCTGTCCGATCAGGGCGCAGCACCATCAGCATGCGTTCCTGGCTTTCAGACAACATCATTTCATAAGCCGTCATATTCGGCTCACGCTGTGGCACGGCATCCAGATCAAGCTCGATACCTACGCCGCCCTTGCCTGCCATTTCTACGGAAGAAGATGTCAGACCGGCAGCGCCCATGTCCTGAATAGCCACAATGGCATCTGTTGCCATCAGTTCCAGGCAGGCTTCAATCAGCAGCTTTTCAATGAAGGGGTCACCTACCTGCACCGTGGGGCGCTTGGAAAGTGCATCTTCATCAAATTCGGCGGAAGACATGGTGGCACCATGAATACCATCGCGCCCTGTGCGAGAGCCTACGTAAACAACCGGGTTGCCAACACCTGCTGCGGCAGAAAGGAAGATACGGTCCTTACGGGCCAAACCAACCGTCATGGCGTTTACCAGCGGGTTGCCATCATAGGCTGGGTGGAAGTTAATTTCTCCGCCTACGGTGGGCACGCCAACGCAGTTACCATAGCCGCCAATACCACGCACTACGCCATCAATAACGCGGCGGGTTACGGGGTTTTCTGGGCTCCCAAAACGCAGGGCATTCAGGTTGGCAATGGGGCGTGCGCCCATAGTGAACACATCGCGCAGAATACCACCAACACCCGTGGCCGCACCCTGATAAGGCTCGATAAAGGATGGGTGGTTATGGCTTTCCATCTTAAAGATGGCAGCATAGCCCTGCCCGATATCTACCACACCAGCATTTTCACCGGGGCCATGAATAACCCACGGTGCTTTAGTCGGCAGCGTACGCAGCCACTTGCGGGAAGATTTGTAAGAACAGTGTTCCGACCACATCACAGAGAACACGCCCAGCTCTGTCAGGCTGGGGGTGCGGCCCATAATGGACAGCACACGGCCGTATTCCTCAGATGTCAGCCCGAATTCACGGGCAAGAGATTCATCAACGGTTACAGGCTTATTCACCGGACTACAGCCTCCACCAAACCTTGGAACAACGGCAGACCATCTTCACCGCCCATCAGAGGATCAACCAGATCTTCCGGATGAGGCATCATGCCGCAAATGCGTTTGTTTTCGCTAAGAATGCCCGCAATGCTGTTAACGCTGCCATTGGGGTTACTGGTGGCATCATCAGCCTGCACGTTGCCTTTGGCATCGGCATAGCGGAAAGCCACAAGGCCTTCGCCTTCAAGCCGTTCCAGCGTGGCAATATCTGCCGTGTAATTGCCATCACCATGCGCCAGTGGGGTGCGGAAAACATCGCCCTTTTTCCACTTATGGGTGAAAGGCGTGTTTTCGGCTTCCACCTTCAGGTAGCAATCCTGAGAGAGGAAGCGCAGATTGGCGTTGCGCAACAGTGCACCGGGCAAAAGCCCCGTTTCCGTTAAGATCTGGAAGCCGTTGCAAACACCCAAGATATGGCCGCCCTTTTGGGCAAAGGCTTTGATAGCCCCCATGATGGGAGAATGCGCGGCCATAGCACCACAGCGCAGATAATCGCCATAGCTAAAACCACCTGGCAGCACGACCAGATCGGTATCTCCCAGATCTGTTTCATGGTGCCAGATCATGCGCGGAGCCTGCCCTGTAACGTGCTTGAGGGCAATGGCCATATCGCGCTCCCGGTTCGTGCCGGGGAATACGATAATTGCTGCTTTCATTTTTTCACACTGCACGGATAAGAGGCATGCAGGGCGGCAAAAACACTTTCACCAACCGGCTTGTCCAGTGTTTCGGAATGCGCTTTCAGCCAAGCAAGAACCTTGGAACGCATAACGGGCATGGTTTCTGTAGTCGGCACACAAAAACCTGCAGGCGCAGATGGATCACCCTCGTTCCGATCATTGATCTTGGAGAGAGAAACACCATCCGTCAGGCCGCCAATATAGGCATCGCAAATGCCTGCGCCGGTGGCACGTGCGCAAATGCGGGCAAAGTTACCTGCCTTCATGGGCGCAATGCGCTGGGCATGGGCAAAGCCCGGTGCCGCACATGCCAGGGCCAAAGTTACAAGGAGGGTGCGCTTCATTCCACCACCTCTACAGAGTAATCTTCAATCACCAGATTGGCCAGCAGATCACACGCCATGGCATCGGCCTTTTTCTGGGCTTCCTCTGCCTTTGCGCCGGGCAGATCCAGCTCAATCACCTTGCCCACGCGCACATCTTGCACGCCGTCAAAGCCAAGTGTCTGCAATGCGTGGCTAATGGCCTTGCCCTGCGGATCCAGAACACCGTCTTTCAGCATGACGGTTACACGTACCTTCATTTTCAAGCTCCCGTTGCCACCAGCGTGGTTACTGAACCGTTTCCGGCCCCTTCATATCTCCGCCTGCCCCGTTTTCTGGCAGGATACCCATGCGGCGCGCCACTTCCTGATAGGCTTCTTTTACGTTGCCCATATCGCGGCGGAACCGGTCTTTATCCAGTTTTTCGTTTGTGTGCATATCCCACAGGCGGCAGTTATCTGGCGAGATTTCATCAGCCAGTACAATCTGCATATCTTCGCCTTCCCAGATGCGGCCGAACTCCAGTTTGAAGTCTACCAACTGGATGCCAATGCCGCTGAACAGGCCGCACAGAAAATCATTTACCCGCATGGCCATGCCGGTAATTTCTTCCATATCGTGCGGGCAGGCCCAGCCGAAGGCGATGATGTGGTCTTCTGAAACCAGAGGATCACCCAGCGCGTCATTCTTGTAATAGAATTCCACAATCGGGCGTGGCAGGCGCTCACCTTCGGGAATATCAAAGCGCTTGGAAATGCTGCCAGCGGCAATATTGCGCACAACTACTTCCAATGGAATGATTTCCACTTCCTTTACCAACTGCTCACGCATATTGATGCGGCGGATAAAGTGCGTGGGAATGCCGATTTCCTGCAACCGCAGCATCAGAAATTCACTGATACGGTTGTTCAGAACGCCTTTCCCGGTAATTACGCCGCTTTTTGCGCCGTTCCCTACTGTGGCATCGTCCTTGAAATATTGCACAAGGGTGCCAGGTTCGGGGCCTTCAAAAAGGATTTTGGCTTTACCTTCATAAAGCTGACGCCGACGGGCCATGATGATCCTTACCTGTCGAAAAAGGGTAAAGCCAGTTCGGGCAGAACTGGCTATTATTCAAGGGGCCAGCCAGTATGGCCCCTTACATACTAGAATATGGTTCATAGCAGGCTTCCGGGTAGGAAGATATATCCTGCTATGACAAGGGAGCCTGCTTACTGGCGGGGCCCTGTTTCACCAAAGATTTTTTCGTACTGGGTATCCAGCGCTTTCAGGTGCTGGCGGCTATCCATTGCCGCGTCCAGAACGTCTGGAGAGATACGGCCAGAAATTTCCGGATCTGCATCCAGATTTTCACGGAAAGTTTTGCATTCTGGTGTGCCCAGCTTGGTCCATGTTTCCATGGCATTACGCTGCACAATCCGGTAGGCATCCTCACGTGAAAGGCCAGCTTTGGCCAGTGCCAGCAGCACCTCACCGGAATGCACCACACCGCCAAGACTTTCAATGTTGGCGGCCATGCGGTCTGGATACACCAGCATTTTGGAGATCATGCCAGATAGGCGCACAAGAGCAAAATCCAGCCCGATTGTGGCATCTGGGCAGATGTTCCGTTCTACGGAAGAATGGCTGATATCGCGCTCATGCCACAGGGCCACGTCTTCCAGCGCCGGAATAACAGCGGCGCGTACCAAGCGGGCCAGACCTGTCAGGTTTTCTGTCAGCACCGGGTTGCGCTTGTGCGGCATGGCGGAAGAGCCCTTCTGGCCCTTATGGAAGAATTCTTCTGCTTCACGCACTTCAGAACGCTGGAGGTGGCGTACTTCAATGGCCAAACGTTCAATGCCGCTGGCAATCACAGCCAGAGCACAGAAATAAGCAGCATGCCGATCACGCGGAATAACCTGCGTGGAAACGGTTTCCGGCTTCAGGCCCAAACGTTCTGCCACATAGGATTCAACGCGTGGGTCCAGATGCGCATAGGTGCCTACAGCGCCAGAAATGGCACAGGTGGCAATTTCAGCACGTGCTGTTTCAAGCCGTTCTTTGTTACGGGCGAATTCTGCGTAATGGCCAGCCAGCTTCAGCCCGAAGGATGTGGGTTCAGCATGAATGCCGTGGCTGCGACCAATGGTGAGAGTATGCTTATGTTCGAAAGCGCGTGTTTTCAGCGCATCCAGAACACCATCCAGATCTTTCAGAAGCAGGTCTGTGGCCTGTACAAGCTGCACAGCCAAGCAGGTATCCAGCACATCGGATGATGTCATGCCTAGATGTACAAAGCGGCTTTCTGGGCCAACCTTTTCTGCCAGCCATGTCAGGAAGGCAATGACATCGTGCCGGGTTTCGGCTTCAATTTCATCAATGCGGGCCAGATCGGCATCAGAAAAAGCGGCCATTGCGGCATCGCCCTTTTCGCGCACAACCTTAGCGGCTTCCTTTGGCACGGTGCCATATTCAGCCATGGCTTCACACGCCAGCGCTTCAATTTCAAACCAGATGCGATAGCGGTTTGTGGGAGACCAGATGGCGGCCATGACGGGGCGAGTATAACGCGGCACCATAACGCAAAATTCCTTAACCAAAACAATAAAGCCAACAGGTGGCGTCTCTCTAGCGGATTTCGCGCCTTTCGTCTGCCCGCAAAGCGGAAAACTTTGACTTTTTGTATTCCTTCCCGAAACTGCCACCTTTTCGGGCGCATTTTGTGCCCTGTTTTACGAATCGGAGCTCACGTGAACGGCTTTCTAGATTCCTTCAGCCTGACAGCATTTGTCGCCTTTTTGCAGGTTGTGCTGATTGATGTGACACTGGCGGGGGATAACGCCGTTGTTATTGGTATGGCGGTGCGGTCTCTTTCTGGCGAGCAGCGGCGGAAAGCTATTCTTGCCGGTGTAGGGCTGGCGGCTGTTATCCGTATTCTGCTGGCTTTGGTGGCTGTGCGGCTGTTGGAAATTGTGGGCCTTACGCTGGCCGGTGGCTTTTTGCTGCTTTGGGTATGCTGGCGCATGTACCGCGAAATGCGGGAAAACCACGCGAATGATGATACTGGCCCTGCTCCTCCAGGCAGTTTGGGGAAAGCTATTTTCCGTATTCTGATTGCTGATTTGTCTATGAGCTTGGATAATGTGCTGGCTGTTGCCGGTGCTGCGCGAGAGCATCCGGGTATTCTGATAGCAGGTCTGGCACTTTCTGTGTTGCTTATGGGGCTGGCAGCTTCTGTTATTGCGCGCCTGCTGGATAAGTACAAATGGATTTCCTGGGTTGGCCTGTTGATTGTTCTGGCTGTTGCTATTGAACTGATTGTTAAAGGTGGCGGCGAAGTTTGGGGGCATTTGCCCCATTGATTTGTGAGTGGTGCGGAAAGCACTTGCCAACGCGCGGGAAACGCGCTGATTCTGCGGTATGAGACGTTTTGCGATTTCGTACCGATACCGCCTTGTGGCTGCTGTTTCTCTGGCGTGTGTGGGGTTGAGCGCCTGCTCATCTTCCTCGTCAGAACAGCAAGGGGCCTCTGAAAACCGTTTGGCATGGCCAACAGAGCAGCAGGCCGCCCAAGGCACGCCTCCTACAAGTGATGTCGCCAGCCGGTTAACAGTCTGGCTGGGGTTGGTGAAATCCTCGCAGAACAGTGCGCAGGCTTATGCTGATTTCCTGCAAACACGTCCGGTATGGCCGCGCTGGCAATTACTGACATCGCGCATGCAACTTGCTTTGGCCAAGGAAACAGATCCGGCAGTGTTGGCCCGGCTTTGCGCCACACAAAATCTGACATATGGCCCCGCTCTTGCGCAATGTGCCACGCAGGTTCCAGCTTCGGCAGATTTAAGCAAACGCTTAAATACAGAGGCCGCGCAGGCTTGGGCAAATGGCAATGATGCCAGCTCCGCTGCTACAGCTCTGCAAAGTAATTTTGCAGCTGCCATAACGCCAGAACGTTCATGGTTGCGGTTTGATCGTGAAGAAAAAAATGGGCTGGTCGCGGCTGCCAAGCAAACCCTACCCTATCTTTCTGCCCAGAAGCAGCCGCTGGCTCAGGCCCGCTTGGCTTTCCGTGCGGATGACCCGGCAGCAGAAACACTAGCAGCCGCCCTGCCCGCCAATCAGCGGTCTGATCCGTACCTTATTCTCGATCATGCGCGGTGGTTGCGTAAACAACAGCGTTATGATGAGGCTGTGGCTCTTTGGAAAGGTGCTGGTGTAGATGCCGAACGCAGCACGCATGGCGCCTCATTCTGGCGGGAACGGGATACGCTGGCGCGTGAACTGATTCAGGCTGGTCGTGCCGCAGATGCTTTTGCCGTGGCAAATGATACAGCTACAACACCAACAAACAGGCTGGATGCGCAGTTCCTTTCCGGTTGGATTGCCTTGCGCCTTCAGCATGATCCCGCAACAGCAGAAACTTTTTTCCGTCCGCTTGCACAGTCCTCAGCCCTTATTACACGTAGTCGTGGCTTTTACTGGCTTGGGCGGGCACGTGCTGCTGCGGGAGATTCTGCATCGGCCCATGCAAATTGGCAGCAGGCTGCCGCGCTGCCCGGCACATTTTATGGGCAAATGGCCGCCGCAGCGCTGGAAGGTCGTAACAATGTGCTGCTGGACCCCGCCAATGTGCCAGAGGAAACGCGCACGCGCCTAAAAGCCGAGCGTGATCCGGAAACAACCACATCAGAAGATGTTTACGTTTCTGGAAGTGAACTGGCGCAGGCAGCCCAGATCCTTGTTTCATGGGGAGACCGTCCACATGCGCGAGATTTCATGAACATGCTGGAACAGCAGGTTACAAGCACGCCGCAGCGTTTGGCGCTTTCTTCCTTGTCTGCACAGTTGGGTTTGCCGGATATAGCAGTAACCGTTTCCCGCCACGCAGGGCGAGATGGCGTATTTTTGCTGCGTTCTGGCTGGCCGCTGCCATATACGCCGCCATCCAGCACTTTGCCTGCGGGCATTGCACTCGGTTTGATGCGGCAGGAAAGTAACTTTAATCCTGACGCCGTTAGCCCCTCTAACGCTATTGGGCTTATGCAGCTTAAGCCCTCCACTGCAGGAGATATGCTGCGCGTAACGGGTCTACCCGCTTCTGCGGCAACGGCTGCCGGGCTGCATGATCCAGAAAACAACATGCGTTTGGGTACAGCTTATCTGGAGCATATTCAGTCCCGCTTTGGGGCTGTGGTGCCGTATATGGCTGCGGCCTATAATGGTGGACCTACCCGTTTGGCCCGTTGGTTAAGCGCCGCAGGTAACCCAGCCCAGAATGGTGCTTCTGCTGAAGAGATGATCGACTGGATTGAGAGTATTCCCTATTCCGAAACACGGAATTACGTGCAGCGTGTGTGGGAAAACATGACCATCTATGTAGCGTTGGGGAACCAGTAAAATGGATATAGCACGGCTGATTGCAACATTTGGTGGTTGTGGGCTTTCGCCTCGCGCGCCGGGTACGGTTGGTTCCTTGGCGGCATTGGTGGTGGGGCTGCCTTTGTTAAAGCGCCCGCGGCTTTTGGTGGCAGGTATTACAGCTGTAACCGTGGTGGGTTGGTGGGCCACAAAACGCAGCGGCAAAGGCGAAGATCACAGTTGGATTGTGATTGATGAAGTGGCTGGCATGTGGATAGCTCTGCTGGCGTGCCTGCCCAAAACAGGGGAACAGGCCCGTGAAAAATGGTTCTGGATGTACCCTCTGCTAGCATTTGCCTTTTTTCGGTTGTTTGACATTACAAAGCCCGGCCCGGTGGGCGTGCTGGATAGACGGCACGATGCCACAGGTGTGATGGGAGATGATGTGATTGCAGGCGCTATGGCTGCGTTATGTGTAAAAGGTGTGCGTACGGTTATGGAGCGCACATCACACTAAGCGGAAGGTTTGGGCAATGTCTGCTGCTGATGCTTCTTTTTCCGAGTTCTCTGTGTTGGCTGCTGCTGAACGCACCCTTTCCCGTTTACGGCAGGTAAAGGGGCATGTGGTAACAGCGGAAAGCTGCACAGGCGGCTTGGTTGCAGCAATGCTAACGCATTTTCCCGGTTCTTCTGATGTAACGGAGGGCGGGTTTGTAACGTATTCCAACACCATGAAGCAAAAAGTGCTGGGGGTTCCGGCCAAAGTATTGGAAAAGCACGGAGCCGTAAGTGCGCAAACCGTGGAAAAAATGGCTGAAGGTGCTTTAAAGGCTTCACCGGTTGCTTCTGTTTCTGTTGCTATTTCCGGCATAGCTGGGCCAGATGGCGGAACAGCAGAAAAACCCATAGGGCTGGTATGGTTTGCAACGGCCGTAAGAAATGACGCTGTTATCTCGGACAAGCAGGTTTTTTCTGGAAGCCGGGAAGACGTAAGAGCGCAAGCAGCGCTGCATGCATTTGAGCTGATTTTACAGCGTTTGGGCTAAAACTTACAAAAAATACTGCTGCCGAAACAAATGTCGGCAGCAGCACATATGCTTAAATTACTGAACCGGAACAGGTGCCGGCAGTGGAGCATTTGTGGGGACTGTAGCTGTAGGAGCTGTAGGCAGAGCAGGTGCTTTTACGCCTGTGCCAGCAGCTACCGGAGCCGGAATGCCGGAAGCTGATACATTTGGTGCCGTAAGGGCCGGTGCGGATGGGGCCGTTACAGCAGGTGCTCCGCCAGCAATGGCAGGAACCTGATTGTTCTGCGCTGCGGCCAGGCTTTTGGCGTTCAGATCTGCTGTTTCAGCATCACCATTGTTCTGTGCAGATTTTTCATCAGCAGCACATTTGCCTTTCAGGCAATGTTCATGATGATGGTGAGCATGCATACCGTGATGCGTTGCGGTTTCAGCAGCCATAGCTGGCACAACAGCCAGAGTTGCAGAAGATGCCAGCAGAGCCGCTGCAAAAAGTTTTTTCATATGGATATATTCCTTCAGCAAGGTTGAATCGCCTTTTCACAGGCAATTCCCATATTCCACAATAGGTTACAGAAAATTGCCTGCGTGCATCATAAGCAGGGTTTCAACCGAAACAAAGGAATAAACCAAAGAAAATACCCACACTGCTTTCAGGTGGCGGGGTGTTCACTGGTACAGGCTGTTGTTGTGTTGGTGATTGGCGTTTGTGGCGGCCCATATACTTCGCGCGCGCGCTTGATAAAGGCAGAAACCATCAGCCTTGTGGCTTCTGTAAATACAACACCAATAGCCGCCTGCAAAATGCGTGAACGGAATTCAAAATCTACAAAAAACTCCACAAGGCAGCCTTCGGGCGTTGCGGTGAATTTCCAGATGTTGCGCAAATACCTAAAAGGCCCGCGCTCATATCGCACAGTAATAGATGATGGACGATCTAGCGTAACGCGCGATGTAAAACTTTCCCGGAACGGGCCAAAACCAATGGTCAGATCCGCAACCAGTTCTGTAGCTGTATGGGTGCGTACTTTGGCTGCAACACACCAAGGCAGAAACTTGGGATACTGGCCAACATCGGCAACAAGATCAAAAATCTGATCCGGGCGATAAGGTAAAACACGCTTTTCTGCGTGCTGTGGCATTACTGATCCTCCTTCAGGCGGGCATTGCGTGCATCACGCAGTGCGGCAAAGTCGGCATCGGCATGGTAGGAGGAGCGCGTAAGGGGGCTGGAACTTACCTGTAAAAAGCCTTTTACGCGTGCCATTGTGCCGTAATCCTCAAACTCTGCCGGGGTAACAAAACGTGCAACAGGGGCATGTTTGACTGTAGGCTGGAGATACTGGCCCATTGTAATAAAATCTACATCTGCCACGCGCAGATCATCCATGACCTGAGCGAGTTCCATTTTTTCTTCTCCTAATCCAAGCATCAGCCCGGATTTGGTGAAGATGGATGCATCAAGCTGTTTTACCCGATCCAATAACCGCAGAGACTGATAATAACGTGCCCCCGGCCGGATGGTCGGATACAGGCGTGGCACAGTTTCCAGATTGTGGTTAAAAACATCAGGCCGTGCTTCAACAACCACTTCTAACGCATTCTTTTTACGTAAAAAATCTGGTGTCAGGATTTCGATAGTTGTTTCTGGTGCCGCTGCATGAATGGCATGAATAACGCGGGCAAAATGGTGTGCACCACCATCTTCCAGATCATCCCGATCTACGGATGTAATAACAACATGCCGCAGCCCAAGCCGTGCCACGGCTTCTGCCACACGGGCGGGTTCATCCGCATCCAACGCATGCGGTAGGCCGGTAGTAACATTGCAGAATGCGCAAGCCCGGGTGCAGATTTCCCCCATGATCATCATGGTGGCATGACGCTGAGACCAGCATTCCCCAATGTTGGGGCATGCGGCTTCCTCACACACAGTTACCAGTCTGTTACTACGCATCAACGCGCGTGTTTCGTGGTAAACAGGGTGATTGGGCGCCTTAACGCGTATCCAGTCCGGTTTGCGGGCTATGGGGTTGTCTGGCCGATGTGCTTTTTCTGGATGACGCAGCTTGTTGGGGCTGCTGCCTCCTGTTCGATGATCAATCACAACGCGAATAGACATATCTTTGCCCGCTTTTGCCAAGGGTTACCACAGAACTGGAACGCTCCTGCCGTGGCGTCAAGGCAGGAACGCCCCAGATAGTGCTCTGGCAACATCAAACCCTTGAGATGATACACCAAAACTAGAAATGTAGCGCTCCGCCATAAGCGGCCAGAACGGCTTCGTGCATGGATTCAGAGATGGTGGGATGAGGAAAAATGGTTTCCATCAGCTCGGCTTCGGTAAGCTCTGCCGTGCGGGCAATCACAAAGCCCTGGATCATTTCCGTAACTTCCGCGCCAATCATATGCGCGCCCAGAAGTTCGCCTGTCTGGGCATCAAATACGGTTTTCACCATGCCTTCAGGCTCACCCATGGCAAGTGCTTTACCGTTTGCCATAAGCGGGAATTTGCCAATGCGTACTTTGTAACCAGCTTCCTTGGCGCGAGCTTCCGTATACCCAACAGAAGCTACCTGAGGCCGACAGTATGTGCAGCCCGGAATTTTTGTAACATCAATAGGGTGCACGGTTTTGCCAGCAATGGCTTCAACGCACATCACAGCTTCATGGCTGGCTTTATGGGCAAGCCACGGGGCACCGGCTAGGTCACCAATAGCGTAAACACCCGGTTCACCCGTGCGGCATAGATCATCTGTGACCACATGCGTGCGGTCCACTTTGATCTTGGTGCCTTCCAGCCCGATATTTTCAACATTGCCCACAATGCCCACGGCAGAAATGACGCGGTCCACGGTAATAGTTTCCGTTTTACCGCCGATTTCTACCGGCACAGTCACGTCGTTCTTGCCTTTTTTCAGTGCTCCCACCTTGGCGCTGGTAAGAACACGCATGCCCTGCTTTTCAAATTCCTTGCGGGCTAAGGCACTGATTTCTTCGTCTTCCACGGGCAGAATTCGCGGCGCAACTTCCACTAGTGTCACTTCAGACCCCATATTGCGATAGAACGAGGCAAATTCCGTGCCGATAGCGCCAGACCCAATGACGAGTAGCCGCTTGGGGAGTTCTTCCGGTACTAAGGCTTCTCGGTAAGACCAGACAAGCTTGCCGTCTGCTTCCAGCCCTGGCAATGCACGCGCACGTGCACCTGTAGCCAGAATAACGTGTTTGGCGGTAAGGGTTTGTGATGCGCCGCTTTCTGGTTGCACCAGCACCTTACGCTTGCCACCGGCCGCAACACCATCCAGCTTACCAAATCCTTTAAAAACAGGAACTTTGGCTTTTTTCAGTAGGTGTTGCACACCAGATGCAAGCTGTTTGGACACAGCGCGAGAGCGTGCAACAATTGCTTTAAAATCAAAGCTTACGCCGTCGGCTTTAAACCCATATGGGCCAAGATCATGCAGTAGATGGTTGATCTCGGAAGCACGCAGCAATGCTTTGGTAGGAATACAGCCCCAGTTCAGGCAGATGCCCCCAAGATGGTTTGCTTCCACCACAGCAACGGAAAGCTTAAGCTGCGCTGCCCGAAGTGCCGCCACATAACCGCCCGGCCCACCGCCAACAACGATGATATCAAAATCAGTCTGGCTCATAATATGCCTGATCCTCAGAAAGCCACGCGGTTAGAGAACGAGTGAGAGCGGAGATTCAACCGCAGCACGGAAAGCAGAAAGCCAGCGAGCCGCCGCAGCACCATCCACCACACGGTGATCAACCGAGAGTGTAACGGTCATAACAGTGGCAATGGCCAGTTCATTCTCTTTAACCACAGCCTGCTTCTTACCTGCTGCAATAGCGAGAATAGCTGCCTGCGGCGGGTTAACAATGGCAGCAAAGTCCTTCACGCCGTACATCCCCATGTTGGAGATGGAGAACGTACCACCCTGGAATTCTTCCGGCTTTAGCTTACCAGCACGGGCGCGGGCAATCAGGTCCTTAGCTTGCTGGCTGATGTCTTTCAGGCTCTTGCGGTCTGCCTGTCTGACGATAGGCGTAATCAGCCCATCATCCAGAGAAACTGCAACCGAGATATCTGCATCTTCATGCAGGATCATGGCATCTTCGGTGTAAGACGCATTAACTTCTGGCACCTGTTTAAGGGCAACGGCAGAAGCCTTAATGAGCATGTCATTCACAGACAGCTTGAAGGCATCTGCCCCTTCTGCCGGAGACATGGCATTAAGCTGCGCGCGCAAAGCCAGAAGCGCATCCAGTTCCACATCTATGGAGACATAGAAGTGCGGAATAGTGGCTTTGGATTCA
The DNA here is from genome assembly GCF_001766235.1 of Acetobacter ascendens. Lineage (NCBI taxonomy): Bacteria > Pseudomonadati > Pseudomonadota > Alphaproteobacteria > Acetobacterales > Acetobacteraceae > Acetobacter > Acetobacter ascendens. The sequence goes on from NZ_CP015164.1 coordinate 831,009, forward strand.
CTTAGGCGTCGCGCAATAACCTTACGCATAGTGGTGTGCGGCACAGCACTGCTGCCACCAGATGTAGGCATGGCAGAAGCTACCTGTCCTGCACTTGGGGCTTTATTAAGAGCCGCCTCCACATCCCGTTTGACAATACGGCCATTCGGCCCCGTGCCTTTAACCGCTGCTAGATCAATGTTCTTCTGGTGTGCAATGCGCCGCGCAAGCGGAGAAGCCACAACCCGGCCAACAGGCGGCTTGCCTGCCCGCTGTGCAGGTGCGGCTTGCATTGCCACAGGAGCAGAGGCCGCAGCAGCCTGCGGTGCCGTTGCAGGGCTGGCAGAAGCCACGTTTTTAGGTGTGTCGATATTGTCTGGTACTGCCTCACCTTCTTCTACCAGAATGGCAATAGGTGTGTTTACCGCAACACCTTCTGCGCCTTCTGGTGTGAGAATACGGCCTAGAATACCTTCTTCAATGGCTTCTACTTCCATTGTGGCTTTATCGGTTTCAATCTCGGCCAGAACGTCACCGCTGTTTACGGCGTCCCCTTCCTTTTTCAGCCAGCGGGCCAGTTTGCCCTCTGTCATGGTAGGAGAAAGGGCGGGCATTAAAATTTCAGTCGCCATCTGTCATTCCCTCACATCAAGCCAAGTGCGGCTTTAACCACATCTTCAGGCTGTGGTAGGGCCAGTTTTTCCAGATTGGCGGCAAATGGCATGGGCACATCCACACCCGTTACACGGGCCGGTGGGGCATCTAGCCAATCAAACGCATGTTCGATTACCTGCATGGCAACTTCTGCGCCAATGCCCGCAAATGGCCAGCCTTCTTCCACCGTTACTAGGCGGCTGGTTTTCTTTACACTTTCTACAATTGTATCTGTATCCAGCGGACGCAGACTGCGCAGGTTGATAACTTCTGCCTCAATCCCCTGCTTGGCCAGTTCGGCGGCAGCGTCCAGCGCTGTGGTGACAGCAATGGAGAACGCAACAATTGTAACATCCGAACCAGCGCGTTCGATCTTGGCTTTGCCGATGGGAACAATGAAATCTTCATCAATCGGGCATGGGAATTTGCGCCCGTAAAGAATTTCGTTTTCCAGCACCACAACGGGGTTAGGATCACGGATAGCGGCGCGCAGCAGGCCTTTGGCATCTGCAGAAGACCAAGGCACAACCACTTTTAGGCCCGGCACATGGGCATACCAGCTACCATAACACTGAGAATGCTGAGCACCCACACGGGATGCAGGGCCGTTAGGGCCACGGAACACAATGGGGCACCCCATCTGGCCGCCAGACATATACAGCGTTTTGGCTGCGGAGTTGATGATATGGTCAATAGCCTGCATGGAGAAGTTCATGGTCATGAACTCCACCACGGGCTTGAGGCCAGTAAGAGCAGCACCCACGGCCATGCCTGTAAAGCCATGTTCGGCAATAGGCATGTCAATTACGCGCTTATCACCAAATTCCTGCAACAGGCCTTGGGAGATTTTGTAAGCACCCTGATACTGGGCAACTTCTTCACCCATCAGGAACACGTCTGGATCATGCCGCAATTCGGCAGCCAGTGCATCGCGCAGAGCTTCACGCACAGTGATTTCCTGCGTTTCACCCCAGTCTTTTTCTTCTTCAACAGGGGCAGATACCGGTGCGCTTACAGGAGCAGAGGCTACTGGCTGGGTTACGGGCGCGGCTTCTGCAGGTGCGACATTTTTAGGTGTGTCGATATTGTCTGGTACTGCCTCACCTTCTTCTACCAGAATGGCAATAGGTGTGTTTACCGCAACACCTTCTGCGCCTTCTGGTGTGAGAATACGGCCTAGAATACCTTCTTCAATGGCTTCTACTTCCATTGTGGCTTTATCGGTTTCAATCTCGGCCAGAACGTCACCGCTGTTTACGGCGTCCCCTTCCTTTTTCAGCCAGCGGGCCAGTTTGCCCTCTGTCATGGTAGGAGAAAGGGCGGGCATTAAAATTTCAGTCGCCATGTTTATGCTCAAGCCTCCAGAACAACATCCGTATAAAGTTCGGCCGGATCTGGTTCCGGGCTGGTCTGCGCAAATTCCGCAGAGTCGTTCACGATGCCCTTGATCTCGGTTTCCATGGTTTTCAGTTCTGCTTCTGTCACGCCAGAATCCAGCAGGATGTGTTTGACATGTTCAATGGGATCACGCGTTTTGCGGACTTCATCCACCTCATCTCGCGTGCGGTATTTTGACGGGTCAGACATGGAGTGGCCGCGATAGCGATATGTCATCATTTCCAGTAGGTAAGGTCCCTTCCCTGCGCGGCAATGCTTTACGGCTTCTTCGGCTGCGGCATATACGGCAGCAACATCCATGCCATCTACCCGCTTGCCGGGAATGCCCCATGGTTCGCCATTTTTGTACAATTCGTGCGATGCAGATGCCCGCTCAATAGCGGTGCCCATCCCGTAACGATTGTTTTCAATAACAAAAATACAGGGAAGTTTGAGCAGAGCAGCCAGGTTGAAACTTTCGTAAACCTGACCTTGGTTGGCTGCGCCATCACCAAAGTAAGCTACGGAAACTTCATCCGTATCACGGTATTTATTGGCAAACGCCAGCCCGATACCCAGAGAAACCTGCGCGCCAACAATGCCGTGGCCGCCATAAAAGTTTTTCTCGCGGGAGAACATATGCATGGAACCGCCCTTACCGTGAGAATATCCGGTAGAGCGGCCCGTAAGTTCGGCCATCACGCCACGAGGAGTCATACCCGCCACCAGCATCTGGCCGTGGTCTCGGTAAGATGTAATCAGCTTATCGCCTTCATGCAGGCTCATCTGGATACCAACCACCACAGCTTCTTGCCCGATATACAGGTGGCAGAAACCGCCAATCAGGCCCATGCCGTAAAGTTGCCCGGCTTTTTCTTCAAAGCGGCGGATCAGAAGCATGTCATAGTAGGCTTTAAGAAACTGGTCTCGTGTTAAGGAAGGACCGTTATTTCCTGCCTTGCCGACCTGTTTGGCGTTCGTTCCCATGCGTGATGAACCTTCTGCGATATGTAAACATTTCGTAATAAATGGTGCGTAACAGCAGCATCCGTTTCCGGGGCTTCAGATGTTTCCTAAAGCTCCAGTAAAACCGCATGGCGTTTCGCATGATTCATTATGCAGCGTTGTAGTCTCCTGAGCGCCCTCCACTTTTGTGAAGGAGCTTTATATTTTCTATCTGCATGCCGCGGTCAACTGCTTTGCACATATCATAAAGTGTAAGGGCCGCGGCAGACACGGCGGTTAACGCTTCCATTTCCACCCCGGTTGCGCCGGTTGTTGTAACAGTTGCGGTAATCTCGATCCTGTTATCATTTGGCGCTAGATCTACAGTTACACTGCTCAGGCTAAGCGGATGACAGAGCGGGATAATATCTGCTGTTTTTTTTGCGGCCATAATGCCAGCAATACGGGCCGTTGCCAGAACATCACCTTTTGAGGCTGCGCCTGAAAGGATCATTTCCAGTGTTTGGGGCTGCATAATAATAGCCCCGGTGGCAACAGCCTTGCGGTGTGTGGCGGCTTTGGCGGAAACATCCACCATATGCGCATGCCCCGCCGCATCCAGATGTGTGAGTGCTGGAGAGGGCACGTTAGGCCAGCCCCAGCAGTTTTTTGGCGGCATCGCCCGGATGCGGATCACGCAGAAGGGATTCACCCACCAGAAAGCCGGTTACACCGATGCCAGAAAGCTGTACAATATCTTCATGCGTTTTGATGCCGCTTTCAGACACAATAATCCGATCTGGCGGCACTAGCGGAGAAAGTTCCCGCGTGGTGTCCAAACTGGTCTGAAGCGTTTTAAGGTTGCGGTTATTGATACCGATCAGGAAGGTATCCAACGCAAGGGCACGGTTGAGTTCTTCCTCATCATGCACTTCCACCAGCACATCCATGTCCAGCCCTTTGGCGTGGTCAACCAGTTCCAGCGCCATTTCATCGGACAGAATGGACATAATCAGCAGAATGCAATCTGCCCCGATCATGCGGCTTTCATAAACCTGCCACGGATCAAGGATAAAATCCTTACGCAGAACTGGAAGGGAGCATGCAGCCCGCGCCTTGCCCAGATCTTCATTATCACCATGAAAGCAGGAGCTTTCGGTCAGCACGGAAATGCAGGCAGCACCGGCTTGTTCATATTCTGCGGCAATTTCTGCGGGATCATAGGTCTCGCGCAGAATCCCTGCTGAAGGAGAAGCCTTCTTGATTTCTGCAATTAGGCCAACGGCCCGATCAGCAGCCTTTTCCTTCAGCGCCCGACCAAACCCACGTGGAGCCTCTTTGGTTTCCTGCGCTTTGGCTGTGATTTCCTTAAGGGACATCAGGGTGGAGCGATGTTTAACTTCCAGCTTGGTGCGTGCGCAGATGCGGGAGAGAACATCCGGCAGTTCGTCAATCTTGCTGGCAAGAATGTCCGAAGCAGAAGCTGCCGAGGACGCGAGTGGTGTATCGTTCATGATTATCCTGTCATGTCTCAGGCGCGCGCATCCGGGTTGGAAGCGCGCAAACCATTTAGCACTGCCAGAGCTGTGCCATCATCCAGTGGGCGTGCAGCTAGAGCCACACTTTCCCGCAAGGCCTGCGGATCAATGCGTCCGTCCCGCAGGAGCGTTACCCGCCCTGCTACATGGAGTGCGCAGGCGGCGTTCAAAACAACTGTATCACGATATGCCCCTGATACGCCATGCAACAAAGCTTCCAGAGCTTGCGCATTATATCGGGCATCTCCTCCCAATATGGCGCTGACGGGAGCATAGGCAAGGCCAGCCATTTCCGGCGTAATGGAAAATGAGCAGATGGTACCATCTTCCAGCGCCACAACCTGCGTGGGGCCAGCTAGTGTAATTTCATCAATGCCGCCCTGCCCGTCTGATGGCAGACCGCACACGGCCCAGACTTTCTGGGAGCCCAGATTTTTGAGCACATTGACCATAGGTTCCAGCCATGCGGGTGAGAACACACCCACAAGCTGCCGTTTAACACCTGCTGGGTTTACCAAAGGCCCCATCAGATTAAACAGCGTGCGCACCCCAAGGGCTTTACGCACCGGGGCAGCAAAACGCATGGCGGGGTGATGATGTGGGGCGGATAAAAAGATGACCTTATGCGCCTGCATCTGCTCCGCCAGAACTTCCGCCCGGGCAGAAAGCGGCACACTTAACGCGGCCAGCACATCAGAAGCGCCTGATCGAGAAGAAATCGCTCTATTGCCATGCTTGGCAACGGGCACACCCAAGGCACCCAACACAAAAGCCACGGCCGTGGATACATTGAGGGTGCCGTAATTATCTCCGCCAGTGCCGCATACATCTATTGTATCGGCTGGCATGGCGGGTACGCTGTGCATACGTGCTCGTAAAGCGGTTACGCCGCCAAGCAGCTCATCCTGTGTTTCACCGCGCACACGTAAGGCCATAAGAAAAGCCGCAATGCGCTCTGGCGCAATCAGGCCATCCATAATCACGCCAAAAGCGGATTCTGCTTCAGCTGCGCTGAGTATTTGTCCCTCAGCAACACGTGCCAGAATGGAGGAAAAAAACTGTTCACCTGCCTGCTGAGATACAGTTTCCTGCGTGGTAACAGACATCAGGCAACGGCCTGTTTTTCTTTCCAGGCAGCAGCGATGGAAAGAAAGTTTTTCATCAGATCGTGGCCGTATTCCGAGGCAATGCTTTCCGGATGGAACTGCACGCCTGAGATGGGATACTGCCGGTGGCGCACACCCATAATCACACCGTCTTCTGTCCAGGCCGTAACTTCCAGAGCATCTGGAATGCTGGCCGGTTCAAGCGTGAGGCTATGGTAGCGCGTGGCATTGAATGGGTTGGGTAACCCCGCAAAAACATCTTGCCCATTATGGAAAACGGGGCTCACCTTGCCGTGCATGGGCGTAGGAGCACGCACGACTTCTGCGCCAAACACCTGCCCAATAGCCTGATGCCCCAGACATACTCCAAAAACCGGCACCTTACCGGCAGCAGCAGATATCAGATCACAGCAGATGCCGGCTTCATTGGGGGAGCATGGGCCAGGAGAAAGCACAATGGCATCTGGCTTAAGGTCCAATGCATCTTCTGCGCTCAGGGTATCATTGCGGCGTACGTCACATTGCACACCCAGTTCACCCAAGTAGTGAACAAGGTTGAAGGTGAAGCTGTCATAATTGTCGATCAGAAGGATCATGGCCGAATGATGACCTTATGTGCTGTTGGGGTCAAATAAGAATGAAACAGAAACGACATTAAGAACGCCCTGCCCTTACCTGTTCTAGCGCAGCTTCTGCTGCGCGGAATACGGCGCGGGCTTTATGGCGTGTTTCTTCATATTCCGTTTCGGGTACACTGTCTGCCACCACGCCACAGCCTGCTTGCACATGCATTTGCCCGTCTTTTACAACGGCCATACGCAGCCCGATGCATGTATCCATGTTGCCGCCAGCACCAAAATAGCCAATGCACCCGGCATAGGTGGCACGGCGGGTGCGCTCGACTTCATCAATAATTTCCATGGCGCGGATTTTAGGCGCGCCCGTAAGCGTGCCTGCGGGGAACGCGGCTACAAGAGCATCCAGCGCTTCCAGATCCGGTTTGAGTGTGCCCTGCACGTTAGAAGAGATGTGCATGACGTGGCTGAAACGCTCAATGACGAATCGTTCCGTTACTTTCACCGTGCCGGGAATGCTGACGCGGCCTACATCATTACGGCCAAGGTCTATCAGCATCAGGTGTTCGGCCAGTTCTTTTTGGTCGGCCAGAAGGTCTTTTTCAAGCAGCAGATCTTCTTCGGCTGTTTTGCCGCGTGGGCGTGTGCCTGCAAGCGGACGTACCGTCATGGTGCCATCCTGCAAACGCACCAGAATTTCGGGCGAGGACCCGACAAGTGAGAACTCACCAAAATCCAGATGGAACAGGAATGGCGCAGGATTGATACGCCGCAGCGTACGATACAGTGCCAGAGAAGGCAGCGGAAACGGCATAGAAAAACGCTGGCTAGGCACAACCTGAAAGGCGTCGCCAGCCGCAATATAATCTTGAATACGCTCAACAGCCTGACAGAACTCATCCTTACTGAATGAAGAGCGCGGTTCGGCTGGTTCTGGCAGATTTTCTGGGGTTTTGGGTAATGGCGGAAGAGCGCCTGCCAAACATTCTCGTGCACGGCGTAGCAGGTCCTGCGCTTTATCCCATGCTTGCGCTGCGGTTTCATCTTTTTGTGGGCGAACTGGTGCAGCCAGAATGAGTTCGTCACTTACTGTATCAAACACAGCAAAAAGACCGGGACGCATAAGGATAGATTCAGGCAGATTCAGGTCATCCGGTGGGGCATCTGGCAGATGCTCCATCTGGCGCACCATGTCATAGCCCAAATATCCAAACAGACCTGCAACCATAGGGGGGACGCCTGCGGGCAGTTCCAAATGTGTGGCATGGATAAGCGCTCGCAGGCTTTCCAGCGGCTTTTCTGTAAGAATACGCGGGGCAATATCTGGGTTTTCTAGGTTTTCATCCAGTGTGATCTGCCCGTTATGGCAGGTCCATATGATATCTGGCTTGAGGGCGATAACAGAATACCGCCCGCGAGATGTGCCGCCTTCCACGCTTTCCAGCAGCAGTGTGTTTTTGCCTGTGCCACCATCAAAGCGCGCAAGGCGCAGATAGGCCGAAACTGGCGTAAGCAGATCCGCTGCTTCTACAGAGAACACAACAGAAGGCTGACCTTGTGCCCAAGCAGCCTCACATTCCTGGAGAGAGGGTGAAGGCGCAATGCGTGCGGTAATGCTCATGGCGTGGCTTCTCCTCCAAATCCGGTGGCAGACAGTGTGGCCATAACGGCACGTTCGTTAATATGGGGCGGTGTGCGTTTGCTTAAAGCTTCAACATAACTGGCAACCAGATCATCACTATCGGCCTGTGCCAGAGAGTCTTTCAGGCGCTGTACGCCATCGGCTGGAGCTGGTGGATTAGGCACGAACAGTTTTGTGACAACGGCTACCAGGAAGTGGCCATCATCTTCCGCCATAACCGTCTGTCCTGGCTGCATGCGCGGCAGATAATCCATTAGTGCGGCAGGTATGTTTTTGTTGGGCTTGGCGAAGGAGAATGCCGCATCCCGCGTAATTTGTGCGCCCGGTGCGCTTGTCGTGCCCAGAGCCTGCTTGTTTTTAGCTGCCAGATACAGGCTTGTTGCCTGCTCATTTGCTGCATGTTTGCGGGCTTCAGCCTGCCATGCGGCCAGAACGTCTGCATGTGCTTGCTCAAAGGTGCGTGGCGCTGCGGGTGTTGCTGTATCCACTTCCACAGCAAAGCTGCTGTTATCTGGTCCATCAACAAGCGTTGCACGTGCACCGGGTTTTTGCGTGAAAATCTGGTGGATAATGGCTTCACGCAGCTTGCCAGATGCGGGCAGCGGTGCGGGCTCCTTATCTGCTGTCATGCCCTGCGCATCCAGCGTGCCCGCAGTGGCAACAGCACCTAGGTCTGCCGGAATAGCCTCCAGCCCCTTACCGGCAAGGGCATCTTGTAGTTTGCGCTTGCGTTCGCCCGCAACAGATGGCGCAACAGCAGCCCGATACTGGGAGAGGATGTCTTTTTTGGCGTCCTCATACGGCGTGGTGTGCGGGGCTGTTATTTTGGTTACGCGAAAAACAGCCCATCCGCTTTCTGTTTTAAGTGGGCTGCTAACCTGTCCTTCTGGAGCCTGAAAAACAGCCTGTCGCAATGTGGCAGAAGGAATGGTGGCTGGGCGCGCATTTGGCATTTCTACAGCAGCCGCATCTTTTGCGCTGTTCTGGATAGCCTGCCAATTGCCACCTACTTTCCATGCATTGGCAATGGCGGTGGCCTGTGCCTGATCTTGCAGGGTTATGAGCTGAATATCGCGCGTTTCTGGCACATCGTAGCGAGATTTCTGCTCATCATAAATGCGTTTGATGTCAGCTTCACCCAGAGTGATGCCGTCTGCCACCGTTTGTGGGGAAAGCACCACAATTTTGGCATGGCGCAGTTCTGGCGTGCGGAACATCCACGGATGGTTGTTGTAATAGCGCTGCAACACTGCATCATCTGGCACTTTGGGGGTCGGCTGTGCGTCAAATGGAATGCTCACAAAATCTACCACGCGCGTTTTTGCACCGTAGGTTAGAAAACGCTGAAGCATTGTGTCGGAAACGCTGCCCGCCTGCGCCAAGGGCTGTAGAATGGTGCGGGTTGTTAGATCATTCCGCACCATGTCCAAAAAGCGTTGCTCGGTTAGCCCGCGGTCACGCAGCTTCTGATTGAAGCTGGCGCGGTCAAACTGGCCATTGGCTCCTTTAAAATAAGGGAGCGAGAACACTTCATCCCGTACAGCCGAATCAGGCACCACCACTTTTAGTTTCTGTGCAGTGTTCAGCAGTTCTGCCTGCCCAATCAGGCGGTGCAGAATCTGGTAAGCAACCTGCCGCTGCATGGCCAGAGGAATTTGTGATGGGTCTGTAACCCCCATCCGGCGCGCAATGGTTGGTAGTTCAGATTGCAGGGCTGTGGCCAGATCATCGGCAGAAACCTGTTGTTGCCCCACTTTGGCAACAACATCGGTTTCATCCCCCATATAGCCCATAACATCGCCTATTCCCCAGCCGACAAAGGCCAGAAAAATGACAATTGCAGTCACCCGGCCTAGCCAGGACTCAACAAAAACGCGACGTAGATAGGAAATCATGACCCGATGGATCCACAGCTATGCTTAAAAAACATCATACCACAAAGGGTATGCACAGGCGCGGCACCATAAGGGTAGCTGCGGTGCTTGACCAGACATAACCGCGCCTGCACGCCAGACAGGCAAGAATAAGCTGCCTGCTCTCTTGCCCCAAAGGGGGCGTCTATGGTTTAGCCTTCATGGAAGAACTATATTATAAAACGCGCGTGCCCGTTGGCATGGCGCGCTACAGGCAAGGAGCAGGGCATGACCAGACAGATTATTGTCGGCAACTGGAAAATGAATGGCCTAAGCCGTGATTCGCAGGAACTCGTCAAGGCTATTACCAGCGGCTTGCCCGCCAATAGTGCTGATGTGGTGGTGTGCCCGCCTTTTACCCAGCTTGGGCTGCTGACAGATATGCTTAAGCCCACCCCAGTAAAGTTGGGTGCGCAGGATTGCCATCAGGAAGTTTCCGGCGCGCATACGGGTGATATTTCGGCCCCCATGCTGGCTGATCTGGGTGTGTCTTATGTTGTTCTGGGTCATTCAGAACGCCGTCAGGAACACGGTGAGCTGGACGAAACAGTGCGTGAAAAAGCCATGGCTGCCACCAAAGCCGGGTTAACCCCTATTGTCTGTATTGGTGAAACAGAAGATCAGCGCGAAACTGGTGAGCACTTTGATGCGCTGGGTTGGCAGATCAAGGGTTCTCTGCCCGATGGTTTCAACGGTATTTTGGCATATGAGCCTATCTGGGCGATTGGTACAGGCCTTGCTGCCACTACTGATCAGATTGCCGAAACCATGAAATTCCTGCGTGAAGAATTGGTGCGACAGTTTGGAGAGGCTGGAAAAGTCATCAAAATCCTGTATGGAGGGTCCGTAAACGCCGGGAATGCGGCCACCATCCTGCCCATTCCTGAAGTGGCGGGTGCGCTTGTTGGCGGTGCCAGCCTTAAGGCGGACGCGTTTCTTTCCATCGTCAGTGCAGCATCTGCTGCCTGATTTGCTGTTCTGATCTGGAATCTGACATGACCACAGCCCTGCTGATCCTGCATTTCTGTGTGACCATAGCCCTGATTGGCGTTGTGCTAATTCAGCGGAGTGAAGGCGGTGGCCTTGGAATTGGCAGCAGCCAGGGCATGGGGGCTTTCATGTCCGGCCGTGGAACAGCCAACCTGCTTACGCGCACAACGGCTGTGCTGGCTGGTGTGTTCATGCTGCTTTCCCTGTTGCTGGCCGTGCTTTACAAAGGCTCTGTTACGGGTGAAGGGCATGATATTCTGGCCCAGCCCCCAGCAGCCACCACACCCGCACCTGCTGCTCCGGTAACAACGGCTCCGGCTCCGCAGCCAGCTACTCCGGCGCATCCGTAAAATGCAGGTTTCTCTCTCCTTTCCGCTATGTGTGAGGAGAGAGCCCTTTTATCCCTTCAGCTCCGCATGTCCTGTGGCATGCGGTAGTTTGCGTTTGTCCATCTTTACCCGCCCGGCCTTGTCCGTGTAGGAAGTCTGCTCATGACCCGCTTTGTTTTTATCACCGGTGGTGTGGTATCCTCTCTTGGCAAAGGCATTGCATCTGCTGCCCTTGCTGCCCTGTTGCAGACGCGTGGCTACAAAGTGCGCCTACGCAAGCTTGATCCCTACCTGAACGTTGATCCCGGCACCATGAGCCCCTACCAGCACGGGGAAGTGTTTGTGACCGAGGATGGCGCCGAGACAGACCTTGATCTTGGCCATTATGAACGCTTCACAGGGGTGAATGCTTCCAAGGAAGACAACACCACAACAGGCAAAATTTATTCAGATGTTATCGCCCGTGAACGGCGTGGTGATTATCTGGGCGCAACCGTGCAGGTTATCCCGCATATTACGGATGCCATTAAAGATATTGTCGTTGCCAATACAGATGATCTGGATTTCGTGTTGGTGGAAATTGGTGGCACTGTTGGCGATATTGAAAGCCTGCCGTTTCTGGAAGCTATCCGTCAGTTGCGCAATGATCTGGGTCCGGATCAGACCATGGTTGTGCACCTTACGCTGCTGCCATGGATCCCTTCTGCGGGTGAGCTGAAAACTAAGCCAACCCAGCATTCTGTTAAGGAATTGCAGAATGTGGGTATCCAGCCGCAGATTCTGCTGTGCCGGTGTGATCGCCCCATTCCGCCAACAGAGCGGCGCAAGATTGCCAATTTCTGTAACGTGCGGCCAGAAGCCGTTATTGCCGCGCGGGATGTGGACACCATTTACTCCTGCCCTCTCTCCTACCATGCAGAGGGTATGGATACCGAAGTGCTGCGTTACTTCGGTCTGCCGCATGCAGAAGAACCTGATCTGATGGGGTGGGAAAAGATTGTAGATGCCATCCGCCACCCGGATAACGAGGTGCGCATTGCAGTGGTTGGCAAATATACAGCCTTGCTGGATAGCTACAAATCTCTGAACGAAGCCCTGCTGCATGGTGGCATTGCCCACCGCACCAAAGTTATTTTGGATTGGGTGGATGCAGAGGTTTTTGAAAAAGATCCAGCATCACTGGAAGCCAAACTGGGCGGTGTAGATGCCATTCTGGTGCCCGGCGGGTTTGGTGAGCGTGGGTCTCAGGGCAAAATTGAGGCCATTCGTTTTGCGCGTGAAAAAGGTATTCCGTTCCTTGGCATATGCTTTGGCATGCAGATGGCGGTTATTGAATGTGCCCGCAATCTGGCAGATCTGCCCAACGCATCTTCCACCGAATTTGGCTATACGGAAGAGCCTCTGGTGGGGCTGATGACCGAATGGGCACGCGGTAACGAACGCCTGCGCCGGAGCGAAGGTGGGGAACTCGGTGGCACCATGCGTCTGGGCGCTTACCCCGCCAAGTTGATTGAAGGTTCCCGCGCTGCAGAAGTGTATAGCGCGGCCTCCATTCGTGAGCGGCATCGCCATCGGTATGAAGTGAATATCCATTACAAGGATCAGCTTGAAAAAGCCGGGATGAAGTTTTCCGGCCTTTCACCAGATGGTATCTTGCCAGAAGTGGTGGAATACCCAGATCATCCGTGGTTCATTGCTGTGCAGTATCATCCAGAACTCAAGTCTCGCCCGTTTGCACCGCACCCGCTGTTTGCGGGGTTTGTTGGGGCTGCGCTGGAAAAGGCTAAAAAAGCATGATGCAGGCACCGGGTTCAGATTTCCAGCTTGGTTCTTTGTACATCGGGAACGATCAGCCATTTGTGCTGATTGCCGGGCCGTGCCAGATTGAATCCGCTGCGCATGCAATGGAAACAGCCACAGCGCTGAAGGAGATCTGCCAGAAGGCTGGTATCGGGCTGATTTACAAAAGCTCGTTCGATAAAGCCAACCGCACCAGCATTTCCAGCGCGCGCGGCATTGGTATGGCAGAAGGGCTGGATATTCTGGCAAATGTGCGGAACACGCTGGATATTCCGGTGCTGACAGACGTGCATGCGCCAGAGCAGTGTGCGCCTGTGGCTGAAGCCGTGGATGTGCTGCAAATTCCCGCTTTTCTGTGTCGCCAGACAGATTTGCTGTTAGCCGCCGGTAAAACAGGCGCTGCGGTGAACGTGAAAAAAGGCCAGTTTCTTGCCCCGTGGGACATGAAGCATGTGGCGGCCAAAATTGCCTCTACCGGCAATAATCGCATCATGCTGTGTGAACGAGGCACCAGCTTTGGCTATAATACGCTGGTAAACGATATGCGTGGCCTGCCCATTATGGCTCAGACCGGTTACCCTGTTGTGTTTGATGCCACGCATTCTGTGCAGCAGCCTGGTGGCTTGGGTGGTGCATCTGGTGGCCAGCGTGAGTTTGCCCCAGTGCTCTCTCGTGCTGCTTTGGCAATTGGTGTGGCGTCTCTGTTTATTGAAACGCATGAGAACCCAGACCAAGCACCGAGTGATGGCCCCAACATGCTGCCGATTAAAAACCTGCCTGCCCTGCTGGAGCAGTTCAAACAGATTGATGCTCTGATTAAAGGGTAAACTGTTAGAAGCCAGCCTTCTTTCCAGCAAAAAGCCGCAACCTGATTTTTCAGGCCGCGGCTTTTTTGTAGCTTCTTTAAGGGAGAGATAAATTCTCTCCCTTTTTATGCAGGTATTAGACGTCCAGATTGGCAACCTTGAGTGCGTTGCCAACAATGAAGTCACGCCGAGGTTCTACAATATCACCCATCAGGGTGGTGAAGACATCGCCAGCTTCTTCCACATCACCTACGCGCACCTGCAACAGCGTGCGCATGGCCGGATCTAGCGTGGTTTCCCAAAGCTGCGCGTCATTCATTTCGCCCAGACCTTTAAAGCGGTTAATAGTCAGCCCACGGCGGCCCTGAGCCAGCAGCCGGGCATAAAGATCAGCCGGGCCACTGAGCTGGTGTTCGGTGGTATCGTTTTTCAACGCTACACCCTCTGCAAAGTCTTTTTGTAGGCGGTTTGCTTGCATGGTCAGCCAGCGGGCATCGTTACTGGCCAACATGGTTGGGTCAATACGGTACACTTCCCCTACCCCACGCACATTGCGGGCCAATTCTACACCATCGGCACTGGCAACAGCTTTCCAGCTTTTTTCATTTTCAGCAGATGCCGCATCAAGGCGTTGCTGCAGTGCAGGCATCCGCTGCTGGAGCTGTTCAACATCTGTGGTGAGTGCGCCAGCCAGAGCAACCTGTTCGATAATCCAGGAAGGAATACGGTTGGAAAGGCGGTTAATAGCCTGCGCTGCCTGCCGGATGAACGGAAGATCTGCTGCCAGTTCTTCACCGCTTACAACGCGTTTATCTGTATAAACAAAGCTGGCGTTGTTCAGGGCTTTGTTGAGCAGATATTGCTCCAGCGCGGCATCATCTTTCAGATACGTTTCTTCATTCCCGCGTTTGGCACGGTAAAGCGGTGGCTGTGCGATATAGAGGTAACCACGCTCAATCAGTTCCGGCATCTGGCGGAAGAAGAATGTTAGCAGCAGTGTACGGATATGAGAGCCGTCCACATCAGCGTCAGTCATGATGACAATACGGTGGTAACGTAGTTTCTCGATAGAGAAGCCACCCTGCTCAGGCTCACCTCGGCCAATGCCTGTACCCAGTGCGGTAATAAGTGTGCCAATTTCGGCAGAGCCCAGCATACGGTCAAACCGGGCACGCTCCACGTTCAGGATCTTACCTTTAAGCGGCAGAATAGCCTGAAAGCGTCTGTCACGCCCCTGTTTGGCGGTACCGCCTGCGGAATCACCCTCCACAATAAACAGTTCAGCTTTGGCGGGGTCACGCGCCTGACAGTCTGCCAGCTTACCGGGAAGTGATGAAACGTCCAGCACACCTTTGCGGCGTGTTAGTTCACGCGCCTTACGGGCTGCTTCACGCGCAGAGGCCGCATCCAGCACCTTGGAGACAACAATTTTTGCTTCTTTGGGGTGGGTTTCAAACCAATGGCTGATAATGTCTGCCGCCGCCGCATGCACAACCGGCTGCACTTCGGAAGAAACCAGCTTGTCCTTGGTCTGAGATGAGAACTTGGGGTCTGGCACCTTAACGGACAGAACAGCCGTCAGCCCTTCACGCATATCTTCCCCTTGCAGGGAAAGCGCATCTTTTTTGGCAATGCTTTCGGCATATTTGCCAACAACACGTGTAAGCGCCTGACGGAAACCAGCCAAATGGGCCCCACCATCACGCTGCGGAATGTTGTTGGTGAAGCACAGCATGGTTTCATGGAAGCTATCATTCCATGTGAGCGCAAACTCAACCTTAATGCCGTTATCCGGGTTTTCCAGACTGCCAGTAATGGGAGGTGTAAACAGCGAGGTGCGAGACCGATCTAGCCAATTTACAAAAGCTTCTAGCCCACCTTCGTAAAAGAATTTTTCTTCCCGCACGGGGGTAACGCGTGCATCACGCAGCACAATTTCCAGCCCGGAGTTAAGAAAGGCCAGTTCACGCAGGCGGCGTTCCAGAATGGTGAAATCGAAATCCGTTTTGGGGAATGTTTCACGGCTGGGTTTAAAGGTTACTTCCGTGCCTGAGGGCTCGGAAGATGGGCCAACCACTTCCAGCGGGGCATCACGCTCACCATGTTGGAAGCGAATGAAATGTTCCTTCCCGTTACGCCAGATGCGTACTTCCATCCATTCGGACAGCGCATTCACCACAGCGGCACCCACACCGTGCAGGCCGCCAGAAACCTTGTAAGAGTTCTGGTTAAACTTACCGCCAGCATGTAGCCGGGTTAGCACCACTTCTGCAGCACTAATGCCTTCTTCAGCATGCATATCTGTGGGAATACCGCGCCCGTTATCGCGCACGCTTACGCTGCCATCTGCATTGAAAGTGACAATGCAGCGGGATGCAAAACCGGCCTGAGCCTCATCCACCGCGTTATCGATAATTTCAAATGCCATGTGGTGCAGGCCGGAACCATCATCCGTATCACCAATGTACATGCCGGGCCGTTTACGGACAGCATCCAGCCCCTTCAGCACAGAGATCGACGCGGCATCATACTCTTCGGAAACGGCAGATGGCGTGGGCTGAGAGAGGTCGGTCATAAGAACGGTACGCTCCGTACAGGAAAGAACAAAAAACCTTTTATTCTTATACCCTGATCAGACCTCTGGGGCCAGATTGAGCAGCATGTTTTATGACCCTGAGGGCAAAAAAGCTCCGTTTTTCAGGGTTTCAAACTGGGCACTCTGCTTAAGCGGCGCAAAAGGTGCCTGATCTGTGCCGGTAAGCAACACGGTTGTGCGAAAATCCTGCACAATTTCCAGCAATGAGGCCCGACGCGCGGCATCCAAATGCACTAAAGGTTCATCCAATAGCAAAATGGGCGGCTGCCCACGGTAGTCGGTTACAAGCCGGGCATGTGCCAGTACAACGCCAATAAGCAAGGATTTCTGCTGGCCAGTGCTTGCTAGTGCGGCGGGCTGCCGAGACGTCAGATCTTCTAGCAGAAAATCACTGCGATGCGTGCCAAATGTGGCGCGGCCGCGTGTGGCGTCATCTTCGCGCAGATCGGCAAGTTTTTCGCGCAACCAGTCCTCTACAGCCAGCGCTGGAGATGTTTCCAGTTTTTGGGCAATAGCGCATTGCAGCATCGCAATGGCAGCAGGAAAAGCACCCAGACCATTTTGGGCATAATGGCAAATCTGGCGCACGGTTTCTTGCCGTGCTGCGGCAACAGCCACAGCATGCCGCGCCATGGAGGCCTCCAACCCGGATAACCATGAGTGTTCGGAAAAACGTGTTTGTAGCAGACGGTTACGTTGCGTCATGGCGCGGTCGTACGCAGCCAGCTCTCGCGCATGGTGCGGTGTAACCGCCATAACCAGCCGATCCAGAAAGCGCCGCCTGCCTGAGGTGCCCTCACTAAATAATCGATCCATCTGCGGGGTAATCCACACAGTGGCGAGGGTATCTTCCCACGCCTCTTGCCCCCGGATTTGCCGGCCATTCAGTAAAAAAACACGGCGCGGCCTTTCCTGCCCGCCCTGTGTGCCGGTGCCGAGTTCAAGAAACTCATCTTCAGTTTTAATGCGCGCAGAAACGCCCCAGTTGGTCGCACCCATGCGGCCGAATTGTGTAAGGGGTGCAGCCCGCAACCCTCTGCCCGGAGAGAGAAGAGAGACAGCCTCTAGCAGATTGGTTTTGCCGCTGCCGTTTTCGCCCGTCAGCACCAACAGGTTTGCATCGGGAGACCACACAAGCCGTTCGTAATTACGAAAATTGGAAAGCGTAAGTTTAAGAAGCCGGGGCATGCCACGCAGCTTCTGTTGGCCTGCCTGCATTTTGGCAGTGAAGGCAGGCCGTAAGTGTTAAAACAAAAAAACGGATCACACGCGCATCGGCATGAGAACATATAGTGCGGATGGGCTATCTACATCGCGCACAATGGTGGGGGATGCGCTATCTGCAAACGCAAATTCCACCTCTTTTTCTACCTGATCTGTGATGTCGTTAAGGTAGCGCGCCTGAAAGCCGATTTCCAACCCTTCTGCATCGTAAGAAATGCGGTTGTCATCCAGCTCTTCCTTGGCCATGCCCTGCTCTGTGCTGCTGGCAGACAGAGTAAGCAGGCCGGGTTCAAGCGTTAGCTTTACCGGGCGTGAGCGTTCCTGACTAATGGCGGCAACACGCGCTACAGCATCGGCAAAGTCTTTTTTGCCAACCCGCAGAATGCGTGTGTTGTTGCGTGGGATAACACGTTCATATTCAGGAAATGTGCCGTCAATCAGCTTGGACGTAAGCGTAACAGGCCCGGCCGTGAACTGGATGCGCGTTTCAGAAAGCGCAATTTCCACTTTTTCCGGGGCTTCATCAATCAGCTTGCGCACTTCAGCCACTGTTTTGCGCGGGACAATAACGCCCGGCATCCCGGCAGCACCTGCTGGCAGATCAGCTTCCACGCGGGCCAAGCGGTGTCCATCTGTAGCCACAGCGCGCAGCTTGGGATCGCCATCAACTTCTGTGCCATGCAGAAAGATACCGTTGAGGTAATAGCGGGTTTCTTCGGTAGAAATGGCAAACCGTGTACGGTCTATCAACGAATGCAGTGTTGTGGCAGGCAGCTTGAAGCGGTATGGAAAATCCCCCGCCCCCATGGATGGAAAATCATCCACACTCAACACGTTCAGGCGGGTAGCGTAGCGGCCAGCACGCAGCAGAAGCGGGCCTTCGCTATCAGCCTGATCCAGTTCCACATCCACGCCGTCGGGCAGCTTGCGTACAATTTCGTACAAAACAGCTGCTGGTGCCGTTGTGGCCCCTTCCCGCGAAATTTTGGCGGGAACACCTTCAACCACTTCAATTTCCATATCTGTGGCTTTCAGGCTGAGCTGTCCGTTAGCTGCCTGAATAAGAACATTGGCTAGAATGGGAATGGTGTTACGCTTTTCCGCAACACTCTGGATATGGGCCAATGCCTTAAGCAGTGTTGCGCGTTCCGCCGAAAACTTCATCTAACCCTCTTTCCTGCAAGACAGGGCCTCTGTTTTGCAAGAGGCATTCGCTTTTTCCACCTCGAAAAGTAACAGGTGGGCGTTATCAGTCAATCCCTTTGGAATCTCTACGTTTTCAGCTTTCCAGCATTCGCCGCAGGAGTTCCACATCTTCTGCAAAAGCTGCATCCAGCCCCATAAGTTCCGTTACACGATTTACCGCATGCATAACGGTTGTATGGTCACGATTACCGAACTTGCGCCCAATTTCAGGCAAAGAGCGGCTTGTAAGCTGCTTGGCCAGATACATGGCAACCTGCCGGGGCCGCGCCACATTGCGCGCTCTACGGGCAGATGACATGTCTGTCAGGCGGATGTTCCAGTGTTCTGCCACTTTTTTCTGGATTTCTTCAATCGTCACACGCCGGTCATGCGCTTTGAGGATATCGTGCAGCACTTCCTGCGTGGCTTCCAGTGTAACCGGGCGGCCAAACAGGTTGGCATGAGCAATCAGACGGTTGAGCGCGCCTTCCAGTTCACGCACATTGGACGTGATTTTGTGCGCCAGAAATTCCAACACCTTACCGGGTACAACAACACCAGAGGCCGCGGCTTTTGATTCCAGAATGGAAATACGCAGTTCAAACGTGGTGGCATGAATATCTGCCACCATGCCGCAGCCCAAGCGCGTGCGCAGCCGATCTTCCAGCCCTGAAAGATCGGACGGAGATTTATCAGCCGAAACCACAATCTGTCGTCCGGCATCCACCAGTGCGTTAAAGGTATGGAAGAATTCTTCCTGCGTGTTGTCCTTGCCAATCAGGAACTGCAAATCGTCAATCATCAGCACATCGACGGAGCGCAGTTGCTCCTTGAACTCAATGGTGGACTGCGAGCGAATGGCCGCAATAAACCGATACATGAACTTTTCGGCAGACATGTAGGCCACGGATACATTGCCGCTCTGGATCAGCTCGGCCCCGATGGCGTGCATCAGATGCGTTTTACCTAGCCCAACGCCGCCATAAAGGAACAGCGGGTTAAACCCAACACTGGAGGGTTTTTCTGCAACGCGGCGGGCGCAGGCGTAAGCAAATTCGTTCGGCTTGCCCACAACAAATGTATCAAACGTAAAGCGGCTATCCAGCGCCGTTACCAAATCACTCCGCACTTCTGGTGCGGTGCGTGCTACTGGGGTTACCTCTTCCTGCACGGGTGTTGCAGTGCTGGCGCTAGGCACATTTTCTAAGGGGATGGGGGCAGGATCACCCGCGCGGGCAACCTGTAGCTCCACCCGGCGGATACTGGGGATTTCCTGATTCCACAGTTCACTTAGGCGGTCACCATACTGACTTCTCACCCAATCGCGCAAAAAGCGTGTGGGTAAAAGCAGGGTGATTTCATCACCATCAATCGGGCCTAGCGCAATTTTGGTCAGCCAGGTGCGGTATTCAACTTCGCCAACTTCGCCCTTCAGGCGGGCGCAGATACGCAGCCACGATTCCTCAAGCCCCTTGCCGTCTTCAAGCCGGGGAAAGGCGCTTTCGTCATCGTCCACTCCGATTGTCATTTTTGCTCCCGAGCGGTCATTAAGGCGCGAATGGGTTCACGCAATTCACAAAATAGGCGGCACATGTGCTGCCGGTTCTGTGCAACATCTGTAACGGCCTTGGCGGCCTACGGTGCAGGCTTGCTTGTATCTTGCGGAAGATAGCCCGAACAGCGCCAAGCCATCTTGCAAGGTAAAGCAGTGAGAGCAAATGGAGCAATCAATATTTCATGCTGCCTGCCCTGCTTGCGCTTTATCCAGCCAAGGTGGTGATAAAAACAAAGCCGAACCATCTGGGTGATGATTCGGCTTTATCTCAAAGCGTCAGATGGCCACCATAAGGTCGCCCCGCACTTTCCTCAGGCCGGAGCCAGTGCTTTCACACGGGCAGACAGGCGGGAAATTTTGCGGGCCACCGTGTTGTGGTGGATAACGCCCTTAGTGGCCGCACGCTGGATTTCTGGCTGAGCAAGGCGCAGTGCTTCGCGCGCAGCGCCATGATCACCAGCTTCAACTGCGGTTTCTACTTTCTTGATGAAAGTACGCATGCGGGATTTGCGGGCGGTGTTACGAGCAGTCCGCTTCGCGGTCTGCCGGATGCGCTTACGCGCCGAAGCGATATTCGCCATGAGTTTCTATTCTGTCCAGCACTTAAGAAAGATTAAAAGGGCAGACACGCCGGAACGCGCTACCCAAAAGAGTAAGCGGTGCTGTAATGCACCTAAGCGCCTTCCGTCAAGCTTCTTCCGTGCCGACCACTAGGATTTTACCCGTTTTTCTGCCTTTGGGGACAAAAAAATGTGGATCGTCCGGCTTGTGTTATCTGCTGCACGCCAGAACATGCGGGGGCGCCGGGGCAATTGGAGCATGGTTTGCCCGTTTGCCCATATACCCGCCACGCGTGCTGGAAGTACCCTAACCCTCCCTCTGGGCGTACATAATCTTTCAGGCTGGAACCACCGGCTTCTATGGCCTCTTCCAGCACATCCCGTATGGCCTGCGCTAATTTGCGGGCTTTAGGGGCTGTAAGATTACAAGCTGGCATGGTTGGGGCAATGCCAGCCCGGAACAGGGCTTCGCACACATAAATATTGCCCAACCCTGCCACAACCTTCTGATCAAGCAGGAAGGGTTTGATAGGCATCCGCCTGTTTTTGCTGGCAACCAATAGTGTTTTGAAGGTGAAATCTGATTCAAGCGGCTCTGGCCCCATGCCTGCCAGTAATGGGTAGGTATCCTCCCGATCCGTGGGAACAATATCCAGCATGCCAAATCGGCGGGGATCTATGTATCCGCAGCGCTTTCCATCCTGCAGAATCAGCACAACGTGCTCATGCAGTAACGGCTCGGTCGGAGAATCGAGGAGCACGCGCCCAGACATACCCAAATGCCAGATTATGGACATTCCACCAGACAGGCGCATAAGAATATATTTGCCCCGGCGACGAAAGCCTTCTATCCGGCGGCCTTTGATTGTTTGTGAGAAATCGGCAGGAATCCGCCATCTCAGGTCATGACGGCGCACAATTGCTTCTTTGATGGTACCGTTTTGCAGGGCAATCTGCATCCCGCGCATTACGGTTTCTACTTCAGGGAGTTCCGGCATGGCTAAAAAGCAGGGTATAGGGGAACCCCATGACCGACAACAGCTTTACGTCCTCCCCCGCTTCTTCTGGCGCAACAGTGGAAGAAACGGATTTCGGCTTCCGCTCCGTAAGGAAGGAAGAAAAAAAAAACCTTGTTCGTGACGTGTTTGATAGCGTCGCTGGCAAGTATGACGTGATGAATGACATCATGTCCCTTGGCATCCATCGGGTATGGAAGCGTATTTTTGTAACAGAGCTTGGCCCGCAGCCCGGTATGTCTTTGTTGGATCTGGCCGGTGGCACAGGTGATATTACCTTTGGCTGGCTGAAGGGTGGCGGCGGTTCCGCTATTATGACCGACATTAACAGCAGCATGCTGTCTGTTGGGCGGGACCGCGCCATTGATCGTGGTTTTGTCTCTGACCTGTCTTTTTGCGTTGTGGATGCAGAAGCCATTCCGCTGCGTGATATGTCAGTAGATCGGGTTTCCATCGCTTTTGGCCTGCGCAACTGCACGGATAAAATGGCCGTGCTGCGTGAAGCCCGGCGTGTGCTCAAACCCGGCGGACGCTTTCTGTGTCTGGAATTCTCTCGCGTTCAGGTGGCGGCTCTGGCTCCTATCTATGATGCGTGGTCTTTCAAGGTGCTGCCCGCCATGGGCAACCTGATTGCCAAGGATCGTGAAAGCTACCAGTATCTGGCAGAAAGCATCCGCACCTTCCCGGATCAGGAAACACTGGCAGATATGTTCCGTGAGGCCGGGTTCTCTCACGTGCGGTATCAGTCTCTTTCTGGTGGTATTGCGGCTATTCATTCCGGTTGGCGCGTGTAAGGCCAAAAGGTATGGATGTGGCTTTGCCTTCCCGTTCTGTTTTGCTTGTTGTGGGCGGTAGTATTGCCGCCTTCAAAGCACCGGAGTTAGTGCGCCTGCTTAAAGGCGCTGGCATGCAAGTACGTTGCGTGCTTACGGAAGGCGGAAGCCAGTTTGTTACCCCCCTTACCTTGCAAGCGTTAAGTGAAGAGCCGGTTTATACAAGCCTGTTCTCCTTAACGGCTGAACAGGAAATGGGGCATATTGCGCTTTCTCGCTGGGCAGATCTGGTTCTTGTTTGTCCTGCGTCTGCCAATTTGTTGGCGCGTATGACGGCTGGTTTGGCGGATGATCTGGCTAGTACGCTTTTATTGGCCACAGATGCGCCGGTAATGGCGGTTCCCGCTATGAATGTGAGAATGTGGGAGCATGCCGCCACGCAGGATAACGTGGCCACGTTGCAGCAGCGCGGTGTGTATGTTGTGCCACCAGCTATTGGCCCCATGGCCTGCGGTGAATTTGGCGCGGGCCGTATGCCAGAACCCGCCGATATCTTGGATGCCGTGCTGGCCTTTTTTCGCCAGAGACAACAGCAGAATGGCCCCTTAGCGGGTAAATCTGTTCTGGTAACAGCAGGGCCCACGCATGAACCGCTTGATCCGGTGCGATATCTGGCCAACCGATCATCCGGCAAACAGGGCTATGCCGTTGCAGCCGCATTGGCCGATCTGGGCGCTTCCGTTACATTGGTAAGTGGCCCGACCACGTTGCGTGCTCCTGCCGGCGTGACGTATGTTCCGTGCGAAACAGCTTGCCAGATGTTGGCGTGTGTTAAAGCTGCGGTCCCGTTTGATGCGGCAGTTTGCACTGCGGCAGTGGCAGATTGGCGGCCTGAGGTGCTGGCTGGGCAAAAAATCAAAAAAATCAGCCGGGATGATGTGCCTGCTCCTATTCGGCTGGTGTCTAATCCAGATATTCTGGCCGAAATTTCTACTCCCGGCTCACAGCGGCCTGCGCTTGTTGTGGGGTTTGCGGCTGAAACCGAAAAGGTTGAAGAACACGCAACCGCCAAGCGCCAGCGCAAGGGGTGTGATTGGATTGTTGCAAACGATGTAAGTGCTGGCACAGGCATTATGGGGGGTGATAGTAATCAGGTTGTTCTGATAACCGCCCAAGGGAGCGAGCGCTGGCCGCACATGCTAAAGGAGGAAGTTGCACAAAGGCTTGCTTCTCGCATGGCAGATTGGTTTACAGAATCCTGATAGATTGTTTTTGAAATTTTTATAGAGGCTTGTTGATGTCTGCACCCATTTCTCCTTCGGCTGATCTTAGTGTGCAGGTGCAACGCCTCCCCCATGCGCAAGATCTGCCCCTACCTTCCTACGCCACAGTAGGGGCTGCGGGAATGGATCTGCTAGCCGCGGTAGTAGAACCTGTAGTGTTGTTGCCCGGTGCACGGGTGTTGGTGCCAACCGGGCTGCGTATTGCTTTGCCCCGTGGGTATGAACTTCAGGTTCGGCCACGTTCTGGTCTGGCCCTCAAGTACGGCATTATTCTCCCAAATTCTCCCGGAACAGTGGATGAAGATTATCGTGGAGAACTGGGCGTTATTATGCTGAATGCTGGCCAAGCACCGTTTACCATTGAGCGTGGCATGCGTATTGCTCAGGCTGTTGTGGCCCCCGTGACCCGAGTGGTGTGGGCCGAATGTGATGAACTGGGTGAAACGCAGCGTGGCGCAGGTGGGTTTGGCAGCACGGGAACCGGAGTGCCATGAACAGAAGTTGGATGAACCTTGTTCCTAAACCACAAGGTTCGTCTTCTCTGCCTTTACGTTATCTGAACAGCGCAGATGCTCTGCTGCTTTTGTGTCTGGCGGCTGCGGCAATAGCGCTGGGGGCAGCGGTAAGGCACATGTTGGGGCCATTAGTGGCTCCTGCCAGCATGCCCATACATTTAGATATGTGGCACCTGCCCGGCTACGCGCTGCGCACAACCATACGCATGTTTGCGGCTTTGGCGTGCTCACTGGTATTTACGTTTGTGTATGCAACGCTCGCGGCAAAAAGCCGGCGTGCAGGACAGATTTTGGTGCCTTTGCTGGATGTGCTGCAATCTGTTCCTATTCTTGGGTTTTTGTCTTTCACCATCACATTTTTTCTGGGGTTGTTTCCGGGCCGCATACTGGGCGCGGAATGCGCAGCCATTTTTACCATTTTTACCAGTCAGGCATGGAACATGGCGTTGGGCATGTATCAGAGCCTGCGCTCTGTACCGCCTGAACTGGAAGAAACGGCCCGTTGTTTTGGCCTAACAAGCTGGCAGAAGTTCTGGCGCCTGGAAGTGCCCTGCACCATCCCCTCCTTGGTGTGGAACGCCATGATGTCCATGGCCGGTGGCTGGTTTATGGTGGTGTATTCTGAAAGCATTACCGTGGGCAGCACGGATATTACTCTGCCGGGGATAGGTTCCTATGTGGGTATGGCCATAGATCATCAGAATATTGGCGCTGTAGCCGCAGCCATTGTGGCCATGATGGTTGTTATTCTGGTTTACGATCAGGTGCTGTTTCGGCCTCTGGCCGCATGGGCCACACGTTTTAGGCTGGAAAGTGTCAACGCAACCCAAGTTGTAGAGCCGTGGTTTTTGCGGCTGGTGCGCCGGACGCGTTTGCTGCGGATATGCGGGAATGCCCTGCTTTCTGTTGGGCGGCGTATTAGCTACCTGCCTCTGGGTTCTCGTCCTAACTCTGTGCTGGTCAATGCCGAGGAGGATAATGGTGGCGCGGACTGGCTGTGGTGGGGCTTTCTTCTGCTCGTCTGTCTTGGGGCTTCATGGCAAGTGTGGGACTATGCCCATACGCATTATACACTTGGTCAAATTGCCTATGTGTTTGGGTTGGGCAGCATAACATTGGTGCGTGTGGTCAGCATGTTGGTGCTAGCTTCTTTAATCTGGGTGCCGGTAGGTATCTGGTGCGGTCTGGACCCAACGCGTGCCTGGCGGGCGCAGATATTGGCGCAGTATGGGGCAGCTTTTCCGGCTAACCTGTTCTTTCCGGTGTTTGTGGTGGTGATTGTACATTTCCGCTTAACCCCAGATATCTGGCTTACCCCCCTGATGATTTTAGGGGCGCAGTGGTACATCTTGTTTAACGTTATTGCCGGGGCCTCATCCTTCCCGTCCAATTTGCTGGAAGTTGGCCGAAATCTGGAAGTGAAAGGCTGGTTTTGGTGGCGGCGCATCATCCTGCCGGGCATTGCGCCTTATTACCTTGTTGGCGTTATGGCGGCCGCAGGTGGCGCGTGGAATGCAGCCATTGCATCGGAAGTGGCGCAATGGGGAGAAACAACCTTAACGGCCCACGGTCTGGGCGCTTATGTTGCGCAAAGCACTCAGCTCGGAAACATTAGTAATGTTGGGTTGGGTACGGTGGTGATGTGTGTATTTGTCATGTTCACCAACGCTTTGGTATGGCGGCCTTTGTCTGACTTTGTAGCACGCCGCCTGAAACTGAACTGAACCGGATAGATAGCAATGGCATCTGGCCCAGAGAAAAAAACATTTCCATCCGGCTCTGTTTTAGCAGAAGCACGCAATGTCAGCCGTTTTTATCATAAGGATAGCGCTGCCGATGTGCAGGTGCTGGATAATATCAGCCTTACCCTACATGCCGGAGAAATAGTTGGGCTGCTTGGGCGGTCTGGTTCTGGTAAGTCTACCCTGTTGCGTATTCTGGCTGGTTTGCTGCCGCCCTCATCTGGTGAAGTGTTGTGGAAAGAGCAGCCCCTACGTAAACCCACGCAGGACATTGCAGTGGTGTTTCAGTCCTTTGCCTTGTTCCCGTGGATGACGGTGGAGGAAAACGTTGCACTGGGTTTGGACGCGCGCGGTGTGCCTGCGGCAGAGCGTGACAAACTGGTTGATGATGCCATAGATCTGATTGGTTTGGGTGGGTATGAAAATGCGTGGCCCAAGGAGCTTTCTGGTGGCATGCAGCAGCGTGTAGGGCTGGCCCGCGCCTTAGTGGTGCATCCTGATTTGCTCCTTATGGATGAACCTTTTTCTGCTCTGGATGTGTTAACTGCAGAAAATCTGCGTACAGATCTGATAGAACTGTGGTCGGAAGAAAAATTGCCGGTTCAATCTATGCTGATTGTGACGCATAATATTGAAGAAGCCGTGCTGATGTGTGACCGCATCGTGATTGCGTCTTCCAACCCCGGACGCATCGCACATGTGTTGCATGTGCCGTTTGTGCACCCACGCAACCGCGAAGATGCAGAGTTCCGCCAACTGGTGGACCACATTTACGCATTGATGACGCAGCGCGCCCCCATTGTTTCAGAAGCGGATCTGGCACGCCGCGGTGCACCGCAAGGGGCTGCCCTCACCCGTTCCTTCCGGGCTTTGGTGCCTGTTTCTATCACTATGATGATTGGGATGATGGAGGCTTTGGCCGCCCCCCCGCTAAATGGGCGGGCCGATTTACCTGTATTGGCAGAAAAGCTTCAGCTTGAGCTGGATGATCTGTTCCCATTAGGGGAATCTCTGGAACTCCTGCGTCTGGCAGAGCTGGAAGATGGGGATATTCTCCTTACCAATGAGGGCGTGCATTTTGTTCTGAGTGATCTGGATGAGCGCAAGGCCATTATGGGCCATGCGCTGCTCCATAACGTACCGTTGGTGCGAATGATCTGCACCCTACTAGATGAACGGCCTACACACAGCATTAAAGCAGAGCGCTTCCGCAGTGAACTGGAAGATAGCATGTCTGCTGATTACGCGCGCCAAACACTCCAGACCATTATTGGCTGGGGCCGCTTTGCCGAATTGTTTGATTATGATGAAGAAGGAGACCGCTTTTTTCTGGAAGATGAAACTTCAGAATAAGCAGTCTGCCCTTTATGTCGGGCTAAAGTAACGCGCAAATTCCTTGCGGGCTTTAGCCACTTTAGGGCTGATAACCACCTGACAGTACCCAGCCATAGGGTTACGGGCGTAATAATCAAAATGCGCTTCTTCCGCAGGCCAGAAAGCGGTGAGAGGCTGAATTTCTGTCACCACAGGCTGATCACCCCAGATTTTTTCCTGGGCGATGTCTTGCTTTGCACGTTCTGCAATCTGCTTTTGCTGGTCATTTTCATAGAAAATGACGGAGCGATACTGCGTGCCCTTGTCATTCCCCTGCCGGTTCAGGGTTGTAGGGTCATGCATAATAAAGAAGATGCGCAGAATTTCAGCGTAACTGATAATGGCTGGGTCAAACTCTAGCCGAATAACCTCGGCATGGCCTGTCTGCCCAGTGCACACTTGCTGGTAGCTAGGGTGTTGCACAGTGCCGCCAGCATAACCCGGCGCAATGGAGAGAATGCCTTTCATACCACGGTAAACGGCTTCCAGACACCAGAAGCACCCACCGCCTAATATTGCTGTTTCCATGCTTCTGTTCTCCCCCTTTTTTTGTGTGGCTCAATAGCCTGCCAGCAATTAAGCCAGCAGGCTACGTAGGCTCGCGCGGTTGTTACCCGATGCGAGACAGAGCGGCTTTTAGGCGCACACATTCGCCTTGCTGCGCTTCCAGACGGTCCCGCATTTCCTGCACCACTTCCGGTTTGGCGCGGGTGACGAAGTTTTCGTTGCCAAGTTTCTTTTCGGTTTTGGCAACTTCATCTTCCGCCTTACCCAGTTCCTTTTTCAAACGGGCACGTTCGGCATCCAGATCAATCAACCCGGCCAGCGGGATGATAAGAGTTGCCTCATCCACCACAGCCTGCGCGGAACCATGCGGAATATCACCCAGCAACGGAGCAATTTCGGAAACGCGTGCCATACGGCCAATGGCTTCCTGCCAACGCTGTGCGTGGTCCAATGTTTGCGGCAAGGCATCTTTCAAAAAGACTGGAGCTTTTTGCGCTGGTGGCACGTTCATTTCTGCGCGCACTGTGCGGATTTCCGTAATCAAGCGAATAATCTGATCGCACTCTGCTTGTGCAGCTTCTGCACCAGCCGGCACAACAGGTTCTGGCCAGCTTGCAGAAATAAGGCTGCCTTCTTCTCCATACCCAAAGGAATGCCACAGCGTATCCGTTACAAACGGAATAACAGGTTGCAGCAGACGCAGGATAACACCTAGAACATAAGCTGCTACAGCGCGAATTTCTGCGGCTTCGGCTTCATCCGTGGAGTTAAATACGGGCTTTGCAAACTCAAGGAACCAGTCACAGAAGCGGTTCCATACAAAGCGGTAGCAGCTAAGCGCATATTCATCAAAACGGTAGGAATCTAGCGCCCGCGTTGCTTCTGTAATGGCCGCGGCAGATTCGGCAATAATCCACCGGCCAAGCGGAGATTTAACAGTTGCCGGATCAAACCCTTCTACAGGTTTAACGCCATTCATTTCACAGAAGCGTGCGGCATTCCAGAGCTTGGTGATGAAGGCGCGGTAGTCTTCTACCCGCTTGCGGCCCAGCTTAACATCTCGCCCAATGCCGGTAAGCGCGCAAATAGTAAAGCGCATGGCATCAGCACCGTA
The DNA here is from genome assembly GCF_001766235.1 of Acetobacter ascendens. Classification (NCBI taxonomy): domain Bacteria; kingdom Pseudomonadati; phylum Pseudomonadota; class Alphaproteobacteria; order Acetobacterales; family Acetobacteraceae; genus Acetobacter; species Acetobacter ascendens. Next base: position 860,107 of record NZ_CP015164.1, read on the forward strand.
CTGATCAATCAGTTCCAGCGGATCAATACCGTTGCCTTTGCTCTTGGACATTTTCTGCCCGTGCTCATCGCGCACAAGACCATGAATGAAAATGTTGCGGAACGGCACATCGTGCATGAAGTGCTGGCCCATCATCATCATTCGGGCAACCCAGAAGAAGATGATGTCAAAGCCTGTTACCAGCACATCAGTTGGGTAATACCGGGCGAGTTCTGGCGTTTTGTCCGGCCAGCCCAGCGTGGAGAACGGCCACAGGGCGGAAGAAAACCACGTGTCCAGCACATCATCATCACGCCGCAGTTCTTCTACCTTGCCGTAATGGGCATTGGCCTGTGCCCGTGCGTCTGCTTCATCATGTGCCACAAATACGTGCTCATCTGGCCCGTACCATGCAGGAATACGATGGCCCCACCAAAGTTGGCGCGAAATGCACCACGGCTGGATATCACGCATCCATGCGAAGAAGGTGTTTTCCCACTGTTTGGGAATAAAGCTGGCGCGGCCAGATGTAATGGCTTCTACGGCTGGGCCGGATAGTTTTCCAGCATCACAGTACCACTGTGTGGTCAGGCGAGGTTCAATAACCGCTCCACCACGTTCAGCATGCGGCACCTGATGGCGATGGGGTTCGATTTTTTCCAGCCAGCCATCTTCTTCCAGACGGGCCACAATGGTTTTGCGTGCTTCTTCGCGGGAAAGCCCAGACAGGCTGCGCACAAAGGCTGGGTCAGCCAGCCCGTCAACAGCGCTCAGGTCCTGCTCAATTTCATCCAGAACAACACGAGCCTGATCGTCCAGAACGGAGAGCATGGGCAGGTTGTGGCGACGGCCGACTTCGAAGTCGTTAAAATCGTGCGCGGGGGTGATTTTAACCGCACCCGTGCCTTTTTCCGGGTCCGAATGTTCATCCGCCACAATCGGGATCAGACGGCCTGTAAGCGGCAGGCGAACGGATTTGCCAATCAGGTTTTTATAGCGTTCATCTTCTGGGTGAACAGCGACCGCAGTATCGCCCAGCATGGTTTCTGGCCGCGTGGTGGCAACGGTAATTGTTGCATCCCCTGCGCCTTCAACCGGGTAGCGAATATACCATAGGTTACCGGCAACATCCTTGCTTTCCACCTCTAGATCGGAAATGGCGGAGCGGAAAACCGGGTCCCAGTTCACCAACCGGCGGTCACGATAAATCAGCCCTTCATTATAAAGGGTTACAAACACTTCCCGCACCGCGCGGGAAAGGCCTTCATCCATCGTGAAGCGTTCACGCGGCCAATCGAGCGATGCCCCAAGGCGACGAAGCTGCTTTGTAATGCCGCCGCCGGATTGCTCTTTCCATTCCCACACGCGTTCAATAAACGCATCGCGGCCCATTTCCTGGCGGGTTTTGCCTTCGGTAGCCAAGGTGCGTTCCACCACCATCTGGGTGGCAATGCCTGCGTGGTCTGTGCCGGGCTGCCATAGGGTATCAAACCCCTGCATGCGCTTCCAGCGGATAAGTGTGTCCTGCAGTGTCATGGTCAGGGCATGGCCCATGTGCAGGGTGCCGGTAACATTCGGCGGTGGAATCATAATGGTGAACGGCTTTTTGCCGCTATTGGGCTGTGCAGAAAATGCCTTTCTGCTTTCCCATAATTCGTACAGGCGTGTTTCTATCTGGGCCGGCTCAAAAGACTTGTTCAGCATATGTATTCCACCACACAACGTAAAAAAGGCGGCAGGCATGTACTGCCTCCGCCTTTGCAGAGCAATCATCCGGTTTTTGGCAGAGCACCCGTTACTGAAATGTGTGCGTTCACCCAGTAACGGCGTGTCTGGTTTCCGGTATTACAGACCGCGCTGCGTCAGACGTTCCACTTCCTTACGGACAGCAGCCTGCACGATGCCTGCAAGATGTGCATCCAGCCACTTTTTAAGGAATACGCGCACTTCCTGGCGCACGATATCTTCAACAGTCAGAGACCCTTCATGTGAAATAGCCACTTTTCTCTCCTCATGCTCTCTTAGATACTTATCCTGCAGGGTTTTCTGCAGAACAGCGAATGAATTTGATGTATCTGACATGGTTTCGTCATTCAGGGGGATAGGGAGAGGACCAGACATATCGTGTTCTGCCTTTTCAGTTAGCGGGATCTGTCTCAGATCGGTTACGGATAAGATACCGTCATCATGAGCGATAGGTGATGACTGCACAAGAGCCGTATCTTCTCCCATATTGACTGGATGATGCGCCGAACTATTGGGCTGGCTGGTGTGATGATCCGGCTCTGATTCCTGCACAAGTCCTTCCATCATGGAAGGGGAAAGAACCAGCATATCGTCGTCTTCATCACCCTGTGCGGAGTCTGTATCCGAAGAAGGGGGAGCCATGGCTGCCAGATGCTCATCATGCAGGGTCTGCCGGATAGAAGACAGCACATCTGCTACTGATTTACCTGTACCTTCAGATGGATCCTGTGACGATGCCATACAATAACCCCTGCCCTTACCCTTGCTGTTCAGCTTTTAGCGTCCTGGCTGGCTGACCGCATAATCGTTCAGCCCCCATAGACGGTCTTTTACAGCGTTATAGTAAGCCTTGTCATCATAAAGAGGAACATTCAACTTGAGATCGGCTGCCGTAAGGCGGCCAATGGCGGCGGCAACGTTGTACGAAGTTAGCACCATATTGCTCAGGCTTTGTACAAGGGCCACCTGTGCCTGTAACAGAGTTTGCTGTTGCTGCAAGACTTCCAGCGTTGTGCTGGTGCCTACAATAGCCTGCCGTTCCACCCCATCAAGGGCCACGGTGCCTGCCTGAATAGCGGCGCGGTTACTGTTAATTGCGGCCTGATAGGCAACCAGTTTCTGCCAGTTTGAAACGGCATCCTGCGCGGCTGTTCTACGCTGCACATCAACTTCACGGTGTGCTGCTTGCGCCTGCTGCTTGGCCTGCCGCACGGCTGAATATTCTGAGCCACCCTGATAAACCGGGATATTGAAGTTGATGATGGCGTATTTGTTTTCGTCAATCTGGTTGTTCAGGCTTTGGTTAACCTGCCTGGAATAGGCTAGAGTGGCGGAAACTTTGGGCATGATTGCCGCCATTGCAACAGATACCGCATCTTTTTGAGAAGATTCGGTAAACAGTGCATTGATAACATCTGGATTGTTTTTAACCGCCATGGCGGCGGCCATTTGTTCATTTTTAACAGGCAATACCAGAGGCTGCGGCGGCACCAGATTAGGTGGCGGTGCCATGCCCACAATTTGCATATATGTGGCCTGAGCAGTCTGTAATGTGCCTTCAGATTGCTGGCGGGTAGCTTTGGCCGTTGCATAGGCAGATTCAGCCTGCGCGACGTCTGTGCGGGTAATTTCCCCCACACGGAAGCGTTCATTCGTTGCACGAAGCTGTTGCTGAAGCACGCGTTCGTTGTTGATGTTCAACTGTAAAAGCTGTTCATCCTCAATAACCGACACATATGCATTCACAACCTGCTTGAACACTTGCTGTTCAGCGGAAATCAGATGTGCACGTGCCGCCATAACTTTGTTGACAGCCTGATGCGTGGAGGCCGTGGTTTTGCCACCCGTATACAAAGGCTGGTTAACGCTTACGCCTGCCGTATAACCAGGGGTGTTATACTGACGAATATAGCCAGTAGAGGGCTGATCTGCCTCACCCTGATAATCGTTTACACCCTTATAGTATGTCAGGCCTACCGTACCGGTTACGGTGGGGCGCCAGCCAGCCAAAGCAGTTGGTACCTGCTCATCTGTGGCGCGTAAGGTGGCGCGCGCTTCCTGAAGGGTTGGATTTGTCAGATAGGCTGCGGCAAGCGCTTCCTGCAGCGTGTGTGGTACAAAGGTTGGCGAACCACTGCCATCGTATTTCTGTCCCCATGCAGTGGAACTGCATAGCACAACAGCCATACCTACCCCTGCTCCGCAAATACGCCGCATCTGATACTCCTGATTCAGTTACCGTATTGCCGCTTAAGGCACTGCTCATGCCACGATACTGAACCTATTTCTACAAATTTGTAATCAACTGCGACAGAATATCTTTCTAAAAGTTTATTTCTACGGCGTGTCGTCAGTTAAGCAGGATGATGATTGAGGCGAACTGCACGGCTGCGAGGAAGGTCGATTTCAGTTTATCGTAGCGGGTTGCGATAGCGCGAAACTGCTTGAGTTTATTGAAGAACCTCTCAACAAGGTTCCGTTCGCGGTAGAGAGAAAAATCGGTTTTCCGTCGTGTCGTTCTGTTGCGTTTTGGCGGGATGACCGGGGTAATCCCGCGCTGTATCAGCCGATCGATCAACCTGTCCGCGTCATACGCCTTGTCAGCAAGGAAAGCATCCGGTTCGATGTTTTCCAGAAGTGGTTCTGCCTGGGTGATATCGGCATCCTGTCCCGGTGTGATGCCGAGTTCCACTGGATTGCCCAGAGCGTCGCAGATGGCATGGATCTTTGTAGTTAGCCCGCCTCGTGATCGTCCGATGGCCTGATCCGTGCCCCTTTTTTGAGAGCTCCGGCACTATGCTGATGCGCTCGGACAATTGTGCTGTCGATCATCATGTATTCGTTGTCGTAATCAGCGGCCAGATAACGAAATATCCGTTCGATGACGCCGCTTTCACACCAGCGGCGCAGACGCCGGTGCACGTTTTTCCAGTCACCGAAACGGGCAGGAAGGTCGCGCCATGGAATACCCGCGCGATAGCGATACAGCACCGCCTCCACGAACAGACGGTTGTTCACCGCAGTGCCGCCGACATAGCCTTCTCGACCAGGAAGAAGATCCTTTATCCGCTCCCACTGGTCATCGCGTAAACTATAGCGCCGCATCTGTCTGTCTCCCCAAAAAAAACGGGAAAACAGTCAGCACACGCAGACACAAAGTACAACCCTCACGTGCCACTCTCAGGGCTTAACTGACGACACGCCGTAGAATTCAAAAGTAACGGGAGTGGAAAGATCTGGCAGTAGAGGTAGCTGTGTTTCAAAAAGGTTCGTGACAATGAAACTGGACGCACTTCCTGGCTCTCTCATGGCCACAAAAGCTTCGGCTAATCTGTTGGGGGCAGCCATTACCCCTGCCATGGTACCGGATGTACCCAGTTGAGCGGCACAAAAAGCGGGAAAACGCAGAATGGCGCCATTAAAATAAATGACATCATAAGGTGCAGTGCTTGCAGCCCCTTCGCTAAGGGGTGCGATTACCCATGAAACGTTAAGAGCTTCTTGCAGGCAAAAGTGTTGCCCTTGTTCAGCCAGGCGTGTGTTTGATTCAAGCGCAGTCACATTGGCGCCAAGAGCAGAAAAAAGTGCTGCCGTGTATCCGGTGGCGGCCCCCACAACAAGAACTCGCGCCTTTTCTACGGGCATAACGGCCTGCACAAGGCGCGCTGTAAGCAGAGGTTGCGGCAATACACGCCCCTGCCCCAAAGGAAGTGTCATATCTGCGTAAGCAGCGGATTGCTGGTCAGGCATAACGCAACATTCGCGGGGCAATTCCCGCATAACCGACAATAATGAGAGGTTTGTAATTTCTGAAGGGCGAAGTTGATCGTCCACCATTAGGTTACGTGCTATTTCCATATCTTTATCTTTTGGATACGGCATTGGGTAGGAATCCTGCTGTATTGCGGCTTGAAATGTCACGTTTTCCTATCCCTTGCAGTTAAGGTTTATGCCCTTTGCAATTCTAACCAGACCAAGGGCAAAACATTTTGTGACACACTGATTTAAAATTCGCACAACACAACGGCTTGACCAATGCGCCAGAACAGGAGATAAGGCACCCCATCACCCGATGGTCTGGTGGCAGAATGGTGATGCAGCGGACTGCAAATCCGCGAATGTGGGTTCGATTCCCGCCCAGACCTCCATCTCCCTACGAAGCTAAAAGACAATGCTTGACATTTTCCGCAGAAAATTGCGGTTGTCAGCTCTTATTCGTATGACATGGAATGACGCGGTAAGACTCTCAGAGATAAAAATTTGGGAGTGTTGCTACAGGTGTAGGGGTATCAGTGCGAACAGACGCAACAATCTGCTGCGCAAAGCTCCAAGATAAGTCCTACAAGTAGGCTGATTCGGAAGGGCTCTACCTGCGTGTAAGGCCAAAAGGAAATCGGCTATGGCGCTTGATGTATTATATTACGCGCAGGAAAAGCTGTTCTTACTCAGCGAACATCCCGAAATATTTTCGTCTGATACGAAAACTAAGGGAATGCTAGACACGCGCGCTAGCGCCTAAAAATTCATTTTGGTCACCGTAGAGCATCGCCTTCACACGGCGGGGTCACATGTTCAATCCCTGTCGTAGCCAACCACAATACTTGCAGTATTTATAAAAGCTGTCCTGTTGTGGGTATTGGGTACAATGTCCGTTCAGAAGTCTTCGGGTACTCTGCATATTTTGGGTGGTCTGGGGTGCAGGTAGAAGCGTTGCCTCTTGCGGCTGCTGCGTTCACATTCCCGCTGTCATAATTTTACAAAGGAATACTCTCGTGAGTAATGACACAACAGCACAGAATGGCGTTTTGCGTTCCGTTAAGGTGCAGAAGGACGGAAGCACCAAGGCAAAGCTGTGCTTTACAAAGCAGGACCAAAATATTGAATTTTCTGTAACAGTCACCCTGCCCCCAACCCCTGGTGCAAGTGCTGATGCTGCGTTTGTTGATACAGCAAACCTGCTGGGCCTGACCAAGGTTGCCATTCAGAAACTGGCAAAAGATCAGAACATCACGCTTCCAAATTTTGCGGAATAAAAGATACTGCGGGCAGCGAATCTGTAAAAGGTGCTGCTGCCCACATATCTTGGGTTCCGGTTTGCCGTGCCGGGTATAAACATTTCGCAAGAAAGGACTTGGCTTGTGCAGAAAAAATTTGCCGATGTTTTTCTGGAAAAAGTAGAACAGATAAACGCTGGGCGGACCATTTATGCCAGCGCAGGTGCGTTTTTATGTGTCTGTTTTATGTTGGGTTTGGCTAACCTGATTTGCCATTTCGGCCTGCATATTGATCTGGCTTATCTGGTGCGAGATCTTATTTTCATTATGGCATTTTATTTTTTCCTGCCTCCCCTTATCCTATGGGTTGGAAAAGGCAGGCTTCCGGGTGGAGATAATTAGGCTTTTTCTGCCCCATCAAGCTTGTGCTTCACTTTTTTGAAGCAGCACAAGCTCTCAGGAAAAAACTTATTGTCGCTCTTTTTGGCCGACAATCAGGCTGCGTAAAATACGTTCACGCAGGCATTGCGGCAGCAGTCGCTCAAGAACGCGAAGCACCCTAAACGGCCACGGAAAAATATAAACTTTCTTTCTTTTGGCAATGGTGCGGATAATACGGCGCGCAGCACTTTTAGCTGAAACCAGAAATGGGCGCGGCCCTTCCAGCCTGCGGCTCATGGGCGTGTCTATAAAGCCCGGCACAATCAGCGTGAGGCTTACACCTTTATCTCCCCACGCCAGACCAGCCGCACGCGCAAAAAAATCCAACCCACATTTGGAACTGCTATAGGCCGGAGAACACGGTAGCTCGTAAAACCCGGCTACCGAGCCAATAAGGGCAATATGCCCACCTCCATTGGAAATCATATTCTGGGCCGCGGCTGTGGCCAGAGCTACGGGCGTGGCATAATTCACCTGCGCAAGCTGCAATACCTTTTGCGGGTCTTCTGTCATGCTGTCCAATGGCTGTATGTCAGATAACCCAGCCCCAAGAATAACCAGATCAGGCTTATGGTCAGCATAATCGGCCTCAAACGCCGCCAGAGCGGCTTCACCATCACACAGATCAATCTGGCGGGTAAAAACAGCAGAGCCACGTGCGCAACACGTAGTGGCAATTTCTGTCAGACGTTCAGGGTTTCTACCCCATAATATCAGGGTTCGGCCCGGCCGTGCGTAGCGTTTGGCCAGTTCCATTCCAATTCCGCCGGTGGCCCCAGTAAGCAGAACAGAGCGTGCGGTGTGTTTTCCGTTCGCAACAACTTTCACACTTTTCCCTTTCCCAATGCTGCGTAATAAGGCATCACCCACTGGCTTTTGGCTTTCACACAACGGAGTGGCAATGTCTTCCCCCACTCAGATTACGGTTACACCTGTTTCGGGTTCACGCCAGCTTTCTCTCTTTATAAAACTTCCACGCCTTCTTTACGATGGCTTGCCGAGTTATGTGCCTTCTTTAGATATGGAGCAGCGGGATATTTTTTCACCCACGCATGCCCCATTTTTTGAGCACGGCTTTGCTTGTTATTTTCTGGCGTGGCGGAATGGAAAGCCCATTGGGCGTATATCTGCCCAGATAGACGCCTTGGCTCTTAAGCAGCCCGGCCCGCGTACTGGCTTTTTTGGCGCGCTGGATACGCTGGAGCCTGAATGTGTAGCCCCATTGCTTGAAGCCGCCGCGCAATGGCTGAAGCTGCGCAAAATTGAGCGCATACGTGGCCCGTGGACACTGAATAGCAATGGTGAATCCGGGATTATGGTGGAAGGGCAGGATGAGCCCCCCATGATTGGCATACCGTGGCACCCCAAAACTCTTGGCCCTGCGGTTGAGGCCGCTGGGTTTAAGCGTGCTGTGGATTTGCTGTCTTACCGGATGGAAACCAGTCCTTCTGCCGAACGTGCAAACCAGATACCTGCCAATATTCGGCAGCGTCTGGGGGCTATCACCATGCGCGGGCTACGTAAGGACAAGGTAAATGAAGACGCCGAAATCCTGCGCGAAATCTATAATGACGCGTGGTCTGATACATGGGGGAATATTCCACTTACGCAAGATGAGGTGAAAAGCCTGCTCAAGGCGCTTAAGCCCATTTTGCGGCCAGAACAGTATGTGCTGGCTGAAGTGGCCGGAGAACCCGCAGCCATTGCGCTGGTTATTCCCAACATGTTTGATATCAGTGGTGATCTGGGTGGTGCGCCCTCTCCGCTTGGCTGGCTCAAGCTGGCTTCACGCGTGGTCAGCCATGATTTCCGGTCTGCGCGTGTTGTGCTGCTGGGTGTGCGCAAAAAGTACCTCGCCACCGCCCTGCGCGCCATGCTCCCTGCCCTGATTATTGATGAGTTGATGAAGCGCGGCCACGTGCTGCCTTATCGCAGCATTGAGCTTGGTTGGGTGCTGGAAACGCATGAAGGCCTGCGCAAGCTGATTGAGCGCATTTCTCCCACGCCTTACAAACGGCACCGGATGTACGAAAAACTTTTGACGGAATAAACCGCGCTCTGGCGGGTGGAACGCCTAAAGGTGGCTCCACCCGTGGGAACGGAATTGCAGGTTTTTGCCTGCGCTATCCAGAACCGTTACGCCTGTAGATTCCCGCGTAAATTCCCCTATACGGGTTACTTTTACGGGACCACAGACAGTATCTAACGCGCCTTTTTTTAGCAGCGCAGATTCGTGCTGAGCAGGGACGACAAATAAGATCTCATAATCATCACCGCCAGTCAGGCAGGTTTCCAGCCATTTTAGGCCGGCTTGGCGGGCTGCGTCTGATAGAGGCACTGTATCTGCGTGGATTGTCACATGCAGTGTGTTTTCACGCGCAAGATGCCCTGCATCCTGTAGCAAACCGTCTGAAATATCCATGGCGGCAGAGGCTAGGCCATATAAGGGCAAACCAATACGGGGCTGCGGCAGACGGTAACGCTGTGCCAGATATCCGGATGGATCAGATATTTCACCCTGAAGGGCACGTAAGCCTAAGGCGCCATCACCAATGGTGCCAGTAACCCATAAACCATCGCCTGCCTGCGCGCCTTGTCGGCGGATGGCTTGCCCCGGTAACACAGAGCCCAGAATGGTTAGGGATAACACCAGTGGGCCACGGGTGGACGTGGTATCACCCCCTAGTAGCTGAAGCCCAAATTGCTCCTGATCCGCTTTCAGCCCCTTGCAGAACTGCGCTACCCACTGTTCGGTAATATGAGGCGGTCGTGCAAACGTAAGCAGCCAACCTTCCGGGCGGCTGCCCATGGCAGCCAGATCAGATAAATTGCAGCGTAGCAGCTTGCGGCCAATGGTTTCTGGTGGATCATCTGGCAGAAAGTGAACATTTTCCACCATGCCATCCGCTGCAATCACTAACTCCCGCCCTTCTGGCGGCGTAAAAACAGCGGCATCATCCCTTAATTCAAGGGCAGCAGCACCAGCCAGAGCAGAAAAGTGCTGCCGGATAAACGCAAATTCCTGCGGCAGATCAGTCTGGCTGCTGGGTTTGTTCTGTATCATGGTCTCGTTCAGCCGCCAGACGTTTGAAAAGCGTATCCAGAACGCCGTTCACAAGGCGCGGTTCGTCACCAGAGAAGAACGCATGGGCCACGTCCATGTATTCATTGATCAGCACGGGAGCAGGCGCATCGCCCTCTGTTGCTTCTGCTGCGGCAGCTAAAAGCAATGCGCGCAATACGGGGTCCAGCCGTGCAATAGGCCATGTTTCTGGAAGCGTTTTTTCAACTTCCTGCGTAACCTGCGTGCGAATGGAGGTTACTAGCCGTACAATATGGCTGAAAAGCTGCGTATCGGCTTCTGGAATGCAACCATCTTCATAGCTTGCACCATCCAGCGTTGTGCCAAACCGATGGACCAGAAACTGCTCAATAACGTTTTCTGGGCGGTCTCCATTCTGGTCAATCTGGAACAGGGCCTGCACAGCGGCAACGCGTGCTGCCGTGCGGGGCCGTTGCGCCCCTTTCAAACGGGGTTCATCCTGTAGTTCTGTCATCCATCCCTCCTGCCCGGCAGTTGCAAAGCCGGGTTTCATGGCGCTTTTCTGTTCTAAGGTCTAGTCTTTTCCGGGGGCTGGTGCGCCACCTGATTCCATAAGGTTCAGAATTTCCGAAAAATCCTTGGCTTCCGTAAAATCGCGGTACACGCTTGCAAACCGCACATATCCAACGCCATCCACTTCCTTAAGGGCATCCATGGCCAGTTCACCAATGCGGGTGGATGTCACCTCGGTTTCCCCGTTTCCTTCAAGCTGGCGCACAATGCCGGTTACAATCTGCTCAATCTGTTCTTCGGAAACAGGGCGTTTGCGCAGGGCAATGCGGATGGAGCGTGCAATTTTTTCCCGGTCAAAGGGGGCGCGCCTGCCATCGTTTTTCACCACAACCAGTTCACGCAGTTGCACGCGTTCTACTGTGGTAAAACGCTGCCCGCAGGACAGGCATGCACGCCGCCGCCGAATGGCCAGCCCTTCCTCATTGGGGCGACTGTCCTTGACCTGACTATCTGGGTTCCCGCAAAAAGGGCAACGCATGGTGGTATCAACCTTCCCTCAGGCGCATTTTTGGCTGGCGTTTTCTGTTGTTAAAAGAGCGCGTATGTAAAGGCACCACTTATTTCTTTTGGGCCGTTTCGTCCATACCATGTGGCGGTCCATCTGGATGGAGAAATTATGAAACGCAGCCATTTTGCTGTTCTGTTCTGCGCAGCTCTTTCTTGTTCAACCTATGCCGTGCCGCGGGCATGGGCCGATAATCAGCCTCCTCTGCCCGTTTTGCCCGAGCAGGCGGATGCTCAAAAAGATATTACCATATTTGATACATCTCTGCATCTGGCACCGGAAGGAGAGCCTGCAACGGTTTATTTTGCTCTTTCCAATGCCAGTGAAACAGCGCACCTGCTTACGGGAGTAAGTTCCCCTGTGTGCCAGAAACTGGTCGGGCACCATGCCGATCAGGAAAGTACAGGGGGCACCCGAGTGCTGTTCACCCACCTTGCCCTACCGGGCAATTCCACACTGGTGTTTCCGCCGGGTGGATATCATCTGCTCTGCTTTGGGCTTTCTAACAATGTGCGCGCCAATCAGAATGTGCAGTTTACATTTACATTTATGGGTGGGTCTTCAAAAACTGTATCTATTCCTGTTCAGGATGCAGGCACAGATGCAGAAAGTGATCATAAACCAGACTGATCACGTCTTATTTCAGCAAAGCGCAGTTCTGGCAGGAAAGTGCTTCCTGCCAGAAACTTTAGGTTCAGTTGCCTGTATAGGTGCTAAGGGTGCGCTTAACCGCCTGATGCCATCCGGCAATCATGGTGCGGCGCTGTTCATTTTCCATTTTAGGTTCAAACAGAGAGCCCCGAGCCCATTCGGAAGCCACAGTCTGCTCGCTATCCCACACACCTGTTGCAATGCCTGCCAGAAAGCCTGCGCCCAGAGCAGTGGTTTCCACGTTGCGTGGGCGTTCCACCTTGGCCTGCAGCATGTCTGCAAGAAACTGGCAGTACCAGTCATTGGCAGACATGCCGCCATCTACGCGAATGCTATCTGTGGTGCCACCGCCATCCTGCATCATGGCTGTAACCAGATCGAGCGTCTGATAGGCCACGGATTCCAAAGCTGCACGGGCAATATGCGCAGCACTTGAATCCAGCGTAAGGCCGCAGATAAGCCCACGTGCGTCCGGATCCCAATGCGGGGCGCCTAGGCCCACAAAGCCCGGCACCATGTAAACACCGTGGCTGTCTGGCACACGTGTGGCCATATCATCGGTTTGAGATGCATGGGTGATCAGATGCAACCCATCACGTAGCCACTTGATGGCTGCACCAGCCACAAAAATGGAGCCTTCCAGCGCATAGGTGGTTTTGCCATTAATACGATAGGCAATGGTGGTGAGCATGCGGTTGCGTGATGTTACGGGTTTATCCCCCGTATTCAGCAGCAAAAAGCAGCCCGTACCGTAGGTGGCCTTGGCCATGCCGGGTGTAAAACATGCCTGCCCCACTACAGCGGCCTGCTGATCCCCTGCAATACCTGCAATAGGAATGGGCCGACCGAACAGTTCCGGCACGGTTTCACCATAAATGCAGCTACTATCTTTTACTTCTGGCAGAAGTGCCGCAGGTACGCGGAAAAGGCGCAGAAGGTCTTCATCCCACTGTTGGCGATGGATATCAAACAGCATGGTGCGGGATGCGTTGGTGACATCCGTTGCATGTACCTTGCCGCCTGTCAGGCGCCACAGAATGAAGGAATCAATGGTGCCAAAAGCCAGTTCACCTTTTTCTGCGCGCTCGCGGGCCTGAGGTACGTTATCCAGCAGCCATGCCAGCTTGGTGGCAGAAAAATATGGGTCAATCAAAAGCCCGGTGCGTTCGCGCACCAGTGTTTCTGCGCCTTCATCACGCAGTTTCTGGCATACATTGGCTGTGCGCCGATCCTGCCAAACAATGGCGCGATGGATAGGCTTGCCTGTGGCGCGTTCCCATACCACAATGGTTTCGCGCTGGTTGGTAATGCCAATGCCTGCCACCCGATCTGCCGCGCCAGATTTTTCCAGCGCTGTGCGTGCGGTGTTAACGACATCTTTCCAGATATCTTCCGGGCAGTGTTCTACCCAACCAGCCTTGGGGTAATGCTGTGCAAACTCCTCTCTGGCGGCGGCGAGTTCCTGCGCATCACGATCAAAGACAATGCTGCGTGTTGATGTCGTTCCCTGATCAATAGCCAGGACACAGTCTTGCTTATTCATTAAGGAGTATCCTTCTGCGTGTTGCGGTCAGTCTGCCGCCGTCGTGGTCACCCGGGCCCTTGCGGGCATAAATGGGCAGAGAAGTGTCTGGTAAAGTGTGGCACCCACTAAACCGCCCGCCATGGGGCCAGCAATAGGCATCCACCAATAATTGCCGGGGGAAGGAAACGCAGCACGTCCCCATCCTGCAACAAAACAGAAAATGCGCGGCCCAAGATCTCGCGCAGGGTTAAGGGCCCAGCCTTCCAGAAAGCCGGAAGATGCGCCCAGAACGGCCACCAGCAAGCCAATAATTAGCGCACCAGAATTAGCCTGTGGGGCCACGGTATTGTATTCACAGGTAATAGCAAAAATACCCAGCACCAAAATGGCGGTCAGAATAACCTCATTCATCATGGCATGAATTGGGGTTACAAAATCACCGGGATGGGTAAAGAAAACGCCAGAAGCTGCGCCATCATTCACCCAATCCAGATGATTGGCGAGCGCATAATGCTGGATAACAGAGCCGTACAGGGCATACACAAGCGAGGCACCTAAAAAGCCGCCACCAACTTGCGCCACCCAGTAAGGCACAACTTTTTTCCAAGAAAAACCACGGTAGCATGCCAAAGCCAGCGTAACGGCTGGGTTGGCATGCGTGCCCGATACAGAACCAGTGACATAGATGGCCAGCGTAACGGCTAGCCCCCATGTAATGGCAACACCCCAGTAAGCCTGCTTGTAGGGGCTGGGATCATACAGCGAGAACATTGCTGCCACTGAATCCCCAATAGTCACTATAATCATAACAGCCAGACATTCGGCTATCATTTCCCCAAGCAGGGCTTTTCCTGTTTTTTCCATGACCTTCCTCATTATTATTTTTCTTGTTGGAAAGGACGTATCTATGGTTCTCAGATATCAGGCAAGTTTCTTCCCGACATATGCTTCAACATTGGCTTTTTCTGCATCGTTCAGATGCAGACCCAGCTTGCTGCGGCGCCACAGAACATCTTCTGCTGAGCGCGCCCATTCGCGAGAAATCAGATAATCTACTTCACGCGATGTCAAGTCACCGCCCAGCACATCGCCCATATCCTGCATGCTATTGGCCTCGCCAATAATTTCGTAGGTCCGGCTGCCATAATTGCGCATCAGGCGCCATGCAAGACCTTCTGGCAACCACGGTGCCGTGCGGCGCAGGCGTGCCAGAGCCTGATCAAACCCGCCATCACCTAAGTCACCACCGGGCAAAACTTCTTGTGCAGTCCAGCTCTGGCCACCTACTGCGGGCAGAACAGGTGCCAGTTTCTCCAGCGCGTGTTCGGCAAGCTTGCGGTATGTGGTGATCTTGCCGCCAAAGATGGAAAGCAGCGGTGCACCATCCTGCGTATCCAGATCCAGAACGTAATCACGCGTTACCGCAGAGGCGTTGGCAGAGGCATCATCATACAGCGGGCGCAGGCCAGCGTAGCTCCATACCACATCGCTTTCTTTCACCTGCACGTTCAGATAGCGGTTTACGCTTTCACACAGGTAAGTCACTTCATCGGGCGCGATTTCCACTTTGCCCGGTTCCTGCTTCCACGGAATATCGGTGGTGCCGATCAGCGTGAACTTCTGTTCATACGGAATAGCGAACACAATACGCTTATCCGGGTTCTGGAAGATGTAAGCCTGTGGGCCTTCATACACGCGTGGCACAATAATGTGGCTGCCCTTGACCAACCGAACAGATTTGGAATTCGGGATCTTCAGCGTATCGGCCAGCAGGCGCGCAACCCATGGGCCAGCAGCGTTGACCAGCGCCTTGGCGCGCACAGTTGTGGTTTTACCGGTTGAGCGGTCTTCCAGTGTGGCTTCCCACACGCCGTTGGCACGGCTGGCGGCAATCAGGCGTGTGCGTGTGCGCACATCTGCACCGCGCTCTGCGGCATCCATGGCGTTCAGCACCACAAGCCGGCTGTCCTGCACCCAACCATCGGAATACACAAAGCCTTTGGTGTATTCCGGCTTTAGAGCCGCACCAGATGAATGCGTGCGGAAATCAATGCCGCGAGACTTGGGCAGTGTCATGTTGGAAGCAAGGTGATCGTAAAGGAACAGACCAGCCTTGAGCATCCATGCCGGGCGCACCAGCTTGGAATGCGGCAGCACGAACCGGAGCGGCCACATGATGTGCGGAGCCATCTTCAGCAGGCGTTCGCGTTCCATCAGGGCTTCGCGCACCAAGCGGAATTCGTAATATTCCAGGTAACGTAGGCCGCCGTGAATCAGCTTTGTGCTGGAAGATGATGTATAGCTGGCAAGGTCATCCTGTTCCACCAGCAGAACAGAGGCACCACGGCCAACAGCATCTCGTGCGATGCCTGCGCCGTTTACCCCTCCTCCAACAATGAGCAGATCATAAATGCGGGCGGGAGATGCAGTAGGTGTGGTCATGGTTTCTTCCGGTTTCGGTCAGAACGCAAACTTCTGTCTTTTATTCGTATTCGAAAAGAAAACGCAAGAAGAATGGCGTCAATATGGCCATATGGCGGTTTTTAACGGCCCTTCCCGCTTTCCTTTACGAAAATAATGGCTCATGGCTGTGCAATATGCAGTTTTACATCATGTTCTTTTAGCAGGGTGCGAATGCCCGCTGGCGGTGGTTGATCGGTATAAAACGCGTTAACCTGAGTAATGTGCCCTACGCGTGCCATGGGTCTGCGGCGGAATTTGGTATGATCTGCTAATAAAAAAACGGTGCGCGCATTGCGTAGGATAGCCTGCGCTGCGTTAATTTCATCGGCATCAAAATCCAGCAATGTGCCGTCTTCATCTATGCCGCTAATGCCTATAACGCCAAAATCTGCCCGGTATTGCTCAATCATGGCGGCGGCTGTGGGGCCGACTATGCCACCATCACGCAGGCGCACATGCCCGCCTGTAATAATCAGGCTACATTCAGGAGCGGGAGCCAGAAGCGTTGCCACATGAATATTGTTGGTAATAACCCGTAGTGCCTTATGGGTGCGGAGAGACTGGGCAAAGGCTTCTGTGGTTGTACCAATGTTGATGAAAAGCGAAGCCCCGTTGGGAATAGCCTGTGCGGCATCACGCCCAATGGCTTCTTTTTCACGCAGGTTCAGGATCTGCCGATCGGAATAGGAAATATTTTCTGAAGGCGAAAGAGAGCTTGCTCCACCATGATGACGTGCCAGAAGCCCCTGTGCAGCCATGGTGTTAACGTCTCGCCGCACGGTTTGCACCGTAACATTGAGTTCACGTGCCAAATCTTCACTGGTTGCATAGCCATGCTGCTGCACCAGCTTGAGAATACGAAACCGACGTTGTTGCACTGCCTGAGTCATGCCTGCGCTGTTTCAAGAACCTCCAGCACGGCTTCTCCGTACCGTTCCAGCTTGGAGCGCCCTACCCCTTTGATATCGCCCAGTTCATCCAAGTCTGAGGGTTTTTCCATGGCGATATCGCGCAACACGGAATCATGGAAAATAACGTAAGGCGGAATTTCCTGCTCCTGCGCTTCTTCCCGACGCCATTGGCGCAGTGCATCAAACAGGGCTTTACTGTCTTCTGTAAGGGCGATGCCTGCGCTTTGGCTGCCGCGATCTGATAAACGGCTGGTTGTTTCCACTACAGGATCTGCCCGCAAGTGAATTTCTTCTTCCCCACGTAAAATGGGGCGGGCAACATTCTGGTTTAAAATCAGGCCACCGTATTGGCCCTCTGTGCGTAAGGCTCCACGGGCAATAAGCTGGCGCACTACACCACGCCAGAATTGCTCGCTTTTATCCTTGCCGATGCCCCATACGGTCAGCTTTTCATGCCCACTCCGCGTAATGGCTTCTGTGGTTTTGCCGCGCAATACACCGATAACATGCAGTGCACCAAAACATTGCCCTGTGCGATACACAGCAGAAAGCAGCTTACGAGCGGCTTCGGTGCCATCAAATGTCAACACCGGGTGTAGGCAGTTATCACAATGGCCACAGGGTTCGGCCAGTTCCTCACCAAAACAGTGCAGTAAGGCACGGGTACGGCAGCCTGTGGTTTCGGTCAGCGCGATCATGGCTTCCAACCGGCTGCGCATAATCCGCTTTTCGCTTTCTGGTGCGGCAGATTGATCTAGCCAGTAGCGGGCACGGGCCATGTCTTCCCCGCCGTAAAGCAGAAGTGTGTCAGACGGCAGGCCATCGCGCCCGGCTCGGCCAATTTGCTGGTAATAGGCCTCTGGTGAGGATGGCATATCCAAATGCACAACGGCGCGTACGTCTGGCCTGTCTATACCCATGCCAAAGGCAATAGTGGCCACAATAACAAGGGGTTCACCAGAACGAAACCGCAGCAATGCGGCGCGTTTTTCTATGGGGGAAAGCCCCGCGTGATAGGCCAAGGCGGGCCACCCACGTTCACGCAGAGAAGCGGCCATGCGCTCTGTACGGGCACGGCTGCCGCAATACACAATGCTGGCGGCATCCTTATGCCGCTCCAGTGCTGTAATAAGCTGGCGCGTTTCAGACGCTTTGGGCTGTACGGAAATATTGAGGTTAGGCCGGTGAAAGCTGGAAACCAGCACTTCAGCGTGCGGCATATCCAGCGCTACCAGAATATCTTCTCGCGTGCGCTCATCTGCTGTGGCGGTAAGGGCAATGCGTGGCACATGCGGAAAATGGCGCGGCAGTGCTGTAAGTGCGCGATATTCTGGCCGGAACTCATGCCCCCATGCAGAAATGCAATGCGCTTCATCAATAGCAATAACCGAAAGCGGTATGCGCACCAGCCGGTCTAGCGTGCCAGATGAAAGGAGCCGTTCTGGGGAGATATACAGCAGGTCTATCCGCCCATTTGCCAGATCGGAGCGGATTTTGGCGGCTTCATCCCCTTCCAGTTCAGAATGGAGGGCAGCGGCATTGATGCCAAGCTGGCGCAGGCCCGCAACCTGATCATCCATCAAAGCAATAAGGGGGGAAATAACCAGCCCCATGCCTTCGCGGCAGAGGGCGGGTATTTGGTAACAGACACTTTTGCCGCCGCCGGTGGGCATAAGCACCAGTGTATCTCTGCCTTCCATAACGCATTCAACAGCTTGCGTTTGAAGGCTGCGGAAACCCGGAAAGCCAAAAACTGCCTGCAGAACTTCCTGCGGCGGTTTGCCAGCAAACCGGTCTCGTTCCAGCCTGCTATGTGAAAACTGAGAGGGCGTGGATATGGAGCCGGTTTCTGTCATTCTATCAGGGGTTGGCCAGTTCGATCTCCACACGGCGGGAGCCAACCTGCATGCCTTCGCTGCTGGAAGGTGCGCGTGGGGTTTGGGCGATATGATCACCCGCTACGCCATCTTCGCTCAACTGCTGGGCAACAGCCTTGGCGCGCTGAATGGCCAGAAGGGCATCGGCAGAAAGATCAGGCCCTGCATGTGCGTAACCTTCCACCTTTACGATGCGGGAAGGATGCTTTCTGGATTCGTCTGCCACCTGCAACAGGACATTGCGAGCATTGTCATCCAGCTCTGTTGAACGAGCAGAGAAGAAAACCACGTATTTGCGTGGTGCATTGCCAGCACAGGCAGCCAGAAGGCAGAGACCAGCAACAGGAAGCAAGCGGCGCATATAAAATGTCCTAATCAAGATATGTCATTATTTCCTAACAGGTGCCCTGCTGGGGCCGTTACGTCAACATATTTGCTTATGCAACGGCGGCCTTGGCAATTCCGGCAGAAAGCCGCCAGATACGGTCCAGCTTTTCCACACCTGTCAGGCGGTGCGCAATAAGGATAACCGTACGGCCTTCTGTAACGGTATTGAGTGTGCGCAGGAATTCTTGTTCGGTCTGGGCATCCAGCCCGGTGGCAGGTTCATCCAAAATCATGATAGGGGCTTGCGTTAGCAATGTGCGGGCCAGTGCAATACGCCGCCCCTGCCCGCCAGATAGCCGAACACCGCCTTCACCCAGCCACGTATCCAGTCCTTCTGGCAGGTTACGTACCACATCTGCAATGGCGGCTTCTTCCAACGCCTGCCACAGGTCTTCTTCCGTGGCATCTGGGCGGCCCAGCAGCAGGTTAGCGCGGATGGTATCATCAAACAGATGGGTGGCTTGGGAAAGCCACGCGATACGTTGGCGCAGAGAGTCTGCCTTAATATGGGAAATATCTTCTCCACCCAGTGTAATTGTTCCGGCTTCTGGGGTGGCAGCTTTAAGGAGCAGAGCCGCAAGACTGGATTTGCCCACGCCTGATGGCCCCAGAATAGCCACACGTGCACCGGCAGGAATATCCAGCGTAAGGCCATCAAACACCCAAGGGCGATTTGCAGCCCAGCGGAATTTTACGCCTTCTATATGAATATGAGTGTCTAGTGGTGCATCTGTCTGTTCAGAGGCTGGAATGGTGATGGCAGAAGGCTGTTCAGCCACTTCTACCACGCGGCGCGCTGCGGCCCCCATTGCGCCAGCCTGCAGCCCGGCGCGGGTTAATGCAGCGGCACTTTCAAAAGCTGCAACGGTTAGGAACAGAACGCCCACACCTTCAAGGGCAGGAATATGTTCTGCAAATAGCCCGCCAATGCTCAACAGCACGGCAAACACGGCAATCTGTCCAGCCAGAAAGGCCATGGCATTGGCAAAAGCAGCCCGCCGAGCCAGACGGAGTTGATCTTGCAACAGCGCAGCATCTGCCGCCTGCACACGTGCCAGCATACGGCCTTCTGCGCCAAAAGCACGGATTTCACGCAGACCACCTACTAGATCCAGCACCGTAATGCGCAAATGCGCCAAATGATGCACAATCTGGCTGGCTGATGCGCGGCTGGAACGCGCAATCATCCAAGGCACTACAAAGGCAGAGCAGGCAAACAAAAGCCCCACAACAAGGCCCAGCAGCATACTGGCATGGCCCGCAATAATAACGAGAGCCGGAAATGTAACGCAGGCACAGATAAGCGGCATTACAATACGCAGGTATAGCCCATCTAGCGTTCCAATATCTGAAACAAGACGGGAGAGCATATCCCCTGCCCGGCGGAAACCCAGGCCGGCAGCCGCGCCCTGTGCGAGAGAGCGGAAAAACCATACACGCAAATCAGCCAGCGCGCGGAACATGGCATCATGTGCGAACAGGCGTTCTGCATAACGCAAGATTACTCGACCTGCACCAATCCAGCGCAAGGCGGTTGTGGCAATAACAATTTCACCCATAACGCAACCGGCCAGACGCAGCCCGGAGGTTTGCATGAGCGCTAGCCCAAAAGCCAAAGCTAGCAGAGCCAGAACAATGCCACCCGCAAGGCGAATACCCTGTTTGCGCCAAAGTGCAAAAACGGTGCGTATAGCTTGCCAGTCTGTCAGTTCCCCTGTGGGGCGTGGGTTAGGGAGAGAGGTCATGCTCAGGCTGCTCCCTGTCGGCTGATAACGCGGCCACCGGCCAGATCTATACGGCGGCCTTTGAACATATGCACTGCGGCAGAATGCGTGGCCAGAATAACGGTGCGGCCTACGGCCAAGCGCTGCAGGCTTTCAAACACGCTTTTTTCTGTTGCCGGGTCCAGATGCGCTGTGGGTTCATCCAACAGCAGCACCGGGGCATTTTTCAGATAAGCGCGGGCAATGGCAATACGCTGGGCCTGCCCGCCAGAAAGACCAAACCCACCTTCCCCAATTCGGGTTTCAAGCCCTTCGGGCAGGCTGGGCAAGAACTGGTCAACCGCAGCAGATTTCAGTGCAGCCTGAAGTTCGGCATCACTGGCATCGGGTTTTGCAAACAGAATGTTCTCGCGCAGCGTGCCAGCAAACAGAACGGGTTTTTGCCCAATCCATGAAACCATGCGGGCCAGTGCGTCCGGCACAATACTATCCAGCGGCGCGCCGTTAAACAGCACGCGCCCAGTATCGGGCTGAATAAAGCCGAGCAGCAACTCCATGATGGTGGATTTGCCCGAGCCAGAAGCTCCCGCCAGAATCAGGGTTTCACCTGCAGGTACGGTAAAGCTGACATGATCTAGCGCCAGACCACGCGCTGGATCCCATGAAAAGCTGACATCATCGAAGGATACCATCACACCATTGGCGTTCACGGTGCGCGCGCCCTCCGGCGCAGAGCGTTCCTGAGCTTCAGGTAGTTCCAGAACGGCTGTAGCAGACCCTTGGGCGTGTGCCCGATCCTGATAGGCAAGAGCCAAACCACGCAAGGGCGCAAAAAATTCCGGCACAGCCAGCAGAACAAATAGCCCTGCTGTAACGGCATGCACCAATGCTGGAGCACTTCCCTCCGCCTGTAGGGCCAGAGCCTGCCGGCCATCCATAATGGCAATGGCAATAAGAGCAACAACCATGGCGCAGTCGATAGAGGCGGAAGACAGGAAGGCGACCCGCAGCACCTTCATGGTGCGCTGGCGCAGTTCTTCTGCGGCATCGCCCAGCTTACGTGTTTCATCTTCCGCACGGCCTGCCAGAACAATGGTGGCAATGCCTTTAACGCGGTCCAGAAAACGGGCTTGCAGGCGTGTCATGGCCAGAAACTGATTGCGGGAGGCCACAGCCGCCCCAATGCCGAACAAAGCCTGTCCGAAAGGTACAGCTATACCACATAGGCCCAAAACCAGTGCTGCATGTGGCTGCACAAAGGCTATGGGAATAAGAATGGCAACGGGTGCTGCAATCCATAGAATAGAGGCCGGGATCCAGCGGCCAAAAAAACCGTCTAGCGCTTCTACTCTATCCACAATGGTAGAGGCGAGCACACCACTATGCACACGGCGCAAAAGTGCAGGCCCACCTGTAAGAACAGAGGCCAGAACCTCTCCACGCAACCGGCGGCGTGCGGCAATGCCTGCACGTGCGGCACCTGTATCGGCCTGAACCATAACCAAAGCGCGTAGAATGGCCAGAACCGGAAAGGCCAGAAAAGGCCATACAGGCATAGGGCCGCCTGCGGCATCTGCCATCTTCCAGTTAACCAGGGCATGCCCCAGCACAACGGCCACACACCAGACCTGCCCTATACCGACAAGACTGGAGAGCAGCCCGGCTCCAACCACTGATCGCGCTGCCTGACGCCCCAGACGCGATTGTGTCCGTGTCCAGTTGCGGATTGCTGCTTTCTCGTTGCTCATAACACAAGGCTTTTATACCGACAGGCGCAAGACGCAAACAGTTTAGAAAGCCATCCCCCGCTGCAATCTGGGCATAGCGCGCATTTTTTGCCTTATTTTTTGATCTCTGACGGGTTTTCTGGCAGGCGCATCACCAGTGTATATTGCACGCCGCCTTCGCCTTGATATATCAGCGTGGCTTTGAGTTGGCGTGCAAATGCATGAATAAGTTTAAGCCCAATGCCTTGATGTACCGGCGGATCTTCCCACGCGCATCCCACGCCGTTATCTCCAACTTGTAAAGTAAGTTGCCCGTGGCTGCGGTGCAGGCGCACAAAAATAGTGCCTTTCTGGCCATCCGGAAAAGCATATTTAATGGAGTTGGTGATAATCTCCGTAACGATCAGCGCAAGTGGTACTGCCTGATCCGGGTCCATCCAAAAACTGTCTGAAATCACGTCCAGCGTAATGCGTCCAGATTCAGATTCTCCGGCAATGTGGAGTGTCTGCTCACAAAGCTCTTTCAGAAAGGCAGACATGTTCAGGCTGTTCAGGGCATCTTCTACATAGAGTGTTCGATGCAGTGTTGCCAATGCGCGAATTCTATCCCGCGCGAGGGCAAATTCAGCCCGTACCTCCGGGTGTTCAATCTGATTGGCCTGGAGGTTAAGCAAGGAGGCCACAATCTGGAGATTGTTCTTAACGCGGTGATGCACTTCCTTCATCAGCAGTTGCTTATGCGCCATTGCCTTTTTAAGCCGTGCCTCATGGCGAGAAAGGCGGCGTGTGGCACGCGTAAAAGCCTGCCCAAGACGTTGCAGTTCAAGCGGCATGGAGCGGGTAATGCGTGCATCAAAAATCCCTTCCATCTGCCATTTCTGCACGGAGTATGTGAGGCGGCGCAATGGGCCTATCAACACAATATTGGCGGCCAACGTAACGGCAACAAGCCCGATAACCAGCAGTAGCACCAACCCTACAATTTGAAGGATCATGGTATGCAGGGCATCAGATTCCATAGATGTGCGCTGGGTGGAAACAAGAATATCTGCACCACCTGCAATAGCGCCGAGTGCATAGCCCCCAAGGCCGGTGGGAAGCGTGATAATACTGCGCTCACTGTTTTCCAGCGCGTTTTTGAGTTCATGCACAATGGAAGATGGCGGAGATTGCCATCCGCAATCCGAGCATACAGGCAGCAATTGCCCATTATGCATAAGCAGCCATGCCTGTATGGGGTTGTCATCTTCTGCAAAAACCTGCCAGCCGGAGGCGCTGCCCAGATAGGCTCTTTGCCGAGATATCTGGAGAATACCCATAAGGTAACCATGTGCTTCAGGAAGGGCCAAAAAACCTGCGGGCACGGTGATACGCAAAAAAGCACCACCTTCCCCCGGTCCGCCACTGGTCTGCACAGCTTCAAGTAATGTGGAATGCACATCGGTTGGCGTGGAGAGTGCCCCTACCTCCGCACATCCCCGCCCTTGGGGAGAAACAGACTGTATGGGTTTTCCTTCATCATCCAACACGGAAAGAAAACAGTAGCGCTGCCCACTAATGGTTTCCATAAGCCGGAGAGCATGCACGATCTGATCTGGTGTTAGATCCATATGGCCTATGGTTTCAAGGGCGCTACGCAATCTGTCTGTATCGTGGCGGAATTGCAGGTCCAGCCGCATAATAGCGTTGCCAGCACGCTGCGCACTGCCAAGGGTAACTTCACGATAATTATGGAGAGCTAATACAGCGCCAATGGCAATAACAGGAACAGCCGAAAGGCAGATCAGCAGCCGCATCCGTGCGCTTGTGGTGCTGAAAATACGCCCTAAACCAGACAGAAGGGAGGCCGCTACCCGGCTTGCAGGGCCTTCCCCTCGCCCACTGATATGCAAAGTGCTTAATCCTGTTTTTCTCGATCCTCCTGAATAAGCTTTAGGAGCTCTTCAGGTACGGGTTCATTCACAACATTGTCGAACATCTGGTGCAGGCCACGCTTCAGCCAGAGGTCAAAAGCTTTATCCCGCTTTTTTTTCGGCTTTCGGGAGTGGGTGTCGTCTCTCCTTTTTCCCATCCTGAACTCCGGTTTCTGCCATGCCATCCATTCGGGCATGACCTGTTGAGTGCTTTGTTTGCACGACTCTGCGGGCTTTGGGTCCCTAACATCAGTATCGTACGCCATTGCGTTTATGCCGTCTGCTGTGCGTTACGCGTTGTGTTCCGGGCCGCACGGGTTTTCCGTCGGGTTGAAGAAATTCGGGTGGTGGATTCTGTGCCTGTTTTGCCAGAAATACCGCCGTCTTCTTCCCCCATCAGCCAGACTTCCAGTTGTCGGCGTGCCCGAAAGACCCGGCTTTTTGCTGTACCCACAGCGCATCCGGCAACGTCTGCCAGTTCTTGATAGCTCATCCCCTCCAGAACTCCCAAGACCAAAGCTTCCCGCTGGTCGTCTGGCAGCCGTGCAAGCGCTGCATCCAGTTCCTTCAGGGCCAACCTATCCTCGTGTCGTCCACTGACAGACAACAAGGATTGCGGTGTATCATCAATGTTCCCAACTTCACGCTTTTTGCGGAGGTCAGAGATAAAACGGTTACGCAAAATACGGTGCATCCATGCGGCAAAATTGGTGCCCATAACAAAACTGTCCTGCGCCGCCAAAGCATTGCACACAGTATCCTGCACAAGATCTTCGGCTACAGAACGATTGCGGGTGAGTGCCAATGCCTGCACGCGCAGTTTGGGGAGGATAGCGATAACCTGATCATGGAAAGAGGCTGTCATTTTTTGTGTTCTCCGCCTTGTGGATCTCTTAACCCTTCAATGTTTGGCGGAGTGAAAAGGTTACATTCAAAAACAAGCGAGTGTTCACGAAAACGAGAGCTGTAAATTTATGTGCTCTCTGGTCCATTTTTTTGATCCTGCGCGGCCATGACCTTCTTGAGCGCTGCCCGTGCGCGTGAAACGCGCGCCTTCATGGTGCCCACTTCCACTTCGCATATTTCTGCGGCTTCTGCGTATGTCAGCTCCTGCGCACCTACCAACACCAGAGCCTCACGCAGGAGTGGAGATATCTGCCACAGCAGGCTTTCAAGTTCCTGCATTTCTGTTTGCGTGTGCGGAGACGATTCGGAGGTGGGCGCAGGTTGGTGGCCATAATCTTCCAGCGCAATGCGCTCCCTGTGGCCCCGACGATGTTGTTCTAAAAAGAGGTTGCGTAAAATGGCAAAGCACCACGCCCGCAGGTTTGTGCCAAGTGCAAAGCTATCTGCCTTATCCAGAGCACGCACAATTGTATCCTGCACCAGATCATCGGCAATGGCGGAATCACGCGCCAGAAAGCGTGCAAACCCACGTAATGCAGGGATAATTGCAAGAAGTTCTGTGCGAAACGTGCGCCGCGTGGCAACATGGGTGGAATGTGGAATGCGAGTCAGGATAAATCCCCTTTCCGGAAAGCCGGTGCGCGTGCATCATCGCGTTCTCGCATGTTTTTGTCATGACCCATTATGAAGGAGACTTGCCATGTCAGAGTCGCTGCGTGACGGCCTGATCCGGGTCCTCCCTTATGGCAGACGTTACGCGCGGGCGCTGACAGGCAGCCAACCAGAAGGTGATCTGCTGGTGGCCGAAAGCCTGCGCGGCCTTTCTGCGCAACGACTAAAGGAAGGCTTTACACCTCTTTACCAGCTCTATGAGGCAATTTCAGGGCTGTTTTCTCGCAAGGGGTTTGCTGCTGAATATGATGTTGCAGGGCTTTCTGTAACACAGCGCCAGCTTCTGCTTTTGATTACGCTGGAAGAGGTGCCGGTTGAAATGGCCGCACGGATTACAGGCGTATCTGCCAAACAGGCGGAGCAGGAATTGGAAGACGCACAGGGCCGCTTGCACAAGAATGTGCAAACATCCGTGCTGATTATTGAAGATGAACCCATTATCGCCATGGATATTGAGCAGCTTGTGCTGCAATGTGGGCATCAGGTTGCAGGCATAGCCCATACACAGGCCGATGCAGTAAAATTGGCAAGAGAAACCAAGCCGGGGCTTATTCTGGCAGATATCAACCTTGGTCCGGGTGGAGATGGCATACAGGCGGTGGCAGAAATTACCTCCTCCTTCAATGTGCCGGTGATTTATGTAACGGCGTATCCCGAACGTTTGCTGACTGGGGAAACCATGGAACCCAGCTTTGTTATTACCAAACCGTTTGACCCCCTCACCCTTGCCGTTGCCACGTATCAGGCTGTTAGTAGCGCACGCACACAGGCTGCATAACTCCATTGGCATTCCATTGCTCTTTCATAAAACGGATTATCTTTTCTAAGCATGGCGCATCCTCCTTTACTCCACCTTCAGGACATCACTCTTACACTGGGGGGGAACCCACTTTTGGATGGCGCGGGCTTTGCCGTTGGGCGAGGTGAGCGCCTGTGCCTTGTGGGCAGAAACGGCTCGGGTAAGTCTACTCTCCTCAAAATAGCAGCCGGCGTTATTCAGCCGGATTCAGGTTCTGTTTTTGTGCAGCCCGGTGCTTCCCTGCGCTATCTACCGCAGGAGCCGGATTTAACCGCCTATGCTACAACGGCAGATTATGTGGTGGACCAGATTGGAGACCCGGATATGGCATGGCGAGCCGCGCCATTGCTGGATGCGCTGGGCCTTACAGGCAAGGAAAACACGCAAAACCTATCTGGTGGTGAAGGCCGGCGCTGCGCCATTGCCGGGGTGCTGGCGGCAGCCCCTGATGTGCTGCTGCTGGATGAGCCCACTAACCATCTGGACATGCCCACTATTGAATGGCTGGAGCGCGAACTGCTGAGCCTTGGCTGCGCCATGGTGATTATCAGCCATGATAGGCGGCTGCTTTCTACGCTTTCACGGTCTGTTGTGTGGCTAGATCGGGGGATTACCCGCAGGCTTGATGAAGGCTTTGGAAGGTTTGAAGCCTGGCGTGAAGAAGTTCTGGAACAGGAAGAGCGCGATGCGCACAAGCTGGACAGGCAGATTGCGCGTGAAGAAGACTGGATGCGTTATGGCGTTACGGCACGCCGTAAACGTAACGTGCGCCGCGTGCGGGAACTGGCAGATTTGCGCACAGCCCGTAAGGAGGCCATTCGTGTCCCCGGCACCCTCACCTTAAACACGCAGGCTGCCGCAACGTCCAGCAAGCTGGTGGCCGTGGCCGAAGATATCAGCAAAGCGTGGGGTGAAAAACAGGTCGTCCGCCATCTGGACCTGCGCATCCTGCGAGGAGACCGGCTGGGTATTGTTGGCGCCAACGGTGCTGGCAAAACCACATTGCTGCGTATGCTTACAGGGCTGGACCAACCCGATAGTGGTAAAATCTCGCTTGGCCCCTCCCTCAATATGGTGACGCTGGATCAGCAGCGCCGGAGCCTAAACCCACAAAGCACCTTGGCCGATACCCTGACTGAAGGTGGCGGTGATATGGTTCTGGTGGGCACGGAAAAGCGCCACGTTATTGGGTATATGAAAGACTTTCTCTTTCGGCCTGAACAGGCACGTACACCTGTAAGTGCCCTTTCTGGCGGAGAACGTGGGCGCTTGATGCTGGCCTGCGCCTTGGCCAAGCCCTCTAATCTGCTGGTATTGGACGAACCGACTAACGATCTGGATCTGGAAACACTGGATATCTTGCAGGATATGCTGTCCAGTTATGAAGGCACAGTGCTGCTTGTAAGCCATGATCGTGATTTTCTGGATCGGGTTGCCACATCTGTTCTGGCGACAGAGGGAGATGGTAACTGGATAGAATATGCCGGTGGCTACAGTGATATGCTGGCCCAACGGCACCAGAAACCACTTACAACGGCTGCTGTGGTGGAAAATGAACCCTCCAAACCCAAGGATGCAGCCCCAGTACGCGGCCCAGCTAAAAAGCTGAGTTATAAGGACCAGTTCGCGCTGGATAACCTGCCCAAAGAAATGGAAAAGCTGGAAGCGCAGGCCACAACGCTGCGTGAAAAACTGGCTGACCCAGACCTGTACGGAAAAAACCCGGCGCAGTTTGAGAAAATTTCGGCTGATTTACAGAATCTGGAAACCAAGCTGGCTGAATCTGAAGAACGTTGGCTGGAACTGGAAATGAAGCGCGAAGCCCTGCAGGCGGACTAAGGGCTGGCGCATTTTTCAATCATCTTCGACTTGCAGGCAGGCAGGGGCAGTGCCTATGTTTTGGTATGCCCTGTTTTACTGGTTCTCTTTATAAGCGCACTCTTCCTGTATGTAGTGTGGCGCTTCTTGCCCTTCTAACCGCAGCGCCAGTGGCGTATGCGCAGGATACGCCTGCCGCTGCGGATGCTGAAGGCGCGCAACCATTGCTCAGTCTGGCGCCTTTACCGCCGGGGAGCGTGCAGCCAGAAGCCCCAAAGCCGGAGGGGCCGAAAGCGCCAGAAGCTATGGCCAAAAGCAAAACGGAAGCACCAGCAGTGGTGGAACAGGATATCCGCCCACCCTCCATTGCGTTTGATGGACTTTTTGCAGCCATCCATCAAACACGTATGTTTACAGACCCCAAAGTGGTTTCGGACATTGTGCCCGATCGCTCTCCTACCGATCTGGTGGCACTATGGAAGCAGGAAAAAGACAAGCCGGGCTTTAACCTTAAAGACTTTGTAACAGATCATTTTACCATCCCTGCCCTGCGTTCTGCCGCCTATACGCGCAAGCCGGATGAAAACGTGCGGGATTATATTTCCGGCATGTGGGATGTTCTTACGCGAGACCCAGACGTGGCCATGTCATGGTCCACCCTGTTGCCCCTGCCCTATAAATATATTGTTCCGGGTGGGCGGTTTGCAGAGATTTATTACTGGGATAGCTACTTCACCATGATCGGCCTGTATGAGGATGATCATGTAGACCTCATGCGCGATATGGTGCGTGATATTGCATCGCTTATCAATACGTACGGGCATATGCCCAACGGTAACCGCACCTACTATCTAAGCCGTTCTGGCTTGCCGTTCTTTTCTCTTATGCTGGATTTGCTAGCCAGCCACGATGGGCAGATTGCCTATACTTCCTTCTTGCCAGAATTGCAGAAGGAATATGATTACTGGACCTTTGGTGCCGCCAATCTGCCGCCGGGTATGGCACGGCACCATGTGGTGCGCCTGCCAGATGGCACCCTGATGTTCCGCCATTGGGATACACGCAGCGCCCCGCGTGATGAAAGCTGGCCGCAGGATATGGCCACAGCGCAGGAAACAAGCCGCCCTTCTGGCGAAGTCTGGCGTGATTTGCGTGCTGCGGCAGAAAGCGGGTGGGATTTTTCATCGCGCTGGCTGGCTGATGGTAAAACGCTGACAACAATCCAGACGACATCGTTGCTGACAATTGAGTTGAACTGTCTGATGGTACATCTGGATCAGACACTCTCTCATGCCTACGCGCTCAATGGTCAGGAAGATAAGGCAAGCTACTACGCGCAACAGGCAGAAATTTTGCGTTCTGGTATCAATCGGTTTTTGTGGAACGAAAAACAGGGGGCCTATTTTGATTACAATTGGCGCACCGGGCGGCAAACGGACATTTTATCCATTGCAACGTCCATGCCGCTATTCCTGCATCAGGCCAGTGTAAACCAAGCTGATGCTGTGGCCGAAACGCTTAAAACACGCTTGCTGCATGTGGGCGGCCTAACGGCAACCGAGCATCCAACAGGCCAACAGTGGGATGCTCCAAATGGCTGGGCACCGTTGGAATGGATGGCCGTTAAAGGGCTAGAACAATACGGGCATCATGAATTTGCGGCTGATATTGCACGGCGCTGGATGGCCCGCGTGATTGGTATCTTTGAACGCAGTGGTGTGTTGCTGGAAAAATACGATGTTTCCGCCACCGAGATCAGCCCCACAGGCGGTAAAGGTGGTGGGGAATACCCCATGCAGATTGGCTTTGGTTGGACGAACGGCACCTTAGTGGGCTTTATGAACCGCTACCCGCAAAATACGCGGCAGGTGTTGGATAACAACCCATTGGCAGATCAGCCCTCGCAAGAACCTCTGCCGCCGATTGACGCGTGGGATGCCAAAGGCCCGGAAATTCCGGTGGAAGAGCGCTCTCCTTTGCGGGGTGTGCCGCTGTCATCCCTCAATATGGAGCAATTTAACAAGGATGATGATGGTGATGATGACGATGCGCCTGCGCAGGATGCCCCACACAGCGCGCCATCATCAGACAAACCGGCCCAACATACTGATCAGCCGGGTAAACCAAACAATCAGTAAACACAGGCCGATATATTACGGAGTGTAGTGGATGACACTCCGAATAGATTTACCTTCATGCATCAGATCAAACGCTGTGTTGATGTCTTCCAGCGGCATGGTGTGTGTTACAAATGGGGCCAGCTCAATTTTGCCTGCCATGGCATCTTCCACCATGCCGGGGAGCTGAGTACGGCCCTTAACACCGCCAAACGCCGTGCCTTTCCACGTACGGCCAGTTACCAACTGGAACGGACGGGTGGAAATTTCCTTTCCAGCGCCGGCCACGCCAATAACAACGGATTGGCCCCAGCCACGGTGTGCGCATTCCAAGGCCGCGCGCATCACTTCCACATTGCCGATACATTCAAAGCTGTGATCCACGCCCCAACCTGTCATTTCAATAATGACCTGCTGAATGGGGGCCTCATAATCCTTGGGGTTGATGAAATCCGTGGCCCCAAAAGCCTTGGCCAATTCGAACTTGTCCGGGTTGGTATCAATAGCAAAAATACGCCCAGCCTTAGCTTGGCGGGCACCTTGAATAACAGCCAGCCCGATACCGCCTAACCCAAAAACAGCTACGGAATCTCCTTCCTGCACTTTGGCTGTATTGTGTACGGCCCCAATGCCAGTGGTCACACCACAGCCCAGCAGGCATACATGTTCCGGGTTGGATTTGGGGTTGACTTTGGCGAGGGAAACTTCAGCTACCACAGTGTATTCACTAAAGGTGGAGCACCCCATGTAGTGGTAAAGCGGTTGGCCTTTATAGGAAAAACGGCTAGTACCATCGGGCATCACGCCTTTGCCCTGCGTGGCGCGTACGGCAATGCACAAGTTGGTTTTGCCAGAGGTGCAGAACTCGCACTTACCGCATTCTGCCGTATATAGCGGAATAACGTGATCTCCCGGCTTAACGCTGCTAACGCCTTCGCCCACTTCCATCACAATGCCCGCGCCTTCATGCCCCAGCACAACGGGAAAAAGCCCTTCTGGATCTTGGCCAGAAAGAGTGAAGGCATCTGTATGGCAAACGCCTGTGTTCAGAATTTTAACCAGAACTTCCCCTGTCTGTGGGGGGGCTACGTCAATTTCAACAATTTCCAGAGGCTGGCCCGGTTTGAATGCAACTGCAGCGCGTGATTTCATGAAAACCTTCTCCTGTTCCTCAAGGCTGGCAGTAATCTGCCATATCCTCTTGCCTGTTGATATTGAGAGTTCGGGTTTAAGGCATCACAATTTCCCTCAAACATAAACATCGTGGTATTTCGCGTTCTCCATCATAAATGGTATTTATCAAAAACACCTTCTGCCCTGCCCCTCAGGATCAGGATTTCAGATGGAGAAATTAAAGGATGATAAAATGAAGTGCCCTTCTTGTGGTTCCGAGTATCCCTATCATGATGGAAATTTGTGGGTTTGCCCGGAATGTGCCCATGAATGGAATGAAGAAACCCAAGCGGATACTGCCGGAGCGGAAGATTCATCTGTTGTGCGGGATGCCAACGGAAACCAGCTTGCTGATGGTGATACGGTAACAGTTTTGAAAGATCTGAAAATTAAAGGATCTTCTCAGGCTGTTAAAGGTGGCACCAAGGTTAAGAACATTCGGCTGGTGGATGCGGGCGATGGCCACAACATTGCTTGTAAGATAGCCGGTTTTGGTGCCATGAATCTGAGATCAGAATTTGTGAAAAAATCCTGATTATTTACGCAGAGGGTGCATTTTTAAACATGCGCCCTCTGGTTTGTTAGGTTGTGTTTTTCACATCCACGCCAAAAAGGGTGAGATGCACAGCAGAAGGCCTATCAGGGTAATAAATGTCAGGCTGGGTTTGCGATATTTGCGCAGATCAGGCGTTTTAACCACCAGCCAGACGGGTAACAGACAGCCAATAATACCAAAAATTGGGCTGCTGAATGTTGTAAAAGACAACACCGGCAAATTGGCAACCACCGCGCCCCAAGAAAGCAGAATGGCAAACCCCATAACGCCATACTGAACCCAGTTGCGGTGCAGATGTCCGGGGTTGACCCAATGCCCGAGCATGGAACTGAAAATACCCACGCTGGCTTCCCGAAAGCCAAGATAAACTCCAAAAAATGCTGTCATAACGGCAAAAAGGTTCAGAATAACGCCAATAAGGCTACGGCGTGTCGTCAGTTAAGCCCTGAGAGTGGCACGTGAGGGTTGTACTTTGTGTCTGCGTGTGCTGACTGTTTTCCCGTTTTTTTGGGGAGACAGACAGATGCGGCGCTATAGTTTACGCGATGACCAGTGGGAGCGGATAAAGGATCTTCTTCCTGGTCGAGAAGGCTATGTCGGCGGCACTGCGGTGAACAACCGTCTGTTCGTGGAGGCGGTGCTGTATCGCTATCGCGCGGGTATTCCATGGCGCGACCTTCCTGCCCGTTTCGGTGACTGGAAAAACGTGCACCGGCGTCTGCGCCGCTGGTGTGAAAGCGGCGTCATCGAACGGATATTTCGTTATCTGGCCGCTGATTACGACAACGAATACATGATGATCGACAGCACAATTGTCCGAGCGCATCAGCATAGTGCCGGAGCTCTCAAAAAAGGGGCACGGATCAGGCCATCGGACGATCACGAGGCGGGCTAACTACAAAGATCCATGCCATCTGCGACGCTCTGGGCAATCCAGTGGAACTCGGCATCACACCGGGACAGGATGCCGATATCACCCAGGCAGAACCACTTCTGGAAAACATCGAACCGGATGCTTTCCTTGCTGACAAGGCGTATGACGCGGACAGGTTGATCGATCGGCTGATACAGCGCGGGATTACCCCGGTCATCCCGCCAAAACGCAACAGAACGACACGACGGAAAACCGATTTTTCTCTCTACCGCGAACGGAACCTTGTTGAGAGGTTCTTCAATAAACTCAAGCAGTTTCGCGCTATCGCAACCCGCTACGATAAACTGAAATCGACCTTCCTCGCAGCCGTACAGTTCGCCTCAATCATCATCCTGCTTAACTGACGACACGCCGTAATAGAACTTGCCGGAAACACCTGCGCAATAATGGCCAAAGCAGAGATGTTCTGCTGATACGCGGCAATGGCATCACTCGGCTTCATGGCGAGTGTAAAGGAAATGGCATAGAAAAAAACCGTTACAAACAGGATTGCAAAAGCAATGTTCATGGCCCGCAAGGCCTTGTAACGCGCCACTTCTGGGGATTTTTCACGCGCCCGGTAGGAAATAACCATAGGGCTGAGGGTTTGAATAAACAGAATGGACGTAAGCGTAAAAGGCAGCGTGATAACGGCTTTTGTTATCAACGTGCCAATGGGTGGTAATGCGCCAAGATGAGCGGTGTTCCAGCGTGGGATCATGAAAACACCCATGGCCGCCACAATCAGCAGTTTGGTGATGACCATGAAGGAAGACACGCGGAACAGCAGCTTTTCCCCGCGAGATGCCAAGCCTACCAGAACGGTCAGTAGAATAAGCGGGTACCACGCATAATTGGAAAGCAGATGCTGCGTTATGCCAAAGCTATGCAGGTAAGATGCGCTATCCCGCGTAATGGCGGTGGCATACACAAACATCCAGATAACCAGCATGACAAAATACAGCGCTCCCAGCAAAGTGCCCCAGCCCCGGCCCAGATAGCTGGAGATCATATCCGGGTATCCAACAACAGCAGACAGCAGAAAAACCCACACGCCCATTAGCCCTACCTGAACGGGCAGAAACACAATGCCCGCACCAATAGCCATGCCAATGCTCATGACAATCCAGCCGATATCTGTGCCATCAAACCGGGTGGCTTCTTTCCATTGTTGGGGAGAAAGCGCATCGGTTCCGGTGTTTAATGTGCGCGTATCAGGAGGCTGCATAAATGTTTCCGTAATCTACGGCGTGTCGTCAGTTAAGCAGGATGATGATTGAGGCGAACTGCACGGCTGCGAGGAAGGTCGATTTCAGTTTATCGTAGCGGGTTGCGATAGCGCGAAACTGCTTGAGTTTATTGAAGAACCTCTCAACAAGGTTCCGTTCGCGGTAGAGAGAAAAATCGGTTTTCCGTCGTGTCGTTCTGTTGCGTTTTGGCGGGATGACCGGGGTAATCCCGCGCTGTATCAGCCGATCGATCAACCTGTCCGCGTCATACGCCTTGTCAGCAAGGAAAGCATCCGGTTCGATGTTTTCCAGAAGTGGTTCTGCCTGGGTGATATCGGCATCCTGTCCCGGTGTGATGCCGAGTTCCACTGGATTGCCCAGAGCGTCGCAGATGGCATGGATCTTTGTAGTTAGCCCGCCTCGTGATCGTCCGATGGCCTGATCCGTGCCCCTTTTTTGAGAGCTCCGGCACTATGCTGATGCGCTCGGACAATTGTGCTGTCGATCATCATGTATTCGTTGTCGTAATCAGCGGCCAGATAACGAAATATCCGTTCGATGACGCCGCTTTCACACCAGCGGCGCAGACGCCGGTGCACGTTTTTCCAGTCACCGAAACGGGCAGGAAGGTCGCGCCATGGAATACCCGCGCGATAGCGATACAACACCGCCTCCACGAACAGACGGTTGTTCACCGCAGTGCCGCCGACATAGCCTTCTCGACCAGGAAGAAGATCCTTTATCCGCTCCCACTGGTCATCGCGTAAACTATAGCGCCGCATCTGTCTGTCTCCCCAAAAAAACGGGAAAACAGTCAGCACACGCAGACACAAAGTACAACCCTCACGTGCCACTCTCAGGGCTTAACTGACGACACGCCGTAGGTGATCTCATTTATAGAACGAGTAGATTGAGAAAACGCATAAAACAACAAAATTTATGTAATCAGATAATTCAACGAATAAAAATAGTTAATATATTTTCCCAGTTGGATATGTTTACCGCAGACACACTTAATTTAAGCGCCGTGTATGTTATGGAGCATTTTTTGGCACCACTCCAAGCGGCATCGTTTTTATAAAAATGAGCACACAGCCTTTTTCAAACACCAAGACTATTGCTCTTATTGGCGCAGGTGCCGTTGGGCTTTGTGTGGCAGCGGCTTTTGCTGTGGCAGGATGGCAGGTTGTGGTGTGTGGAGCGCGAGTGCGGTTTTCTCAAATTGAAGAAACCGAAGGAACAGATGCGCACACATACCCCATTCAGCATGCGGCCACACCAGCAGGTATTGGCCCTTGCGATGCTGCTATTCTGGCTGTGAAGTCTCATCAAACTCAAGATGTATCCGCTTGGTTGCGGGCGTTTAACCAGGCCGGTACCACTATTCTGGTTGCGCAAAACGGGCTTGGGCAAAAAGAACGTGTGGCAGCCTATGCGCCACAGGCCAATATTTTACCGGCTATTGTTTATTTTAACGCGCAACGTGCTGCCCCCGGTAAGGTCACGTTAAAGCGCATTGGAACGCATGATGTATGCCTGCCAGATAGTACGACTGCACACTATTTTGCGGATATTCTGCAAAAAGGAAATATGCGGGTTCAGATAACAGCAGATATGACCACTGCTCTGTGGTTGAAATTGCTGGCAAATATTACGGCCAATCCCATTACCACGCTGACAGGCCGCCGCACGGGCGTAATGCAAGATGACGCCATTCAGGCCACCGCACGGCAGATTATGGCCGAAGCCGTAAAGGTTGGCCAAGCTGAAGGCGCAAAACTGACTGCGCAGCATGTAGAGGATATTCTTTTATGGTTGCAAACCATACCGGCAGAGAGTGCCACATCCATGTTGCAGGATCGTCAGGCCGGACGAAAGTTAGAATATGAAGCGTTAACAGGTTACGTTGTAAAAGCAGCAGAAAAACATGGAATTGATGTTCCACTGAACCATCTGATTTTATCTCTGTTATCTTCTATCCACCCCGCAGATTTCTGAAAGGCATAATAGCATCATGAAACGTGCGTACAAAGTTGTAGATGTTTTTACAAAAACGCCTCTGCTGGGGAACCCGGTAGCTGTTGTGCTGGATGCGGATGGGCTGGATACTAAAATCATGCAGGCCATTGCGAGTTGGACAAATTTGTCTGAAACCACATTTCTGCTGCCCCCCACAAATCCGCAAGCTGATTACCAGTTACGCATATTCACCCCAAAGCATGAGCTTCCATTTGCCGGGCACCCTACCCTTGGCAGTGCTCATGCTGCGCTAGAAGCTGGACGCATTGTGCCACGCAGTGGTGTGTTGGTGCAGGAATGTGGCGTTGGGCTTGTAAAATTGGCTGTAGAGGGAGATAGCGCAAACAGAATACTCTCTTTTGCAGTGCCGCCAGCAAAGCTTACGCCGTTAAACCCTGCCCAAATTGAAAGACTGGAGGGCATTCTGGGCGCAACAGTTGAGCGTAAAATTGCTCCCATGATTGTAGATATGGGAGTTGTCTGGATTGTTGCGCAACTTTCCAACGCGCCCAAAGTGCTGGCCTTACGCCCAGATTTTGGGCGCTCCGTGGCATTTGAGCATAGCCTCGGCGCAACTGGCATTACGGTTTTTGGGTCGTATGCAACAGGTGATGCGCAAATAGAAGTGCGCTCTTTCGCCTGCTCTCAAGGCGTGCAGGAAGATCCTGTTTGTGGCAGTGGGAATGGGGCTGTGGCCGTATTCCGCCAGACACTTGGCCTTCTTCCTAAAGGCCGCGGTGATTATACAGCAACACAAGGGCATTGCCTTGGACGGTCTGGCCGCATTGCAGTGCATATTGCCCCCGATGGGCAAATAACTATTGGCGGCCAGTGTGTAACATCAGTGGATGGTGTTTTAAAAATCTAACAGTAGCAGTTTTTAAAACGCCTCTCTTTTTATGTAGATACGGCCTGTGCCAGACGTTTTACAACATGGCGTGAGTGCTGCATGAGTTCTGGTAGATCAGCACCTTTTACCACGCCGTCATACACAACAGGCTTACCCGCTTTTAGCACGTGCCGAACACATGCAGCCCCAGAGGCTACAGGCGCAATCAGCGGATCTGCCAACCCAGCATGACGTGGATGGTTTATGTCATGCACAACCAGATCTGCCACCATGCCTTCAGCAACGGCTCCTATGTCTGGTAGCCCCAGAATACGCGCACCTTCGTGCGAACTCCAGCGCACGACATCTTCGCAACGAATAGCGTCTGCGCCGTGCACAAAGCGGTGCAAAAGCCATGCGGTGTGCATTTCTGCGCCCATATCGCAGGCCTCGTTTGAAGCCGCGCCATCCACTGCCAGAGAAACACGCCCCCCAGCCTGTTCCAACGCGGGTGCAGGTGCAATGCCAGAACCCAGCCGCCCATTGCTTTGCGGGCAATGGGCCATGCCTGTTTGGGTTTGGGCCAGAAGTGCTATTTCGCTGGCATCAAGGTGCACCAAATGGGCAAACCAGACATCTGGCCCCAGCCAGCCATGCTCACCCACAAACTGAACGGGGCGCATGCCGTACACTTCGTTGCAGTATTTAACGTAATTTTCTGTTTCCGAAAGATGTGTGTGCAGGCCAATGCCCATGCTACGCGCGCCTTCGGCAAGGGCACGCAGTTCATCCGGCGTTACGCCCCATGTGGGGGTATTGGGGGCTATGGCAATGCGTCTGCTGCTATCTGGTGCCGGATCATGATAACGGCTGACCAGATCACTCACCTGTTTGAGCATTTCATCCAGCGTTTCTGTGGGGGCTGGAACAATTTCGTCCGTATCACACTTACGGGTTCGCGTGGTGCCTCCACGGGCCAGAACCAGCCGCATACCCAGCTTTTCTGCTGTTTCAAACAGCACAGCCGCAGGATCATACTGATAGCTGTGGGCAAACAGATAGTGATGATCCACCACTGTCGTGCAGCCCGATAGCAAAAGCTCTACCATGCCAACCTGGGCAGCAGTTTGCAGCGTATCTTCATCCAGATAGCGCCAATATGTGTTGGGCACTAAGCGCAGCCATTTTTCAAGCGGCGCGTTAATGGCGGTGGGAATGCCCTTCAACATGCTCTGAAAAAGATGGTGGTGGGTAGAAATTAACCCCGGTGTAATCACCCCACCTTTTGCATCCAGCACAGTATCTCCCGCTTGTTCGGGAATGTGCTCAATGCTGACAATACGCCCTGCCCGTATACGGATATCTCCTACACGCCGTTCCTGTGGGCCTTTTAGGCCAGTGAGGATACCGGATGCACTGCGGATGACAAGATCATTCATGCGGGCATCACCTTGGCGCGGTCTGTAAATTTGGCTGTAAAGGCGGATTGCCAGTTTACGGTTTTATCCAGCAGATAATTATCCACCATGAATTGATACGTTGCCTGCCAGCGCGCTTCTGTCATGCAGCCCAACCCTAATGTTTTTGTATCTCCGCCCTCCACCACGTTGGCTTTGGCCATGGCACTATGTCCAAACATAATCTGGCCTTCTGTCATGCGGGGGTTGGCTTTGCGTATCAGGGCATTACCGGGTTCTGGGTCTCGCATATAATCCTGCCAGCCTAATAGAGAGGCATGCACGAAGGCTTGCGTGGTGGCATCATTTTTATCTGCAAATTCATGGGTGGTTAATACCGGAGTGCCGTATGGTGGGTAGCCCAGATCTGCAAATGGAAAGAATTTTACAGGCACATTGCGCTGCTGGGCCTCGTAGGGCTCAGAGGATGCATAGGCTTGCACAGCCATTTCCGGGTCCAGAAAAAACGGTTGCAGGTTAAAGGTATAGGGTTTTGCCTGCGCTGGGCTGTAACCAAATTTCTTGCACAACCATCCCCAGTAGGATGCATGGGCCGGGCTGGAAATGAGGATGGGATGATTACGTAACTGGGCCAGATCTGTAATGTTATCGTGCGTCATCAATCCCTGCAGATCATGCTGGAAAGAGGACATAACAGTTAGCAGTGGCATGCCGCCCTGTATGCCGCGCAGTGTTTGAAAATCATACCCCGTTACAAAATCTGCGCGGCCAGCGGTCAGTATTTGCATGGTATTTACCTGCGGGCCACCCATATCTATATGTACGTCCAGCCCTTCCTGCGCGTAAAAACCTTTCGCCAGAGCCTGATAAAACCCGCCTACTTCTGCCTGCGCAAACCATGACAGCAGTAGCCTGACCGGGGTTGCCGCCTGCGCACGTTTAAACGGCGTAAATGCAGCAACAGATGATGCCGCAGCAGCTGAAAGCAATGTTCGACGTGTAAGAGACATTCCGAATTCCTGCACTGGCATGATCTTCTTATTTCGCATCCGGTATGTTCATACAGAACATACGCATTTGGGAAGCTGTAAAATAGAGCACGCTTCATTGCTTTTTTTGTAACGATTTACCCCTTGATCTTCGCAGGATTGAATGGCCTAAACTGCATAAATCATTTCTATGCAGGAATGTTGTATGCCGCGCCTTTTCGCTTTTTCTTCCCCAATTGCTATTTCTCGGCTGGCTAAAACCGTTATGGTGGGAGCATTGGGCATGTTTGGCCTGATTGTCGCGCTGAATAACGTAACTGATTATAACTCGAACTTTCAGTTTGTGCGCCACGTTTTAAGCATGGACACAACATTCCGTGGTAACAGCCTAATGTGGCGCGCCTTACCCCAACCTGTTCTATGGCACCTGTTTTACGGCCTGATTATTTTAGGGGAAGCCGCAACCGGCCTGCTTTTTGCTATTGCGGCCTACCAGATGGGCACGCGTCTTTTGGCCTCGGAAGATGCCTTTAAAACAGCAAAAAGGTTTGTGCCCGCAGCCACGGCTTTGGGGTTTCTGATCTGGTTTTTTGGCTTTTCTGTTGTAGGTGCTGAGTGGTTTCTGATGTGGCAATCACAGGCATGGAACGGCCAGCAACCTGCATTTCGCTTTTTTATGACCATGCTGGCTGTGTGCATTTACGTGCAACAGCCCGAATAATCTGCTGCCTCTTCTTCTGCAAAATTTGGATGGATCATGCAAGAAACCGTTATCAGCATTCAGTCTGCTGAAAAAACCTTTCCAAACGGTGTTCAGGGGCTGGCACCTATTACCTTGGATATTCACCCCAGAGAACGTATCGGCCTGATTGGCCCTTCTGGTTGCGGTAAAAGCACGCTGCTGAAGCTGATTGCCAATTTACATCAGCCTTCCTCTGGGCATTTGAGGTGGTGGAACAAAGGGTTTGCAGAAGTCGGCAAGGAAAATAGGCGTCTGTCCTTTGTTTTTCAGGAACCCACGCTTATGCCGTGGAGCACGGTGCGCAAAAATGTACGTTTGCCGCTGGATCTGGAAGGTGTTTCTCCTGCTCTATCAGCGCCACGCGTGCAGCAGGCGCTGGAAGTTGTAGGCTTGGCTCATGCGGCAGATCGCTTTCCCGCCCAGCTTTCCGGCGGGATGAAGATGCGTGTTTCTATCGCGCGGGCATTGGTCACGCGCCCTAACCTGCTTTTAATGGATGAACCCTTTGGCGCTTTGGATGAATTAACGCGCAACCGGCTGGATGAGGATATGGCCACGTTATGCGCCAAGGATGATCTTACCTTATTGTTTGTAACGCATTCTTTGTATGAGGCCGCTTTTCTTTCTACCCGCGTGATGGTTATGGCGGCGCATCCGGGCCGGATATTTGCCGAATATGAAATTGACCCTGCCATACTCAGAAATGAGGAATTTCGCCTAAGCGATACATTTGCCACAATATGCCAGGATCTGAGCAAACTGCTTATTCAGGCATCTCAATCTTCCCTTCTTGCAGAGGTGGCCTAACTTATGCCTGCTCGCCTGATATCCGTTTTTGCGCCGCTTATTGTTGGCATTCTGTTTCTTTTGTTGTGGCAGGGTATTTGTTATTTTTGGCATATACCGCCTTATCTTATGCCTGCCCCTTCGGATATTGCACGTTCTCTGTTCAGTAATATCGATGCACTGGGCCATGCGCTGTACAGTACGCTTACCGTTACATTAGCAGCACTGTGCGTATCCGTAATTCTGGGTGTTCTGGTTGCTTTTGTACTGGTGCAACATCCGCTTATTGAGCGCAGCCTGATGCCCTATGTAGTGCTTATGCAGGTCACACCTGTGGTAGCTCTTGCCCCATTGATTATCATTTTGGTCAAAACAACACTGTTGGCACTTGTTATCTGTGCCACGCTGATTGCTATTTTTCCTATCATTTCTAATACGTTGCAAGGTCTTAAAAGTGTTGATCCGGGGTTGGAGGCATTTTTCCGTATGCATAAAGCCTCACGTCTTAAAACGCTTTTGCGCCTGCAAATACCCAGTGCTTTGCCTATGTTTATGGCGGGTTTGCAAATTTCCAGCGGCTTGGCCCTTGTTGGCGCTGTGGTGGCCGAGTTTGTGGCTGGCACAGGTGGCAACAGTGCCGGTTTAGCTTACGAAATTTTGCAGGCTGGTTTCCAGATGGATATTCCACGCATGTTTGCTGCGCTGTTCATGATTACCCTTACCGGCCTTGCTCTTTATATGGCTACCAGCGGTATCAGAAAGCTTGTCTTGTATAATCGCTTTCAGCACTAAAAACAGGGGGTTTGCCAATATAATTTGTTGACTTATCGAAATATTAAGATCTATACTATAAAAAGTGAGTAGAAGCGGTCGGAATAGAAATATTCTGGGCATTGCTCCACCTTGTTGGTCTTATTCAGCATGGGGGAAGCTTCGACCGCTAGAAAACACGCTTTCCCACATGCTGGTTTGCACCAACTGCTACGTCCTATGGGCCAGTTTGCAATTTGTGTGAGAAACGCCATGACCCTGAATACCAAAACTGCCGCAGATTACCCTATGGAAGAGCTTAAGCGCGAAGCCACTATAGGCAGCATGGGCACAACCTCCTTCCGCTCCATCCCTGTTATTGATTTTTCAGACTATGAAAACAGGCGCGCCCAGATTGCGGATGATTTGTGGAATGCCGCGACGAAGGATGGGTTCTTTCAGGTTATCAATCACGGAATTTCGTTAGAAGACATTGATAACGCTTTTGCGGAAGCAAAAAGGTTTTTTGCTCTTCCTATGTCAGAAAAGGAAGTTTTCAAAAAGAAACCAACCGTGAATGCTGGCTGGGAATATTGCTCTCAGGTGCGGCCTTCCACCGGCACACCAGATAATAAGGAATCCTACCAGATTACTTTGCCAGAAATGGATAATCTGTGGCCGGATGAACAGGTTTTACCCGACTTTCAGGCAAAGCTTTTGCAATTTGAGGAAGATAACTGGCAGCTTGCCATGAAAATACTGTCCTGCTTTGCAGAAAAACTTGGATTTGAAACAAATTTCTTTGCGGAGTGCTGTAAAAAATCTTCTCCAGGGTATCAGTGTACTTTACGCCTTATCCACGCGGATTTCTCACACTTGAGGCAATTTCGGGTCATTTTGTAGAATTCAGTCATCCCACAGGAGCCCGATCTGGAATATTGACGATATTCTGCTTCTGGCGGCGGGTTCTGAACGCAGTGAGGGTGTCACGGCCTGAGAAGGCAGTGTTGGTGGAAGCTATGTGGTCTGTGCACTGTCTGTTTCTTCAG
Organism: Acetobacter ascendens; assembly: GCF_001766235.1. Lineage (NCBI taxonomy): Bacteria > Pseudomonadati > Pseudomonadota > Alphaproteobacteria > Acetobacterales > Acetobacteraceae > Acetobacter > Acetobacter ascendens. The sequence continues at coordinate 903,331 of NZ_CP015164.1, forward strand.
ATGGCCTGCCGGAGCCTTCGCAATCGTGCATGAGCGAGGGCGAATTCATGCTGACAGGGGAACATGTCCGGCATGGACAGGACAATCCGACGGACGCTGAGCGTTACACGTGTCGCGATTTTGAGCAGTCGTGCGCGTATGGTGCCACAGGTCGCCGTCTCCAGGCTGGTCTGGCCAAGGGCCAGTCTTTGCAGAGCGGTCAGCAGGACATAGGCTGCGGCCGAGAACCACAGCCGGAGCTGGTTGGCCCGGATGGTGTGGGACGAGGTCCTGTCTGAGAACAGATCCATCTGGCATTCCTTGATGCGGTTTTCCATATCCCCGCGTGCGCAGTAAATCTGTTCGTAGAGATGGCGGGGGTCGGACATTCCCTGCGGTAGCGTGGTGACAATAAAGCGATGATAGCGGTTGCCATGGCGCCATTCGACCTTGGCCACGACCCGCCTGCGGCGCGTCCAGCTGTCCTTTGTGATCCAGTCAAAGGAGGCGAAACCGCGCGCAGCTCTGCCTGTCGTGGCGGCTTCGTCACGAACCTCAGCGGACAAAGAGGCAATCCGGTCATACAGGCGGGTGTTGCCTGCAAGCCCGAACAGGAAGTCAACGTGGTTGTCTTCGCACCATGTCATCAGACTGTCCCGGGCGAAACCGCTGTCCCCACGCACCAGGATACGCACCCGGGGCCAACGGCTCCTGATCTGCTCCACGATCCGGCGGATGTCTGCCAGTGCTTCCTTCCCCGGGTCCCTGTCTGCCGTGCGCAGGGTAGCGCTGAGGAGATGGTCCCCGCAGAAGACATACAGGGGAAGATAGCAGTTATGGCCGTAATATCCATGAAAGGCGCGGCCTTCCTGATGGCCATGGATACGGTCATCGGTGGCATCCACATCCAGAACGATCCGGGCGGGTGCGCGCTCATGCTGGTCCATGAAAAGCGTCACGAACAGGGTAGCCAGGGCCTCATGATCAGCAATGATGCGGCAGTAACGATCTGCCTGCTGCCCACTGCGCTCTAGCCGGTTCAGCGTGGATTTTCCTGCCAGTGCCGCACAGTTGGCCCGGCTTCCTGACAGACGTCCCGATACCAGACCCATGACAGGATCATGACGTAAAGCGTCATGGTCATTAAGGTCTTCATAGCCCAGTGCCAGGCCCATGATCCGCTGACGGACAAGGTCTTCAACCCGGTATTCCACAAAGCCGGGATGCCGCTTATCGCGAAAACAGGCAGCAAAGCGGCGGCTGAGCCCCAGAATGTCATCAGCCTGCTTCACCAGAATGACGCCCCCATCCGAACTCATGCGACCCCCGTCAAAACGGGCCACAACACGCCGTCCACAGGAGGCTGGAAACTCATACGCGCCTGCGCTACACTCTGTCTGCATCGGGTTCGTTTATTGCTTATGAAAAATTCTTTTGTGCAAAACAGACTTTTTCATAATCTAACCCGATGTACAACCCTTCTGTGAGATTTCCGCGTCCACTACATGAGCATGGAAAACGCCAAACCGGAAGATTTTAAGCAGTGGCGTGCCGGTGCGCATTCAGACTTTGATTGCCTGACACTCCTGCATCTGCGTGAAGGTGAAGGTGGCTTACAGCTTTGCCCAGGCAACGAAATTTCATCCAATGCGTGGACAGAAGTGACACCCATAGCAGGTGCTGTTACCTGCAATATCGGTGATATGCTGATGCGTTGGAGCGATGATAAGCTGAAGTCCACCCTCCACCGTGTGCGTATGCCGCAACCGGGGGAATATCTTGGCCCGCGTTTGTCTGTTCCCTTTTTCTGTCAGGCAAATCGGGAGGCTGTCATTGAAGGGCCAGAAGGTAAATACCCCCCCGATTACAGCGGAAGATTACATTTACCAGCGCCTACATGCCAACTTTGTGCAAAAGCACAAGTAATGGGTGAGTATGGGGGAAGGTTAACTTCCCTCATACAGTTTCTGTGCCAAACAGTTATGCCGCTCTATAACCATATTCACATCCAGCTTTGTAAAATGGCCATCCTGTATCAGCACCTTGCCGTTAACCATACTAAAGGCAACGGAAGAAGGGGTGCAGAACACCAAAGCAGCTACCGGGTCACTTAATGCGCCAGTATATTCCAGCTTGCACATATCAAACGCAATAATATCGGCCGCTTTTCCTGCCGTTAATTGGCCAATATCTGTGCGGCCCAGAACTCTGGCCCCTCCGCGCGTGGCTAAAGTCAATACATCACGCGCTTTGAGCATAACGGCCTGTTCATCTTGCGCAGATAACAGGCGGGAAACGAGCATGGCTTGTCGTGCTTCTGCCAGAATGCTCGCACCATCATTAGAGGCAGACCCATCAACCCCCAAGCCAACAGGAACACCCTGTTTCTGCATAGACCAAATAGGGGCAATACCAGATGCCAAACGCATGTTGGAACATGGGCAATGGGCAATTCCTGTACCTGTTCGGCCAAAGCGTGCCATGCCTGCGGTATCTAGTTTAACGCAATGGGCATGCCATACATCGGCACCAACCCAACCAACATCTTCTGCATATTCTGCAGGCGTCTGCCCAAAACGCTCCTTGCTGTAAGCCACATCATGCTGGTTTTCAGCCAGATGCGTGTGCAGCCGAGTGCCCGTGGTGCGCGCCAGTTCCGCCATATCACGCATGAGTTCCGGGCTAACTGAAAAAGGCGAGCACGGCGCACCCCCTACGGTCAGCATCGCCAGAGGTTCTGGATCGTGGTACGTTTCAATCACGCGTAGCGTATCACGCAGGATGTCGGATTCTTTTTCTACCAGACTATCCGGCGGTAGCCCCCCTGCACTTTCTCCAACACTCATGCTGCCACGGCAGGCATGAAAGCGCATACCCATTTCAAGCCCGGCCTCAATTTCATCATCAAGGCGGCACCCATTGGGGAAAAGGTAAAGATGATCACTGGTTGTGGTGCAACCAGACATCAGCAGTTCTGCCATAGCCGTGCGGGTGGAGGCTTTTATCATGTCTGGCGTGAGGTGCGCCCAGATGGGGTAAAGCGTTTGCAGCCACTGGAATAGTGAGGCGTCCTGAGCCTGCGGAATAACCCGCGTTAAGGATTGGTACATATGGTGGTGGGTGTTCACCATACCCGGCATAACTACATGGCCAGACATATCCAGCACCTCATCCGCAGGAGGATGAGGGTCTTCCAAACCACCAAGGGCGACAATCTGCCGCCCTTCTGTCACGATCCACCCGTTTTTCAGCTCTTGCCTGGCATCATCCATCGTGATGAGGCACAGGGCATTTTTTAGCAAGTATCTACGTGACATTGTAAAAACACCTACGGCGTGTCGTCAGTTAAGCAGGATGATGATTGAGGCGAACTGCACGGCTGCGAGGAAGGTCGATTTCAGTTTATCGTAGCGGGTTGCGATAGCGCGAAACTGCTTGAGTTTATTGAAGAACCTCTCAACAAGGTTCCGTTCGCGGTAGAGAGAAAAATCGGTTTTCCGTCGTGTCGTTCTGTTGCATTTTGGCGGGATGACCGGGGTAATCCCGCGCTGTATCAGCCGATCGATCAACCTGTCCGCGTCATACGCCTTGTCAGCAAGGAAAGCATCCGGTTCGATGTTTTCCAGAAGTGGTTCTGCCTGGGTGATATCGGCATCCTGTCCCGGTGTGATGCCGAGTTCCACTGGATTGCCCAGAGCGTCGCAGATGGCATGGATCTTTGTAGTTAGCCCGCCTCGTGATCGTCCGATGGCCTGATCCGTGCCCCTTTTTTGAGAGCTCCGGCACTATGCTGATGCGCTCGGACAATTGTGCTGTCGATCATCATGTATTCGTTGTCGTAATCAGCGGCCAGATAACGAAATATCCGTTCGATGACGCCGCTTTCACACCAGCGGCGCAGACGCCGGTGCACGTTTTTCCAGTCACCGAAACGGGCAGGAAGGTCGCGCCATGGAATACCCGCGCGATAGCGATACAGCACCGCCTCCACGAACAGACGGTTGTTCACCGCAGTGCCGCCGACATAGCCTTCTCGACCAGGAAGAAGATCCTTTATCCGCTCCCACTGGTCATCGCGTAAACTATAGCGCCGCATCTGTCTGTCTCCCCAAAAAAACGGGAAAACAGTCAGCACACGCAGACATAAAGTACAACCCTCACGTGCCACTCTCAGGGCTTAACTGACGACACGCCGTAGCCCCTCCTTTGTGTTAAAGAGAGGGGCGTTAAGTTTGTTCAGGACGGTATTAGAAAGAGGTTGAGATCGTACCTGTCATGGAGAAGCGTGGTTCCACCATGAAGGTATTGCCGTAACCTGTGTAAGCTGCAGAGCTACCGCTATAAACCGTGCCGGCATCATGCTTACTGTAAACAGCGCCCATGGCACCCGTACGCACAATAGAGCCAGTAAGGTTGGTGAAGTTCAACCGGAACGTGGGGGATTTCACAAAGCCAAATGGCTTGAAGTGATACCCAACAGTTAGGCTGTTGGTCACGTAACCCGGTATTCTCTGGTCTCCAGCAACACTAACGGACTGCGGGCCGGTGTAGTGCACAGAACCGTTGGCAAAGAAGCCTTTATACTTATAGGTCAGACCAAAGTTGGCCATAACCCGTGGCGCCATAATGGCCTGCGTGCCCTTGGAATGCAGCATGATGTTCTGGTACGGATCAAACACGTTGCTATCCTGCGTGGCGTGCAGATACTCCACAGAGGCATAAGGGCTGAAGCCGTGGATCTCACGCCCGGCGATCATGAAGTCCAGCCCGCGCATGGTCTGGCTACCGATAGAGAACGGACGGTAGTTGTTCATGCCCAAATACTGGTCAACTACACGGTTGGTCACGTTGTAGTTGAAGAATGACAGGTCCATCATCATGTAGCGGTTGTGGTAGCGGTACCCCAGTTCTTCCTTAATGGAATACTGGTTCTTCAGGATCGGCACATCCGTGTACAGCCAGCCCATATCGTTTTCTGTTGGCTGACGGTAATCCCCTTCCGCATTCACATAGATCTGGTTCTGATCATTAATGTTGTAGCTGATGGAAAGCTGCGGCAATGGAGCCGTGCTGTTACGCCCCTGCCTGCCGTAGTAATCCTTGTTCCATGCGTTGGACATTACAAATTTAAAGCCGCCGTTAATCAGCAGTTTGTCATGCAGATACTTGGCTGTGTCCTGAATGAACAGCGAGTGGATTTCATACCCCGCAACCTGCCGATCGCCTTTATCAATACGATACTGAGACCAGTTCGGGCTAGGTGCGCCGCCTGCGGGCATAGCAAAGCTGGTAGGGTAGCTACGGTCTGATTGGCTGTTGTTATACCAGTAACCGAAGGTCAGGTGGTTGTGCTTATCAATATCATAGCCGAGTGATGCCGTGGCCCCCACAACGCGGTCACCATGTTCCTGAAAGTAGCCAATCGTGTTCTGCATATCACCCGCAGAGTTGGCTTCTGCACCATTGGGTTTGGCGCTCCAGCCTTGCCCATAGGTGAGGTATGGGTGCAGATCGAAGGACAGTTTGTCTGTAATAACGGTGTGGATAGGCGCGCTTAGGAAGATCTGGTTCCAGTGGTCAGCATTGTTCTTCCAGTAGTTTGCGTTCCCCGGGTGGGATGAGCGATCCCAGCCCTGCCCCGTGTGCTTATACAGCATGAATTGATCTTCTGTGGGGTAGTTATCAATTGTCCAGTCAGCAGAGTTCCATGAGATAAACAGGTTGGCGTTGGAGCCGTTTTCCCAATCCTTGCGTGCGCCAAAATCAATGTGCTTACGCTCGTTAATGCCAGAACCCATCCAGCTACGTGCATGCGTGTTGGAAAAAGAAAAGTAGCCCCGGATACCGCTATTGCCGATATCACCGGAATCAAGGCGAATAAACTCGCGCGAGAGGTTGTTGGTGCCGTAGGAAAAGTCCGTCATACCGCCAAATTTGTGGGACGCGATATGGGATTTGGAGTTCATTACCCCGCCAGCAGCAGACATAACGGGCAGATCACGCGCAGCACTGCCGGGTGTGACGCTCACTTCATCCACGTTTTCCGAATCAATAATTTCTGCCAGATATTTTGCCTGCCCGGCAGAAATGCCATCCACCATAATGGCCATATCACGGTCTGTCAGGCCGCGTGTCTGCACCTGCCCGCCCTGCATGCCCGATGTATCTGGGGTGGTGACGTTCACACTCGGTAGGTTTTTAACCAGATCTAGCGCCGTAGAAACGGGGCTGCGCATATCAATGTATTCTTTGGTGACTGTCTGCACTGCATGGGGAGCTGTTTCAAGCCGCATCATACCGCCACCGCCATTGCGCCTGCGGCGTGTGGACCCTACCGAAACTTCTTCTGTCCCGTGTGCTTCAACCGCTTTTATGGAGCGTGGACGCGCATGCGCAGCGGAAGATGTTGCAGATGCCCGTGTAAGCTGGGATGATTTTTTGGCTGCCGTGGCCGTTTGCGCCTGCGCGGTAGAAAGGCTGGCGCAAAACCCAACAGCACTGACAAGGCAGGATAATGTTGCAAGGTGTTGGCGGTATGTCAGTCGGGACAGAACTGGGCGGGATGGCGCAATAATCCGTAAGGACATGGGAAAATTCCTCAGCAGGGAAGCTTAACAACGATGCAGGAACAGGATGCCTTTTTCTTCAAATTGGCCTGTGTAAGAACCGCAATTTGAAAATCGGCAAAGATCTTTGAGTAAGCTTCCGACATGAGATTAAGGCTCCGGGCAGCGGGCGATAAAACGATACGATATCGATATATATAGGCTTATAAGCGAACGCACAAAAACAAAAAAGGCACTTTCTTGTTGCCGTTTTAAGAGCGCTGCCTGATCTGAATTCGGCAATGCAACATTGCTTTTTTTGCTTTTGAGAGAACGGGAAAAACCTGCGTATAGTTTGTTTCGCCTTTGATATGGCGCAAGATGTAACGTTTTTTATTGACCTCCTAACCCTAGAGGCCCGTATGCAAATCCTGCCCAATGTTTCATATGTTGCAGATGCGTCCGGGAAAAGGGCAGTACAACGGTGTGACTTTTTAGCGCATCCTCCTTTTTCAGACACACCGGATGGTCTGTTTCGCTCCTATCTTTCCCCTGCCTATACCGCGACAGTAAAGCTGGTGCGTGAATGGATGGAAGAAGCCGGAATGCATTGCCGGATAGATGCCGCAGGTAATCTGATTGGCCGATATGAAGGCATTACTCCTAACGCCCCTGCTCTACTCATTGGCTCTCATCTTGATAGTGTGAAAAACGCAGGCAAGTATGATGGCACACTAGGCGTTATTCTGGGCATAGAGGCCGTTGCCAGCTTTCATGCACAACAAAAACGCTTTCCCTTCGCCATAGAGGTGATTGGGTTTGGGGATGAAGAAGGTTCGCGCTTTCCAGTTTCCATGTTGACATCCCGTGCAGTGGCTGGCTCTTTAGGTGAGTTGCCAGATGTACAGGATGCCCAAGGCACCAGCATCCAGCAGGTACTTCAAGAAAGTGGTCTAGACGCTGCACGTTATCTGGAGGCTGCCTATAAGCCATCTCGGGTTCTAGCGTATTTTGAAGCGCATATAGAACAGGGCCCTGTTCTGGAAAGCACACACCATGCGGTTGGGCTGGTTACATCCATTGCCGCGCAATATCGGTTTAAGGTGACAATGAAAGGTATGGCCGGGCATGCAGGCACATTGCCCATGCATCTACGCCAAGATGCCTTGGCCGCTGCGGCTGAAGCCATTTCCTGCATAGAAAAAATTGCGCAATCAGGGCCGGATGATCTGGTGGCAACCGTTGGGCATATGACCGTAAAGCCCGGTGCACCCAATATTGTGCCGGGCAGGGTGGAGTTTAGCATTGATGTGCGTGCTGGCACGGAAAGTGTGCGCAACAAAGCCGCAGAAACACTAACCAATGCCTTGCAGGAGATCAGCCAAAAACGTGGCGTGAAAATGGAACTTGCTCTTCAGCACGATCTTTCTGCCACGCCGTGCAACCCGCAACTCAGCAATATTCTTGCTACCTCTATTCAAACAGTCACGGGGCAACCGGCTTATGCGCTGGTAAGTGGTGCTGGGCATGATGCCATGATCATGGCCGCCCTTACCCCTGTATGTATGCTGTTTATCCGCTGTGAAAAAGGCATAAGCCACAATCCTGCCGAAGCTGTACGCGATCAGGATGTAGAAACGGCTTTACGTGTCATGTGCGATTTCATCCAGAATATTCCATCAGAAAAAGCCGCCTAGTTATGGAGCAAACCCGTATGATTTCACCAATTTTCAAACAGATTGATCCGCCCCAACGGTTTCTGATGGGCCCCGGCCCCATTAACGCCCATCCGCGTGTTTTGCGTGCCATGTCTGCCGATATGCTGGGGCAGTTTGACCCGGAAATGACGGAATATATGAATGAAACCATGGCCCTATACCGTCAGGTATTCATGACACAGAACCAGTGGACGTTTCTGGTAGATGGTACGGCCCGTGCCGGTATTGAAGCGGCTCTTGTTTCCTTGGTCGAGCCGGGGGCAAAAATTCTTATTGTGCGTGCCGGACGCTTCGGTTTATTGCTTTCAGAAATTGCTGAACGTATTGGAGCAGAAATCTGCACGCTGGACCTGCCGTGGGGTGAAGTGGCCTCGCTGGGGCAGATAGAAGCAGCATTGCAGGAACATAAACCGCAGGTTCTGGCTTGTATTCATGGTGATACCTCCACCACAATGGCGCAGCCTTTGGATAGTGTTGGGGCATTGTGTAAAAAATACAATGTTCTTTCCTATGCCGATGTGACGGCTACATTGGGGGGCGTGCCGGTTTGCACGGATCGGTGGGGGATTGATGTCATCTCCGGCGGTTTGCAGAAATGTATGGGCGGTCCGCCGGGTTCTGCCCCCATTACCATTTCGGATCGGGCGGCTGAGCACATTATGGCGCGCCGCCATGTAGAGGCCGGTATCCGCAGCGCAAGCCTTACGGATGGGCAGCGCTCACGTATTTCATCCAATTACTTCGATCTGGCTATGGTGATGGATTACTGGTCTGAAAAGCGGCTGAACCACCATACCGAAGCCACCACCATGCTGTATGGCGCCAGAGAAGCCGCTTGTATTGTGCTGGAAGAAGGGCTGGAAAACCGTTTTGTCCGCCACAAAATGGCGAGCACGGCGCTTATTGCCGGCTTACGTGCAATGGGGCTGACCATCTTTGGTGATGATGCACACCGTATGGCCAACGTAACGGGGGTGTGGATTCCAGCCAGCGTGGATGGAGATAAAGTCCGTATGCGTATGCGTGATGATTTTGGCATTGAAATTGGCACGGCTTTTGGCCCGCTTACTGGCAAAATCTGGCGCATTGGCACCATGGGCTACAATGCTGTCAAACACAAAGTGTTGCTGACATTGGGCGCATTGGAAGCGGCTTTGGCTGCCGAAGGGTTTAAGCCCCCGCGCGGCGCTGCTGTGGATGCGGCTATGGCATCTTGGCCGTAAATCAACGGAGAAAGCGCAATGGAACTGAATAATCCAGAAACACTCCGGCAGGTTGAAGCATGTTCAGACCTTTATGAACGTGCTCTGGCTGAAAATGATGTGCAAGTTCTGGATGATCTGTTCTGGAATGGCCCGGAAGTGGTGCGCTACGGCGTGGGAGAGAACCTATATGGAGCGGAAGAAATAGCAGCTTTTCGCCGCTCCAGAAAAGGAGGACGCCCGCCACGCCGTAATCTGCGGCGCACCATTACCGCCATTGGTAATGAAAGTGCTGTTGTTAGTCTGGAATTCCAGCGAGAAGGATCGGATCGGGTCGGCCGGCAGATGCAGACATGGATCTGGACTGACAATGGATGGAAAATTCTGGCAGCCCATGTGTCGCTTATGGCGGCGCGTCCAGAAACCGAAAGACCTGCTTTATAAGGAAATAGGCCCATGACTGCCCCTTCCTCTGATCAGGAAAATCTTGTGCGCGCACGCGCTACACCCATAGGGCTTGATCTTTCTCCCGCATGTCTGCCGGGGGTTATCAGCAATTCCGCCCTTTTGGCACACTATGCCAAACTGGTTGAACAGCACGCCCTACCAGATACGTGTGAACCAGCATACGAGTACATTCCATGACCCGTTTTTCCAGCGCGCATGCCATTGCGGAGGCTATTCGCTCTGGTAAAAAAAGTGCAGTTTCCACTATTCAGGAAACATTAAATACGTTGCGTACACAGGATAATGGCATCCGATGCGTAACGCATATTTTTGCAGATGAGGCCTTGCCGCAGGCTCAGAAAATAGATGCCATGCGGCAAGCGGGCCAAACCCTACCCCCTTTGGCTGGTGTGCCGTTTGGTGTGAAGGATCTGTTTGATATTGCAGGCCACGTGACCACGGCAGGTTCTATTGTGTTGCGCGATACGCCACCAGCGCAAAAAGATGCTGCCATCGTGCAGCGGCTTAAAGCTGCTGGGGCCATTCCTGTCGCAACATTGAACATGGATGAATTTGCTTACGGGTTTGCGACCGTAAATGCGCATTACGGCACCACCCATAATCCGCATGATCTGGCCCGTATGGCTGGGGGGTCGTCTGGTGGATCTGCGGCGGCTGTCGCTGCGGGCTTTCTGCCTTTTGCCCTTGGGTCTGATACCAATGGGTCTATCCGTATTCCGGCATCATTATGCGGTGTGTGGGGGATAAAGCCTACTTTTGGCCGCCTGCCCCGGGCAGGTGCTTATCCGTTTTCTGCCAGTTTGGATGTTGTGGGCAGTTTTGCATCCTCTCTGGATGATCTGATTACAACATTTTATGTAATGGATGGCAGCGCCCCAGCACCAGAACCAGCGGCAGATATGCTTAGGGTTTCCAGGTTGGGGGGATGGTTTGCATCCAATTTGGCACCCGCCCTTGTGGCAGCGCTAGACCGTGTTTGTGCCAGCCTGCAAACCACCAGTACGGTTGAGTTGCCAGAAGTGGCAAACGCACGTGCGGCAGCTTTCTTGATAACTGCGGCAGAAGGCGGAAACCTGCACCTGCCGCGCCTGCGTAAGCAGGCAGAAGAGTATGACCCAGCCACGCGAGACCGCCTGATTGCCGGAGCCTTGTTGCCATCATCTACCTATTTGCAGGCACAGCGTTTTAGAAACTGGTTTCGGCAGCAAATTCATGAGCTATTTCAGAAAACAGATGTTCTCATAGCACCTGCTGTTATGGGAGAAGCGCCTTTGCTGGATGAGCCAACCATTATGGTGGACGGCAAACCCGTATCTGCGCGGGCTAATCTGGGCCTGTTTACGCAACCTTTAAGCCTGTCGGGCTTGCCTGTGTTGTGCCTGCCCTTGAAAAATACAGGCTCTTTGCCGCTTGGCTTACAGCTTGTTGCTGCGCCGGGGCAGGAAGCCGCGCTATTTAGTGTTGCGCGGGCGCTGAAGAAAAGCGGCTTAGCTGGGTGCGTGCCCCTGCCAGAAAAGGAAATGGCCTAAAGGTTATAAGGATGGGTGGAGCACATGCTCCACCACTTCCGCTGTAACAAGGGCAGCAATAACTTCTGGCCGTTTATCCTTGATCCCGCGTTCTCCTATGGGGCAGATGAGGGACTGTAAACGCTCTTCTTCCATGCCAAGCTGGCGGAAGCTGTGTTCAAACCTCCTGCGTTTGGTGGCAGAGCCAATAAGCCCCACATAAGACAGATCATCCCGCAAAAGAGCAGATTCTATAATTAACGCATCTAACGTGTGGCTGGGTGTAAGCACCAGCACACCGGCTTTAGACGGAGCGGCATGCAATATTGGCTCCCATTGGTTTGTTATGCGTGTTTCTATGCCAGCGGGCACATTGCCAAATTCCTGTTTTCTCGGGTCTATCCAAATCAACCTTAGGGGCAACGGCGCCAAAGCATAGGCCAAGGCACGGCCAACGTGGCCAGCCCCAAACATCAGCAGTACCGGGCGTGTTTCCAGTTCTTGCCGTATGTTGTTTTCCAGTTCGCGCACAATGTCTGGCGTTACACGCTCCAGCCGCACACGTGCCCAACCTCCGCAACATTGGTTGGTATTTTGCCCACCCAGAATAAATTCATGTTCACGCAGCTTTTCGTGCTGGCATAGCATCTGGCGTGCCTGTGCTACGCATTCATGCTCCAATGCGCCACCGCCCACAGTTCCGGCCTGAAAACAGGTTCCCACCAGCATGAAGGCACCTGTTTCGCGCGGGGTGGAGCCTTTGGCTTCTGTAACGCGCACAAGAATGAGCTGTTCTGGATGGCGGTGCCAGTGTTGGAGAACCCTTGCAACCTCTCGCATGATCAGCTCCGTATTAGTGAGGCATGTCCTTTTGTTTTTTAAGCCGTTCCACTGTGCGTAAAATCTGTTCTGGTGTGGCAGGCGCATCTAGCTGAGGACAGATGCGATAGTCTGCAATACTCGCTATGGCGTCCGAGATGGCGTGTAATACCGCCAGACCATGCACAAAGGGTGGTTCCCCCACGGCCTTAGAACGGAAGATGGTTTCTTCCCGGTTGGGGGAATTTTCAAGCAACTTCACATTAAAAATCGGTGGTCTGTCTGAGCAAGCCGGAATTTTATAGGTGCTGGGGGCATGTGTGCGCAGCCGGCCTGTTTGGTCCCATACCAGCTCCTCCATTGTCAGCCACCCTGCCCCTTGTATGAAGCCCCCTTCAATTTGGCCAATATCCAGAATTGGGTTTAGGGATTGCCCGGCATCGTGCAGGATATCCACGCGCTCCATACGGTTTTCACCAGTCAGCAGGTCAACCGCAACTTCTGCACAGGCGGCTCCATAAGCAAAATAGTAAAATGGGCGACCGCGGCCGGTTTTTGGGTCCCACGAAATTTTGGGTGTTTTGTAAAAACCGGATGAGGAAAGCGAAACGCGTGCCATATAGGCGGCCTTCACCACATCCATGAAGGGAATACAGTTTTCCCCTACCTGCACGCCATTGGCTCCAAAATGCACGGTGCTTTCTGGCACCTGCCAATGTGTGGCGGCAAAGCTTATGAGCCGCTCCTTAATTTTGCTGATAGCATCCAGCACAGCCATGCCGTTTAAGTCTGCCCCACTGGATGCCGCTGTGGCGGATGTGTTGGGCACCTTGCCTGTGGTTGTGGCCGTAATGCGCACACGGTTTTCCGGTAGGCCAAATTCCCGCATGGCAATTTGCACCATTTTGGTATGCAGCCCCTGCCCCATTTCTGTGCCGCCATGGTTCACCTGTACGGAGCCATCCGTATAGACATGCACCAAAGCGCCTGCCTGATTGAAATGTGTAGCAGTGAAGGAAATACCAAATTTAACGGGCGTAAGGGCTATGCCACGGCGAATGTATTTACTGCTGCGGTTAAAGGCGCGGAGTTCCTCACGCCGTTTGCGGTAATCGCATTCCTCAGCAAGTTGTTCCATGATTTCCCGGGAAATGGAATCTTCCACGGTCATAAAATATGGCGTGATGTTTTTGTCTTGCGTGCCGTAAGTGTTGCGTAAACGCACATCCAGCGGGTCCAGCCCCGTGGCAAAGGCAATTTCTTCTACAATCCGTTCGGCGGCAGCAATGCCTTGTGGGCCACCAAAGCCCCGGAATGCTGTGTTGGATTGCGTATTGGTGCGAAAGGGTTCTGAACGCAGCCGTACATCTGGGTAGTAATAGGCGTTATCTGCATGAAACAGCGCTCTATCCGTTACGGGGCCAGACAGATCCGCTGACCATCCGCACCGTGCAGCCAACAGCATATCTACACCCTGAATATGGCCTTGCGTATCAAAGCCGACATCATAATCAATAACAAAGTCATGCCGCTTGCCTGTCATGATCATATCGTCATCACGATCAAGGCGGCATTTAGCGGGGCGCTGGGTTATTTCTGCTGCTAAGGCAGCCAGACAGGCCGGAGCATTTGCTTGTGTTTCCTTCCCCCCAAAGCCGCCGCCCATACGGCGCACTTCTACTGTTACCAAGTTGCTGGGGCGGTTAAGAATATGCGCCACCATGTGCTGGGTTTCTGTAGGATGCTGTGTAGAGGAGCATATATGCATCTCCCCTTCTTCACCCGGCGTGGCGAGTGCCGCTTGCCCTTCCAGATAAAACTGTTCCTGCCCCCCAACCGTAATGCGCCCAGAAAGCCGTTTGGGAGCGTTTTCTAGGGCCTTTTCAGTATTGCCGCGCACCATTTCGAGCGGACGGCACACCATATCTCCACCTTTTTGGCGGGCTTCTTCAACGGAAAGAACTGCTGGCTGGTCTTCATAAACAATTTTGGCTTGGCGCGCGGCTTTGCGGGCTGCCAGACGCGTTTCGGCCACAACGGCAAAAATGGGCTGACCGTAATAAAAAACCTCATCTTTGGCCAAAAGAGGCTCATCCCCCGCGCCTACGGGGCTGATCTGGTTTTCTCCTAGCGTATCTTGCGCTGTAAGAACGCATAAAACGCCGGGAAAATTCTTAACGGGCTCCAGATCCATAGAAACAATGCGAGCATGGGCCTTGGTGCTTAACCCAGGCACTACATGCACAACATTTGCGGGTGTGGGAATATCATCAATATACGTTGCCTTGCCGGAAACGTGCAAACGCCCACTTTCGTGCTTCAGGCTTTGTGTTGTGCCACCGGGAACCGTTGTGGGTGCGTTGATATGCTTTTTAAGCATGGGAAATCTCCCTCCAACCTTCCAGGCAGATAGGTTGACCGCTTCCTTGGGGTGCTGTTTCTTCAAAAAAGCGCGTTAACAGATTGGCGGATACTGTAGAGCGATACCACGTACTGCCGCGCATATCCGTTAGGGGCGTAAAGTCATCCTGTATGGCTTTGCGTGCGGCTTCTAACGCAGCAATATCCCACTTTTGGCCAACCAAAGCCTTTTCCGCCATTTTGGCGCGGCTGGGAATGCCTGCCATTCCGCCAAAAACCAGACGCGCTTCTGTTATCTCTCCATCAGCATTTATGGAAACTGCAAACGCCGCCATTATGGCGGAAATATCCTGATCAAACCGTTTGGAAACCTTGTAAGCCCGCATAACTGTTTGCGCAGATTGATCCGGTATAAATATGCCTTCTATAAATTCGGCAGGCTGCCGGCCCTGTTTTCCATATTCCAGAAAATAGTGTTCCAGCGGAAGCTGCCGCCGTGTATCGCCTTGTCGTAAATGCAGTATGGCTGCGGCAGCTATAAACAAGGGTGGTCCATCCCCAATGGGTGAGGCATTACCAATATTGCCGCAAACAGTAGCGGCGTTTCTAACTTGCGTAGAGCCAATGCGTTTTATGGTTTCCAGCGCATCTGGCAGATGGGTTGCCAAGGCAGGGAGTGCCTGTGTGTATGTTACGGCAGCACCTACCCATAAACCACCATCACGCTGTTCTAGCTTATGCAGGTTCTTGGCGGATCTTACAGAAATAACATGCGGCAAATCGCGCAAATGCTTGGTAACCCACAGGCCAACATCTGTGGCGCCTGCAACAAGAGTGGCTTGGGGGCTTTCCTGATAAACGGCGGCAAGCACATCATCATTGGCAGGTAAGGTAATGCGGCCGTGAGCGTTTTGAATATCTACACTGCTGCCATCCTGTAAGGCAGAAAGGCGCAAAATAATATTTTGTTTTTCTACATCAAAACGGTTGCCCTGCTGCACCATAATACGGCGCGCCTGCTGCATGGCGCGTATAATGGGGGCATATCCTGTGCAGCGGCATAAATTGCCAGCCAGAGCCGTATTGATGGCTTTAGGATCATCCCCCCCGCCGTTTTGCACATAAGCTACCATAGACATCACAAAGCCCGGCGTACAAAACCCGCATTGAGACCCGTGCATGTCGACCATTGCCTGCTGCATTGGATGCAGAGAGCCATCCGTGTTTTGCAAATGCTCAACAGTAAAAAGCTGTGCACCATCCAGCATCCATAAAAACTGGATACAGGCGTTTACGCTGCGCCATGTCAGTTGGCCGTTTTCAAGGCGTACAACCATAACAGTGCAGGCACCGCAGTCTCCCTCGTTACATCCTTCCTTAGTGCCGGTTTGCCCTTTCTGGTTACGCAGCCAGTCCAATACTGTGTGCGTGGGAGAAAGATCAGACACTTCGTGCAGGGTCTGACCCAGATAAAACCTTATATGGTGTCGCATTTTTTGGTCTCTGTAGAAAAAACAGTGGTCAGGATTTATCTGGAGCAGGATTTTGGAGGACGAGACCCCAGTTTATCTTCCGAGATCACAACAACATTCTTCCACATTTCTGGGTGAGTGGTTGTTGGCTGTGCGGCGGCTTCTATATCTTCTACAACAGCCTCATGTGTGCCGTGGTTGAAGATCAGGTGCAAGATAATGGCGGACATGGCCCCTAGCGTAATGCCACTGCCAAAGATGATCTGGGCCCATGCCGGAAAGTGGTCTGCAATATGGGGCTGTGCCGTAGCAAGCATGCCCAAGCCAACACTAGTGCCAACAATAATGCCGTTATTTTGGTTATCAAAATCGACCTGCGCCAAAGTTTGAATGCCCACTACGGCCACAGCGGCAAACATGGCCAAGGCCGCGCCACCCAGAACAGGCAGAGGCACGCAGGCCATAAGTACGGCCAGTTTGGGCAGGCAGCCCATAACCATCATGATAAGGGCTGCGGCAGCCACAACCCACCGGCTTTTTACGCCTGTAAGCCGCACAAGGCCTACGTTTTCAGCAAAGCAGGTGTAAGGGAAGGAGTTGAAAATGCCCCCCAGCATTGTGGCGGCCCCATCTGCCCGAATGGCGCGGGTGATATCACGCGGAGTGATCTTTTTTTCCACAATCGCACCAGTGGCAAATACATCCCCCGTTGTTTCCAGCATGGAAACCATCATCACGATAATCAGAGAGAGAATGGGCACGATATGAAAGCTGGGCATGCCAAAATACAGCGGGCGCACAATGGTTAGTAATGGAGCGGATGATACATCTCCAAAATGCGCGTCCCCCAAAATCCATGCTACCAGCGTGCCCATAATCAGTCCCACCAGCACAGCAATGGTGCCAATAAAACCTTTGAAGAAACGCTGAATAGCCAGGATGCACAGCAGTGTGCCCAAGCCATAAGCAACATTACGCAGGCTAACAGGGTTTTGCATGGTGCCCGTGCCTTGCCCATTAACAATATCATTGGCGGCGACTGGCAGCAGAGCCAACCCGATAACCAGAATGACAGACCCGGTAACAACAGGCGGAAAAAAGCGGATCAGGCGGGAGAAAAACGGTGCCATAAAGTAGGAAAAAATGCCCGCAACAATAACCGCGCCAAAAATCTGATGCAGCCCTTCAATCCCGCCCCCGGCAGCCATGCCAATGGCGATCATGGGGGTAACGGAAACAAAGGTAACACCCTGCAAGAGCGGCAGCTTTACCCCAAGCGGGCCAATACCTACGGCCTGAATAAGAGAGGCAATGCCACAGGTAAAAAGATCGGCTTCAATAAGGTGTTCCAAGGCATCGTGCGAAAGCCCAAGAGCACTGGCAAGCAGAATGGGCACAATAACAGATGCAGCATAAAATGTGAGCACATGCTGCAACCCATAAACACCCAACTGCCAGAAAGGCAGGAATTCATCTACAGGATGAACCGCTTGCGGAACATTTCTGGCAGCTTTCATCTCTCAGCTTCCCCTGTAAGTGGAATAACCATAAGGCGCGGCAAGCAGCGGCACATGGGCGTGCATGGCTTCGCCCAATCCAAAAACAATTGGCACGATGTCCAGAAACAATGGTTCTGGCAGGTTCATGCCCTGTTGCTGGAAATAGGTACCTATTTCAAACTCCAGCCGATACTTGCCGGGTTTGAGTTCAAGACTTCTGAGCTCCGCGCAGCGACCATCGGCATTTGTTAGCCCCGTAAACACAAGGGTATCGCCCGCAAAAAGGCGGATCTGCACAGCACTGGCCGGACGGCCGGAAACTGTATTGAGCACATGTGTGGAAAGAGAGCTCATGTCTGCACCTTATCCTGCAATCTTAAGGCCGCTATTGCATCAATCTGCTTTAGCGCCTCTGTAAGCTCTACCGTAAAGGAGCTTGCCAGACGTTGTTCCATAGCTTTCAGAATAACGGTTTTAGTGGCTTGCCGAACACAAATAACAAACGGCATGCCAAACTTTTTCTGGTACACCTCATTCAGATCACGCAGTTGCTTGTATTCTGCGGGTGAAAGCCGATCTAACCCAGCACTCCCCTGCTCCTGTGTTGATTCAGCGCTTAAGTCTGGGTCTATGCCTATACGGTGGCCGAGTTCCGGGTGGGCACGCACCAAAGCGAGTTTCTGGTTTGCTGGGGCCTGTTGTACTGCATCAGAAAAAGCCTGCTTCATTTGCTGCATGGAGGCAAAGGGACGGCGCGTTGCAGCCGCTTCTGCCACCCACGGAGAATGCTCGTAAATGCCCCCAAATGTTTCAACAAACTGTTGGGGAGAGAGCGTGTTTACCTCCTGCAAGAACATCATGCTGGGTGTACCTTTTGCCAATGTCGGGCTATTTCTATGCGGGTTGGTGTCCACACCCCTTCATGTTGCTGGATGTGCTGTATGAACTTGGCAACAGCCAATGTCCGTGCAGGTTTGCCAGCCAGACGGCAATGCAGGCCAACGGACATCATGCGCCCGCCTTCTTGATACAGCATGTCAAAGCAGTCTCGCAGATAACGGAAAAACTGTTCCCCTTCTGTAAAGCCGTTCAGGGCCGCAAACTTCATATCGTTTACGTCCAGCGTGTAAGGCACAATTAGCTGCGGCTTGCCGTGTGTTCTGTCATAATACGGAAGGTCATCTGCATAGGAATCAGCATCGTAAACAAAGCCGCCTTCTTCAGCCACAAGGCGCGCTGTGTTGGGGCTTGTGCGCCCCTGATACCAGCCTAGAGGCCGTTCTCCCGTAACCTGCGTATGCAGTTCTATGGCCTGTCGAATATGCTCACGTTCAACATCTTCGGCCACATGCTGATAATCAATCCAACGCAGGCCATGAGAGGCAATTTCCCACCCGCTTTTCTGCATGGCGGCAACGGCTGCCGGGTTATGTGCCATAGCTGTTGCTACGCCAAATACGGTGGGTTTGATACCTGCCTTTTCAAACAACCTGTGTAAGCGCCAGAACCCCGCGCGGCTGCCATATTCATACAGACTTTCCATCTGCATGCAGCGTTCGCCTACGATAGATGTTGTGCCGATCATTTCCGAAAGAAAGGCCTCGGACCCTTTATCTCCATGTAGGACAGAGTTTTCGGCACCTTCTTCGTAATTCACCACAAACTGCACGGCTATACGGGCAGCATTTGGCCATTGTGGATCCGGCGGGCAAGCGCCGTATCCCACCATATCGCGCGGGTAATTCTGCATTATTTCCTTACCTTCCAGAACACATCATCAAACACACTGAGGAGGTTCTAGGCTAACCAATTCATCTACATTGTAATCCAGAAGGCTTTGCAGATGTTTTTCACCATCCTGCACAAACAGATCACGCCCGATGCCGAAGGTGAGTTTTTCTACCCCAAAGCGCATGGCACTGATGGAGGAGCCAGAAAGCCCCATGCTGGGTGTGGCGGAAAATGTAAAGTTATGGATGGCCGCAAGCATGGGAGCTAGTGGATCAGACGCATTGCGCGGCAGAAACTGGAAACGTTCGCCCAGATAAGGATGGCTGCCCAGAAGCGTGCTCTGCTCATCTTCTGGTGGGGCAAAACAATCTCGCCAGAGGGCAATATGCGGTGCCAGTTTAGCCAGTTCCGGCCGCTGGGCCAGATCAATTACAAAACCGGTGCCAATAATCAGGAAGTCAAACCGCATTTCACCATGTGGTGTGGTTACAACCACTTCCTTCCCTTCCTCCTTTACGGAAAGCCACGGAGTGCCCGTGTGGAAGGCAAAGTTTTTATGGCTCCGGCAGCGCCAGAACGTATCCTGCGGGGGCGGCTGGTTGAGATCATAAATCCGCCGCATGAAGCGCCAACGCACCAGATCATCCAGTTCTGAAAAATAGCTGAGGAACCCGGCATTTTCCATCCAGCGGTAGGGATTTACAGATGGAATTTTCTTGCGGCGTAGGCACAGATCAACCTGCTTGGCACCATGTTCCAAAGCTGTTGCAGTGTTATCAAAAGCCGAGGCCCCGGCACCAAGAACGCCAATGCGTTTGCCGCGGAGTTTTTCAAAATCAATCTGTTCGCACGTATGGGCATAACGTGTTTTTGGCAGAGCTTTGGTAATGAAGTCTGGCACATGCCATGTGCCACCGCCTTCAATTCCTGTTGCCAGCACAATTTTGCGTGCCCAAACCTGTTTTTTCACGCCGCCAGCGCATGAAAAAGTCAGTTTCAGCAGATTATCCTGCCAATCAATATCTATCAGTTCATGTTCATTTTTTACGGGCAAATCCAGAACATCACGCACCCAATCCAGGTAAGTCTGCCAGTCCTGACGGGAGATTTTATCCAGCGTATGCCATGCTGCCGCTCCGTAGCGGGCTTCGTACCAAGATTGAGGCGTCAGGCTGGGGATACCTAGGTCCGGGCCGGTAACATATTTGGGCGTACGCAGTGTCAGCATACGTGCAAATGTAATCCACGGGCCTTCTCCCCCTTTGGGGGCGGTATCAAAAATACAGGTATTGGTAATGCCGCGCCGCTTCAGCCCAAAGCAGGTGGCCAAACCACCTTGCCCGCCACCAATAATAGCAACATCCAGAACACCTTCGCCATCATGCTTGTGGGGAATGCACCAATTGCCTGTTGCATACTGAATTTTTGCGAGATCATCACGCACACGTTTATTAAGCTGTTCCATGCCTGCATATCAGTCCGAAATATGCGTTGCCCGAAAACAATCTGATTCATGCCCCTGACAACGACGATAAAATCAAGCATAATGTTTCACATTCGCATCGTTCTTGTATATGACATAATTCAGCATGGTGCGTTCGCAAAATGAGAGCAAAAGCAAATGCCAGTTTTTTCCCGTTTTCTTCGTTACTTCATGGCTGTTGCTCAGCATGGCTCAATCCGTAAGGCTTCGGACGAACTGCATATTGCCGCTTCCGCTATTGATAGGCAGATTCTTCAAGGTGAAAAATTGCTGGGCACGCTGTTGTTTGAGCGCCTGCCAACAGGCCTGCGCCTGACAACCGCCGGAGAGTTGCTGCTAACATCCTGCCGCCATTGGTCGCGCGATTTAAATACGCTTAAAATCCAGCTTGATAACCTTAAAGGCTTACGGCAGGGCACGGCGGATATTCTTATCCCAGATGCGCTCACCAAAGGTTTTCTGCCAGTTCTTTTGGGGCGACTGCGTGAAAGTCACCCAGGCATTCTGGTGAGTGTGCATGTGCGCAAAAGCCAGAATATGGGGGAGCTTCTGGTAAAAGGGCATGCAGATTTTGCTTTGATGTTCAACCCAAGCCACATGCGGGAATTGACCGTGCGGGCACATAAGGAAATCCCTTTAGGGTTTATTTCTCTGCCGTCTCACCCCGTCGCGGCGTTGAGTGAGGCACGCTTTAGTGTGGCAGCGGAATATCCGGTTATTGTTCCCTCTCCTCCTCTTGCGCTTTGGCGGCCTATTGGGCTTTTGGAAGCTGAAACAGGGATAGAAATTGCCGCTGTTGCACGCGCAGATAATATTCAGATGATCAAATCTCTGGTGCTGGAAGGCACGGGAATTGGGATTTTAAGTTATTTAGATGCCTATGATGAGGTGCAAAAAAAGCAACTGGCTTTCACCCCGATTGTCCATAAAAAACTTACGCCATTATCCTTGGCTCTGTGTGTAGATCGTTCTCGCCAGCTTTCTACGGCAGCACGGTTTATTATTAGCGAAATTGAAAATTTCTTTCTGGAACAGCTATAAAATCATGCCAGTCTTTTCTGCAAAAACGGCTATTCGGGGTTGCTACATTACGTTCAAGGGTAACCCTTTTCTGGAGCCCCCAGAAGAAAGTTTGAGTGTTGAAGAAGACGGCCTGATTGTAACGGAAGCTGGCCGCATAACGGATTGTGGGCCTTACGCCGCCCTTGAGCCCAAGCTGGATAAGGCAATTCCGGTTACGCATTACCCGGATAGCATTATTTCTGCCGGGTTTATTGATACGCACGTCCATTATCCGCAAATGCCAGCTATAGCCTCATGGGGGCAGCAGCTTTTGCCGTGGTTGGAGCAGTATATTTTCCCAACCGAAGCCAAGTTTGATAATTTTGCTTACGCGGAAGCCGTTGCCAGCGCATTTTTAGACGAGCTTTTGCGCAATGGAACAACTACGGCTGCTGTGTACTGCACCGTGCATGCGCAATCTGTTGATGCGTTTTTTAGACAATCAGAAAAACGCGGAACACGCATGATTGCGGGCAAGGTGCTGATGGACCGCAATGCACCAGACAACCTGCGTGATACTGCCAAAAGTGGATATGATGCTTCAACCACTTTAATCCAATGCTGGCATAATAAAGGCCGCCAACTTTATGCAGTAACACCTCGCTTTGCCATTACAAGTACGCCAGAACAGTTAGAAATGGCAGGTGACCTGCTTACGCGCCACCCCGATGTGTTTATGCAAACGCATCTGGCGGAAAATATGGATGAAATTAAAGCCGTTTCCAGCTTGTTTCCAGAATCTGCTTCATATCTCGATGTATATGCACAAGCTGGCTTGGTTGGGGCGCGTTCTATTTTCGGACATGGTATTTATTTGCAGGAAACAGATTTTCAGCACTGTCATCATGCCGGATGCACGCTTGCGCATTGCCCCACATCCAATCTGTTCTTGGGTAGCGGCTTATTTAAGCTGTTTGATGCCATTCGCTCAGACCGGCCCGTTCATGTCGGGCTGGGGACAGATGTTGGTGCTGGCACAACTCTGTCTATGCTTGGCACAATGGGAGAAGCCTATAAAGTTTCTCTCATGGCTGGAGCAGAACGGTTGCAAGCCATTCAGGCTTTCTGGCTTGCAACGGCTGGGGCGGCAGAAGCTCTTAAACTGGATACAAAAATCGGCCGCATTGCACCCAGTATGGAGGCGGATTTTTGTATATTGGATCCGGCTGCCACACCTATGCTTGCGCAAAGAACAGCCCATTGCCAGACAGCGCAGGACATGCTTTTCCCGTTGATGATCTTGGGAGATGACCGCAGCGTAAAAGCCACATGGGTGAATGGGAAGGCTGTGTATGAGCGGCCTTAAAAAGCCGCCACACATCCATCACTGCGCGGGTCAGATGCGCCTTCCAGCATACCATTAGCATGCCGCACAATGGCGCCTGCATGCCCCATCATGTCGGAAAAAGGTGCAACACGTTCTACAGGGTGCCCTGCTTTTTCCAGCTTGGCCACAACGCCTGCATTCATGTTGCTTTCTACTTTCAGTGATTGGCTTTCACTGCCCCATGTGCGGCCCAAAAGCCAACGAGGAGCGGTAACAGCCTGCTGCAAAGGCGTGCCAAATTGTGCATATCTCGTAAAAATCGCGGCTTGTGTTTGAGGTTGGCCCTCGCCCCCCATTGTGCCGTAAACCATTACCCGGCCATCATCAAAGTGAGCTAGAGCATAATCCGATCTAATAGGTTCATTTTAAGATTCCCATACTGGTCGAAATCTGATTCATACTATGTGCCGGTATGGAGGCCGGCCCGTATGACCCGAGCCCTGTCTGCTGACCTTCGCCGCCGCACGATTGCGGCTGTTGCCTCTGGCATGACCCGTCGTGCGGCGGCGGTTCGTTTTGGTGTGTCTTCGTCGAGCGTTATCCGCTGGGTTGCTGAGTGGCAGGCCAGCGGTCGTGACCATGCGCTTAAACAGGGCGGCGATCGCCGTTCTCACCGGATTGAAGCGTGGTCAACCTTCCTGCTGGCCGCGATTGAAACAAAGGCCGATATTTCCCTTGTCGAACTGGCGGAGACACTTGCAGCGGAACACGGTGTCCGCTTTGCGCCGAGCACGATCTGGCGCTGTCTCGACCGTCACGACATGACCATCAAAAAAAACGGCGCACGCCAGCGAGCAGACACGGCCCGACGTCGCACAGCAGCGCGAGGCCTGGTTTGACAGCCAGCCTGACCTTGATCCGACCCGTCTGATCTTCATCGACGAAACAGCCGTCTCAACGAAGATGGCTCGCCTGCGGGGGCGGTCACAACGGGGCACGCGCTGTCGGATGTCCGTGCCCCACGGGCACTGGAAAACCACGACGTTCATCGGCGGGCTGCGCCTCTCCGGCATGACAGCACCGATGATGCTGGACGGCCCAATGACCGGCGAATGGTTTGCCGCCTATACCCGCAAGGTGCTCGTTCCAACCTTATCACCGGGAGACGTCGTCATTCTGGACAATCTGCCCGCCCATAAAGGAGCCGTTGCCCGCGAGGCTGTGGAGGCAGTCGGCGCCAGGTTGTTGTTCCTGCCGCCCTACAGTCCTGATTTCAACCCGATCGAAAACATCTTCGCCAAAATGAAGGCGTGGATCAGACGGGTGGCACCGCGAACCCTCGACGCTCTTCAAAATACCGTCTGTGGAGCAATTGACGATATCTCTCATCGCCAGGCCGCCGCGTGCTTCACCGCCGCTGGATATGAACCAGACTGATCGGATTATGCTCTAGCGCTGGATTGAGGGTATGGAAAGGCTTGCGCCCCGGCACAAAGGCATTCCATGCTCCCTCCTCAAGTTGGAAGGAAGCACCGCGATTTTGCCATAGAATGCCTGTTTGTGGCAGAAAAACGCCAGATCCAAACTCAAAATACAGGCTCTGTATCATGCTGACAGCAATGCCAGAGGAATCAATGGCCCCCATCCACGTTGTATCTCCAGCCTGTGAGGGCTGCGGTCAAGGGGAAGCTCGCCGCATATCAATTTTATGCGCTAGTTCGGTACAGAGTTCTTCATTGTCTAGAAAAGCCTGTGCATCTTCTGTCATCCATCGTGGGTCACCCACATGGGCATTGCGGAACAGAAAAGCCTGCTTTGTCGCTTCTACCAAGCCATGTATGTGGGCAAAGCCCTCACCTTCCTGCACACCAAGTTTTTCAAATAACCGCAAGATTGCCAAAGAAGCCACGCCTTGGGTTGGTGGAGGCGCATTATAAACGTGTGCGCCTTTCAGCTTTGCAGAAAGTGGTTTTTTAAATAGGGCTTTATGAGCCACAAAATCTTCTGCCCGCAGGGGGCTTTCGACGCGTTGCAGATCCTGCAAAAGGTTTTGCGCGGTCGCACCTGTATAAAAACTTTGTAGTCCGTTTTGGGCAAGTTGGCGCAGTGTTTGCCCTAATGCTGGGTTTTTGCGCACCATGCCATGCTGAAACAATTTGCCATCGGGCGCATAGGATTGTGCAAAATCCTGATTTTGCAAAAGCTCGTTTTGCTTGGAAGCCAGAAGTTCCGCTTCACTTTCCGAAACAACATAGCCATTTTCAGCGTACCAGATGGCTTCTTCCAACAGCATCGTCAGTGGAAGTGCGTTTTTGATAGATGCGCTCTGCTGCAAAGCAAGTTGCCAGCCAGAAACAGTGCCTGCCATTGTGTTGGCTGCCCAGCCCCCGCGCCACGGCACAGTAGTGTGGCCCGCGTTACGGTATGCATCTGCTGAACTCTGCAAAGCTCCAGCACCGCAGGCTTCAATTACTTCCACCCGACCATCTGGGTAAGAAACCAGCCAGAAAGCATCTCCTCCAATACCGGTCATGTGTGGGTAAACCGCACATAAGGTAGAGGCCATTGCTACAACGGCCTCTAGGGCTGTGCCGCCCTGTTTCAGTATTGAAAGGCCGCTCTGGCTGGCCAGATGATGCGGTGATGTCACCATCCCGCGTCCAGACTGGAATGTATGTTGCATGACAATTAACCGCTTTTCATGAAAGGAAATAATAAAAACGCTGTTTCAGATACTTAACTGTAATTTCATGGTCAAACCCGCTCCATTTTTCACTTACCGTCAGCGAACTGTTCCTGCCCGACGATTCCGAGTTTTGTAACGTCGAGGCGCTGTGCATCGGCCATGACGTGAACGACGGTTTTATAGTCTGCCAGACGGTTGGGCTGGAGATGGAATTCTGGCCGGGAGGCCTCGGGCCCGCTTGCGATCTCACGCAGATGCGCCTGCAGATCGGCCTCACCATTGATGGGCTGACCGTTCCAAGTCAGCGAGTTGTCAAAGTCCACAACCAGCGTCACCACAGGGGTTTCTTCCGTGCTGGGCGGTGGATTACCCTGTGGCAGATCAATCGAGACCGCCTGCGTCTGCAACGGGATGGTGATGATCAGCATGATCAGCAGCACCAGCATCACGTCAATCAGTGGCGTGGTGTTGATGTCTACAATGCCTTCATCTTCCGTTGTGCTCTCAGAGCCAACATTCATGCCCATGGTCTGTGCTCTCCCCCACAGGATGGGGTGGCGTGCTGCGCCACCCGCCCCTGCCTATTTCGGCTTTTCCGTAATGAAATCGATATGGCTGATGCCTGCTTCCTGACACGTGGCCACCAGACGGCCCACACTCTCATAGCGTGTGGTCACATCTCCGCGGATCTGGATCTGCGGCTGCGGCTTTTGCACCGCCGCCTTCTCCAGCCGGGCCAAAAGATCGGCCCGGTCCTTGATCGGCGTTTCATCCCAGAAGGTCTGTCCATCCGCCGTAACGGCCAAAACCACATTGCTCAGCTTGGTCTGGGTGGGCTGGTTCATGTCCTTGGGCAGTTGCACCTTGACGGTATGTGTGGCCACCGGAATGGTGATCAGGAAGATGATCAGCAGCACCAGCATCACATCCACAAGCGGTGTGGTGTTGATGGCGGAGACGACGTCGTCTTCCCCGCCACTATCGCCAATCTGCATGCCCATAAGCGCTCTCCTTGCCTTGACCTGATTGATTACCCGATGCGGTTGGATACAGTGGCTGTGGTGGGGGAGTTATCCGGACGCACCACAATCTGGTCCACAGCGGCCCCATGACGCACACCCCCGATGAGGATGGACTGCAGGTCAGAGGCAAAGTCTCGCACCAGATCCATGGCTGTCTTGTTGCGGCGCACCAGCAGGTTGTAACCCAGAACGGCTGGCACAGCGGTGGCCAGACCAATGGCTGTCATGATCAGGGATTCACCCACAGGTCCGGCCACTTTGTCGATGGAGGCCTGACCGGCAATACCGATAGCTGTTAGCGCATGGTAGATCCCCCACACCGTGCCGAACAGACCGATGAACGGAGAGGTGGACCCCACGGTGCCCAGAAACGCCAGACCCTTTTGCAGGCTGTTTTGGATGTTGTTCACCGCGCGCTGGATGGACATGCCCGTCCAGCTATGCAGGTCGATGCTTTCCTGCATCGTGCCTTCATGGTGCTCGGCAGCCACAATGCCGGTATCGGCGATGTAGCGGAACGGAGAGGTGGAGGTCAGAGCGGAAGCCCCTTCCTGAATGCTGTGCTTGGTCCAGAAGCTTTTGGTGGCTTCCTTGGCGGCGGCAAACAGGCGGGCCTGCTCGATAAACTTGGTGATCATGATATACCATGTGCCCAAAGACATGGTGAGCATGATCAGCAGCACGCCGCGGGCAATGATATCCCCATTGGACCACAGGGCGCCCAGACCGTAGGGATTGGCTTCTTCCTTGGTGTCTGCCGCAGGTGGGGCCTGTTCAGCCGGAGCGCTGGCTGTGGGGGCTGCATCCGGTGTGACTGCGGGAGCCGGCGCGGAAGATGGCGCCGCATCAGGGGCGGGCGCCGTAGCTGCAGGCGCTGTGGCGACCGCATCCTGCGCAAAGGCTGCCACAGGGGCTGCAGTGCTCATCAGCAGCGCCAGAGCCGGAGCCGCAAGACCTGACACAAAAGAACGGGGCAGTCTGGTCATCTTCCTCATAATCCTCATCATCAGGGCCCGATCCGGCGGGGTGTGGCCATTATGGGCCGGGCAATCCGTTAGTGTGTTCGTAAGCTGATCTTAATCATCTAGCCTAAAGCGAATGACATAGACCTTGTGCAGTTCCTTCACCGGAGCGCCATTGCGCGTGGCCGGGCGATAGCGGGCCTTGTGCACGTAATCCAATGCCGCCTTGGCAAAAGCCTGACCGCCGGAGACTGACTGCACCTGGCAGTTACTGGTCATGCCCGTAGGTTCCACATCGCATGCTACTGTCACACGCCCTTCAATGTTCTCTTCCTCCATTTCTGGCGGATAGACCGGCTGCACATGGTTCAGCGGTGCCGTGCCAGCCGTGGTATCCGGTGCATCGGATGGGGGTGCGCTGGCTGCAGGCTCGGTGGCGGCTGGTGGGGCCTTGGCCGTTTTGGTTTGTGGTGGCGCCGGATGTTTGGGCGGCGTTTTGGCCACATGCTTGATGGGCGGCTTGGGCGGTGGGGGCACCTTGATCTTGGGCGGCGGAATGAACGGTGGCGGTGGCTCGGCCATCACTGGCGGCGGCGGCGGCGGTGGAGGTGGTGGCGGTGGCGGCTGAGGGGGTGGCAGCACTTGGGTCTGGATAGGCGGATGCTCAACAGGCACGCTCGCCTTCGTCCCCATCCCATACATCAGCCCCCACACACCAGCTCCATGCAAAAGAAGAACCGCTATAAGCGCTCCAGCTCCAACCACGCCTCCAGCGCGAAGAACATAACGCTCCTTCCCCTCTGAATGTTGAGAGTTATCCTGCATTACGCCAGTTTCCCTCCGTTGCTTTTTTGAGAAACTTTTGGAAAAGCAACTCTAGAAAAATATTATTCCTGATAAATAGTTACTTTTTGAAGGTAAGATAAATTTTCGTTTCTTACCAAAAACAAAAAATGCACTTCCTCGTTGCCAAATAGTGATCGGGAAGGATGTATCTGTCAGAATCATAGCAGCGCATATCGGTCCTTACTTAGAATAACAAAAACGTACAGTGCATATGTAGATATGACATTTAAAATGAGTCAATTTAAAAATGACTATTTTATATAGTTATTTTGTAAAGTTTCATGACATTTCGGTAAGGCGTGCGCCCTTCTGCATGGCGTAGTTTTGCAAAAAGAACGCCAAGGCGTTTGATGAAATACGCATTCATCAAACGTGCTTTGTATTGGCTTTGGTAACGAAATTTTTGCCCTGCATGAATTGAATGAAGGGTATTTAATAGCACTGAAATTTAAACGTGCAGTTACGCTTCAAAGTCTTGATAAATATCTTTTAATAAGAATGAGATAGATACAAATATCTTCAGCGTTGTTTGGGATGAGCCTCATTTTATCGATCTATGTGACCTAGATCTTTTTCTGGATCAATGACGTTTCGTACCCTTTGCTTGAGCTCTTTAGGGTTGGGAAAGCCCCCATCCCTCTTACGTTCCCATATCACTTCATGATCAACACGGATTTCAAACTTTCCGCCAGTATCAGGGCAAAGAGCAACCTCGCCAAGCTGATTTCCAAAAGTAGAAAGAAGTTCTTGCGCCATCCATGCTGCGCGCAAAAGCCAATTGCACTGTGTGCAGTAGTGAATGGAAACGCGAGGCAAAGGCATAAGTGTGTTCCAATTTCTGAGTAGGCAAGATTAAAGACGAATGGACGCATTATAAGGTTGCGACAGTAAGATCCATTTTTAAAGTGATATAGGCGTTTTATGTAATAACTTTGTCATGGTTACGTATTCATATGCGCGATGAGATCGCATTTTTAAAAATGAACAGAATGTCAATTTATATTTTGTGCAGTTTAATGTGTTTTTGCAGTTGTCTTGATCAAGATCATTGAGGTATTTTTGGCTCTGTTTTAGACTAATTATTTCAAAAAATTATAAGCTGTATAGGTTTTATGGAAAGAACCTTGTGTGTATAAAATAATAACTTGACCAATGTGTCATGATTTAATCATATTGCCTCGTCCGCATTCTGCATTTTAACGTATCGTGATCTGTTGTTTCAGTAAGGTTTATTGTGAAAGCTCCTGCCAAAATTGCAATTATCGCTATTTCTCTCTTTGCAGTCGCGGGCGGAGCGTTCGCATGGCATGAGCGCCAAGTGGCTCAAAGTGTTCCTGATGGCATTATCTACGGCAATGGTCGGTTGGAATTTACCCGTGTGGATGTGGCCGTTAAGTATCCGGGGCGCATTACGCAATTACTTGCGCAGGAAGGCGATAATGTAATCTCCGGCCAAATTCTTGCCCAGGAAGATAAAGCAACCATTCAGGCGCAATACGATCAGGCAGGTGCGCAACAAAATCGGGCAGCAAGTGCAGCAGGTCGGGCCTCGGCTGAACTGGTGGCGCGGCAGGCAGCCTTACAGCTTGCGCGTGATGAACTGCGCCACGCCCAGAAGATGCGGCAACAAAACCTTGTTTCCGATATGGAAGTAACGCAAAGGCGCACGCAGGTTGAAACAGCTCAGGCGGCGGCAAATGCGGCCTCTCAGGCGGTGCAGGAAGCTTTGCACGCCAAAGAAGGCGCTGCAGCACAGGTCAATCAGGTTCAAACCGTGCTGGATGATATGACCATCCGCGCCCCTGTTTCTGGGCGGATCGAATACCGTGTTATTGAAACCGGCAGTGTTCTACCGCCGGGTGGCCGTGTATATTCCATGCTGGATCCGGTGGATCCTTACATGACGTTGTTTTTCCCCACAGCATCTATCAGTCATCTTAAAATAGGCGATGAAGCGCGTATCCGGTTTGATGGAATGGATACACCTGTTTCTGCAACTGTTTCCTTTATTGATAGTCAGGCTCAGTTTACCCCAAAATATGTGGAAACAGCTACCGAGCGTGAACAGCTTGTGTACCGCGTTAAACTACGTTTAACCGCAAATGAGCAAAAACGCCTAGGCACGCTATTAAAAGCCGGAATGACGGGTGAAGGTTATATCAAACAACGGCCAGATGCCGCATGGCCTAAAGCAGCACTGTCTGGCGATGCCAGATAATGGGGGCATCTGCTTCTGAAATTCGTGTTGAACACGTAAGCCATGCCTATAACGGACATGATGTTTTGCACGATATTTCTCTTACCCTTCCTGCAGGGCAAACCATTGCGTTTATTGGCCCAGATGGTGTTGGTAAATCAACACTTCTGGGGCTGATAGCCGGGGTAAGGCACCTTCAGCGCGGGGCCATTCACACGCTTGGGGTGGATATCAGCAACAGGGCTGAGAGAGAGGCTTTTCTTTCTCGCTTAGCTTTTATGCCGCAAGGGTTGGGCAAGAACCTCTACCCTACCCTTTCTGTGCGTGAGAATATCGACTTTTTTGGCCGGTTGTTTGCGCTGGATGCCACAACCCGCGCCAACCGTGTTACGCATCTGCTGGATGCTACCGGCCTTGCCCCCTTTCCTGATAGGCCAGCAGGCCACCTTTCTGGCGGTATGAAGCAAAAGGTTAGCCTGTGCTGCTCTTTGGTGCATGAGCCAGACCTGCTTATTCTGGATGAACCCACCACGGGGGTAGACCCGCTTTCCCGGCGTCAGTTCTGGGCGTTGGTGGAGCAAATGCGGGCTGAGCGCCCCTCCATGACAGTGATTGTTTCTACCGCCTACATGGATGAAGCCGAGAGGTTTTCATGGCTGGTGGCAATGAATGACGGGCGTATTCTGGCCTCTGGCCCCACAGATGAGGTGAAGAAGCAAACCCACACCACAACGGTGGAAGCTGCTTACATTTCTCTCCTGCCTGCGGCGGATCAGAAGGAAATTTCTGACTTTGCAATTCCGCCTTATCAGGATGATGGCAGCCCGCCGGTTATTGATGCTGAAAACCTGACACGTAAATTTGGATCTTTCACGGCGGTTGATCATGTCAGTTTCCGTATTCGCCGTGGTGAGATTTTCGGGTTTTTGGGTTCTAACGGCTGCGGTAAATCCACCACGATGAAAATGCTAACAGGGCTGTTGGATATTACCAGCGGCACCGCAACCCTGTTTGGCCGCCCAATAACACCGGGGGACATGAAAACGCGTATGCGTATTGGCTACATGTCTCAGGGTTTTTCTTTGTATGAAGAATTGACGGTACGCCAGAATCTGATGTTGCAGGCAGAGCTTTTTCAGCTCTCATCAACCGAGGCCAAACAGCGTGTTGAAAACATGCTCCAGAGCTTTCAGTTGGCAGATCAGGCCGATAGCCGCCCAACAGGCCTGCCCTTGGGGTTTAGGCAACGACTGCAACTTGCGGCCGCCTGCATTAACAACCCGGATATTCTTATTCTGGATGAACCAACTTCTGGTGTGGACCCAGCGGCACGAGACATGTTCTGGAAGCATCTTGTGGCGCTTTCACGCCAGAAACATGTGACCATTTTTGTTTCCACGCATTTTATGAATGAAGCCGCCCGGTGTGATCGCATCTCCCTTATGGATAAGGGCAAGGTGCTGGCCATGAGTACCCCGGCTGAGATTACGCAGGAGGAAGGTGCTTCCACTCTGGAAGATGCGTTTATTTCGTGTCTGGAAAAGGCTGGGAATTCCATAGTCGTTGCCAAACCTCAGTTGGCCGCTTCTGCAGCAACTGGCGCAATGCGGACAATACCGCCTTATATACGCTGGTTTTCGCGTTGTTGGGCCTTTGCCCGACGTGAAGCAGTGGAACTGATGCGTGACCGCCTGCGGCTGATGTTTGCCATTCTTGGCCCCACCATTCTGCTGTTAATTTCAGCTTATAGTATCTCGTTCGATATCAACACTATTCGCTACACTGTAGTGGATTACGATCATACCCACGCCAGCCGTGAGCTTGTGGAGCAGTTTCGGGGCTCTCGTTATTTTCAGGAAACCGCATTCTCGCCAGATCTCGAAACACTGGAAACACGCATACGGCATGGGCAGGTTGCAATGGGGTTGGATATTCCCCCCGATTTTGGGCGAGATGTTGCCGCAGGGCGTAACCCGGCCATTGGTGTGGTGATTGATGGCTCCATGCCCTTTTTAAGCGCCAATGTGCGCTCTTACACAGATGCCGTGCTGTTAACCTATATGGCGAATATGCAGAAAACTCTGCCAGCCTCGGTAACATCTAGCTTAATACCGGTAAGCATTGTGCCGCGCTTTGTGTACAATCAGGAATTCCGTAGCATTTACGCCATGACCCCCGGCACCATCATGCTGGCGCTTATTCTTGTTCCTACCATGCTCACAGCTCTTGGTGTTGTGCGGGAAAAGGAAATTGGTTCCATTATGAACCTGTATGCTTCCCCCGCCAGTTCCGGGCAGTATCTGGTGGGCAAGCAACTGCCTTATGTGGCGCTGGCCGTTATGGCTTATCTGGTACTGGTGGTTCTTTCTGTAACCGTTCTGGGCGTGCCGCTTAAGGGCTCTTTTATTGGACTGAGCATTGGGGCCACGCTGTATATTCTGGCAAGCACTGGGTTGGGGCTACTGATTTCCACTTTTGTAAGTTCTCAGGTGGCGGCCATTTTTGGCACAGCCATTATCTGCCTGATTATGTCTGCCAATTTTTCTGGTTTGCTGTACCCGGTTTCAACACTTACCGGATTTACCTACTATCTGGGCAAAGCCTTTCCGGCTTCGTGGTTTCAGCTTATCAGCCTTGGCAGTTTTACCAAGGGGTTAGGTATTAAATCCTTTCTTTCCATGTATCTGGCGTTAGGAGGTTTTGCCGCGCTTTACATGGTGGGGGCGCGCCTTTTCTTGAAAAAGCAGGATACGTGATGCTGCGCTGGCTCATGAATGTCGGCCTGCTGTGCCGCAAAGAATTCCACAGCCTGATGCGCGATTTTGTGCTGATGGGGCTGATTGTTTTTGCATTTTCTGTAGCCATTGTTCTTGTGGCGCATGGGGTGCGCGTGGATGTTGCAAATGCAACAGTCGCGTTTATTGATGAAGACCATTCAGCCCTTTCGCGTCAACTACGTTCTGTTGTGCTGCCGCCTTACTTCAAGCCTCCTACCCTTACCAACCGTATTGACGGCAAAACGGGCATGGATAACGGCACTTATAACTTTGTTATTGATATTCCGCCGCGTTTTGAAGCCGATGTGCTGGCTGGCCGTACGCCGCAGATACAGGAACTGATTGATGCTACGGCCATGACGCAGGCCGGGCTTGGCAGTGTTTATCTGCAACAGATTTTTCTGGGTGAAGTAGAGGCGCAGCTTCATTCCCCAGATATCAACAAGCTGATGCCGTTTCACCCAGAAAGCCGTATTCGTTTTAACCCGAATAGTGAATCCGCATGGTTTACGTCTGTTATGCAGGTTGTCACTAACGCAACAATTCTTTCCATTGTGCTGGTTGGGGCTGCGGTTATTCGTGAGCGTGAGCACGGCACCATTGAGCATTTGCTTGTTCTGCCAGTTTCTGCCAGCCAAATTGCTATTGGGAAAATTCTGGCAAATGGCGCTGTTATTTTTGTAGCCAGCATGCTTTCCCTTTGGATTATCGTGCATATCGGGCTGGCGGTGCCTATTTCTGGCTCGCCTTTACTGTTTGCTGCCTGCCTTGTTCTTTACCTGTTTTCGGTAACATCTTTGGGGATGATGCTGGCCACCATTGCGCCCACCATGCCGCAGTTTGGGCTTTTGGTGGTGCCGGTTTATGCGGTAGCCTATCTGCTTTCTGGCGCGGCTACGCCGGTGGAAAGCATGCCAGATGCTGTGCAATCCTTAGTGCGGTTTTTCCCCACCACGCAATTCGTCAAAATCTCGCAATCCATTCTATATCGCGGTGCGGGGCTGGAAAGTATCTGGCCTTCGCTGCTGGCTATTGTGTTTTCTTCTACTCTCTTTCTTGCCATGGCGCTGCTCCGCTTCCGTTCCATGCTTGCTCGCCAGGATTGAATGCTGATGTCTTTTCCTTCATCTTCTACGCGCCTATTGTTCAGCACTCTTCTTTGCACTGGCTTGGTGGCGTGCTCTCCTTTCCATACCAAACTGCCGTCTTCCCACGTGGCTGTTCCGGCGCAGTTCAGTGCCGCGCCACAGGATGCACAGCCTACGGACCTGACAAACTGGTGGACAGCATGGCAGGACCCATTGCTTGATAACCTTGTGCAAAATGCATTGGCTGCCAACCCAGAAATACGCATGGCGCAGGAGCGTGTGCAGGAATCCCGCGCCTATACCCAAATGGCCAAATCCGCCCTGTATCCCACAATTGGCGCCACAGGCGGCATGATGGGTGGTGGTGTAGATTGGCGGCACCCGGTGCCGCCCCTTATGAAAATGGCAGACCCAGATATTCAGGACCCGGCAACAGATGGGCATCTGGCTGGTATAACCATGGCGTGGGAGTCAGATATTTGGGGCCGCAACCGCGCCCGTAAACGGGCAGCGCAACATATAGCCTTGGCCGCAGCAGATGTGTTGCATGGCACGCACATGGCCATTGCCGCAGATGTGGCCGCCAATTACCTTACGGCGCGCGGGCTGCAACAACGCATTGCGTTGCTGGATCAATCTGCCCGCACGTTGCAGGAGCTTTTGCGTTATGCCACAGCCCGGTTTGATGCAGGCCAGACAACACGGGCTGATCTGGAAACCATAGCGGCTCAGGTTCATCAGGTGCAGGCGCAAAGGCCATTATTGATTGCGGCATTGGATGCGTGCCGCCACCGGTTGGCTATTCTATCCGGCCTGCCGCCCGAACAGGCGCCGGGTTTGGCTGAACCCGCTCAATATCGGGTGCCTGCACCACCCGCCACGGAATTACCTTCTACAGTGCTGGACCGCCGGCCAGATGTGCTGTTGCAAAAGAACATTGTACAAGCCAATCTGGAGCGATTGATCAGCACGAAAACAGATTTGCTGCCGCGGTTTGGATTAGAGTTTTTTGGTGGTGATGGGCGCTTGCGGTTTGATGGTATTCCGGGCGTATCCGGTTCTGGCGGGCTTATGGCTGTTAATGCCTATCTACCTATTTTTACGGCTGGGTGCATACAGGCCAAGATACGCGCGGCTGACGCTCAGCTAAAGCAGGCTGTGGCATCGTATGATCAAACCGTTCTGACAGCTTTGGCAGAAGTGGAAGATGCCTATGAAAGCCGTTCCAGCGCAGATCAGAATATTGCCAGCCTGAGCGGAGAAGTTTCATCCCTCTCGCTCGCCACAACTCAGGCACAGGGACTTTACGAAGGTGGGCAGTTTACTATGCAGGATATTCTGACAACCCGAATAAAAAAGATTTCTGCGCAGGATGAACTGGTAAGTGCCCAAACCCGGCAAGCGCTGGCAACAGTGCGCCTTGCGCGGGCACTTGGTGGCGGTTGGGATACGCAAACGACCAAACGGTAAGGCGAACATCCATTGTTGCACTTTTAGGTATGCAGTTTGCCGGATTGGGCGATTAGCTCCAATAGAGCTTCTGCTGCTGGGCTACGATAACGCTCTTTATGCCGCAAACCATAAAAAAGCGTGTACCCAAAGCTTGAGGTATGGCATGTAATGTTCCTGCCTGTACAGCTGGTGCCACACCACCAGAGCAGAAAGAGCGCCAATACCGACCCCGGCCTCAATAGCGGTGCGTACACTCTCGTTGGAGGGGAGCACGAGCGTTACATCTAATTCTGCTGGATCTATGCCATTTTGGCGCAGGGTATGTTCCAGTGTGGTGCGGGTGCCAGAGCCGGGTTCGCGCATGACCCTTTTGGCAGAACGTAACCATGCGGCATCTATGGTATTTGGCGGGCGCGCATCTGCTTGCACAATGCTCAGGCTATCTGTTGCAACGGGCCATTGCGCCAAGGCTGGATCATTCACCAGCCCTTCCACAATACCCAAATCCGCTTCACCATTTTTAACGCGGTGTGCTGCTTCTTCTGTGTTGCTGATGGCAATATCCATAACAATTTGCGGATATTGCTGGCGGAATTTTACCAAAAGAGCTGGCAGCCAATAGGCAGCAATAGTCTGGCTGGCAACAACGCGTAATGTGCCTTGCTTTAGCCCGCTAAAGGCTTCCAACATGTTCTCGGCAGCTTCTGCCTGTGCCAGAACTGTACGGGCTTCTGGCAAGAACAAGCGGCCAGCCTCTGTTAGGCTAATCCCACGCCCTACACGATGAAACAATTTTACCCCATGCTGCTCTTCCAGCGTAGCAATGGCAGCCGATACGGCTGATTGCGTAATATGCAAGGCCTTGCTGGCTGCTGTAACGTGCTCGCGCTCAGCAACAGCAATAAAGATACGCAGTTGTTCCAGTGTCATGCCTGATTTCATACCACAATCAATCATAATTTCCGATTGGAATAACCAGAATAATGAGTTGGAGTGATGGAACAGCTTTCCCTTATCTTTTGCAAA
Source organism: Acetobacter ascendens (assembly GCF_001766235.1). NCBI lineage: Bacteria > Pseudomonadati > Pseudomonadota > Alphaproteobacteria > Acetobacterales > Acetobacteraceae > Acetobacter > Acetobacter ascendens. Next base: position 940,501 of record NZ_CP015164.1, read on the forward strand.
GAAAGGGACATTGCCATGCTTACAACATCTCAGGTGCAGCCATTATTTAAACAACGTATATTTGACGTTATCAGCCATAATCTTCCCGGTGTTTTGCTGTGCTTGGCGCTTACGGGTGTTGCCTATTTCTGCCAGCAGATTGAAGGGTTTTTATGCGGAAAAATCTGGCTGGAAATGCTTAATCTGGCACTTATTGCCGGTGTTGTGGTACGGGCTGCACGTAAGCCAGATCATCTGTGGCAGCCGGGTATTAGAACATGCTCCAAAACGCTTTTAAATATCGGGATTGTACTGCTTGGGGCTTCTTTTAGCATTGATGCAGCTTTTTCTGCCGGGCCGTGGCTTTTGGTAGGCGTTATGGCGCTGGTTGCGTTCAGCCTGATATTTACCAGTTGTATTGGGCGCATGATGGGGTTGCCTATGCCCCAAACTCTGCTGGTAGCTTGCGGGAATTCCATTTGCGGCAATTCGGCCATTATGGCGGCGGCCCCCACCATTCATGCCAAAGATGAGGATATTGGTGCAACAATTGCCTTTACGGCAGCGGGTGGCTTGGTACTGGTTGTGGGGTTACCACTTGTGGCTCCCTTTCTGCCGCTGGATAGCCGCACTGGCGGGGCCCTTGCCGGGCTAACGGTTTATGCCGTGCCTCAAGTTACGGCTGCGGCCTCGGCTTTTGGCCCAAGCGCTACTCATATCGGTATGCTGGTTAAACTGATGCGTGTGTTGATGTTGGGGCCTGTGTGTATTGTTCTTTCTATACTTCATGCACGGTTAAACCGGGGGCAGGTTCAGCACGCGCATCGTGCGCCTCAGATGGTGCCTTGGTACATTGTTGGCTTTATCATCATGATGATTGCGCGTTCCATGAACGTTATTCCGCATGAACTCATTATGCCTTTAAGTCTCACGGCCAATTTTTTAACCATTCTGGCTATGGCTGCGTTGGGCTTGTGCATAGATATACGTTCGGTTTTTCGGGCAGGCCGCCCTCTCCTTCTTACGGAAGGGTTTTCTCTGCTCGGGCTGATTTGTGCCAGTATGCTACTGCTTAAGGTCATGTTCTAGACAAAGCCATCAGCATCGGGAGCCCATATTGCGTAATCTAGACTTTAGTTCATGGCACAGTTTGCTGTTCACCATGATTGGGCTCTCGCTCATTACTTTAATTGGTGTGGGCATCAGACTTTTGATGATGGTACTGATTCAGCAGCGGCGGGAGCGTATGAACCGCCAGATTAATGAACGTTTGCGCACATTGATTGCAGCTTACCGCACATTGGAGGGTTCTTTTACCGGAGATCTGGCCGTAGACCCCAGACACAAACGAGATCTGCGGGGTATGACTGATACGGAGGCTGTTACAACCACTTCCATATTGGAAGATGCCAACGCATCGGACCGTGCCCGGCGGATACGTGATGCTGTAGAGGCTGCTTTACCCGATATCATTCTTCTGGGCACGGAAGAGCATGTGCGTCTGGCGGAACATGCTGCACGAGAACTGGTAGCAGGCCAGCGGGTACATACGCATGATCTGGTTGTATCCTTACGTAATTTTGTAAGGCAGGCGCTGGATCTTGCCCCTATTCCATCTGATCTGAGTATTCCAATACAAGGCCCAACCCGTGTGCAGGCTTCTGGCGGTAAAGGGAAAGATGGCGGAGCAGAAAAAGCCGGCGGCGGGGGCGGCAATGGTGGAGGTGGCGGCATGCAGGGTGGTGGTGATATGGCCATGACCGGCAGCCATACTGCGGATAATCAGGACTCAATTACCTCTGCCGGGCATTGAATTGCAGCAAAACCAGTTTGAGGAATACCTGATTATAAAGGATGCAGGAGTTTCTCCCGCATCCTTGGGGTCTTTTAGTTTCCGATTTTGATTAAACGGGAAGCACGGCTGAGTGCAATAATTGGAAAAAGCTGCCGGTAAAGATCATAACGCAGCATAAAAGCACGTGAGAGTTCGGCTCCCTGCATCAGGCGCTTTGCAATGGCTGGATCATCCAGTTTGATGGTCTGGCCCACGCCGTAGCCGGGGAAACCCGTGCCGGTGAATTCCTCTTCATGCCAGCTTCCGTCTCCTTCCTGCAAGTCAATCAGGTAGCGGCAGCCTTTGGCTATGGCATCATAATCCTGCGGACGGTTAGCGGCTATCAGCCCCATAAGGGCCCATGCCGTTTGGGATGGCGTGGTGGTACCTCGGCCAATGGAAGACACTTCCATGTAGGACGCGCAGCTTTCACCCCATCCGCCATTTTCTTGCTGGTAGTTAATCAGCCAATCGCATGCCTTGGAGATGTAAGGCTGCGTCATGTCCTCACCCAAGGCGGCCAGAGCTGGCAGAACGGCCCCCGTGCCATACAGGTAATTTACACCCCAGCGGCCAAACCAGGGTCCTGTGGGGTCTTGCTCCTTACGAATGTAAGCAAGCCCACGTTGGATACATGGCAGATCACGCGGCAAGCCCAGCAGGCCAAAAGCTTCCAGAACGTGCGCTGTTACATCCACCGATGGCGGGTCCAGCGCTTCCCCAAAATCGCAGAACGGAATTTTGGCAAGGATGCTCTTGTTGTTATCCTTATCAAAAGCGCCCCAACCACCGCAGGAGCTTTGCATGGCTACCAGCCACCGCACGCCGCGGCCAATGGCTTCTTCTACGCCTTTGGCTTTCCATTCCGGCCGGTTGCGGCAGGATGCAAGGGCAATCAGAGCAACGGCGGTATCATCTGTATCTGGGTATCTGTCATTGGCATATTCAAACGCCCAGCCACCGGGTTCTGTATTGGGGAGTTTAACAGACCAATCTCCTTTCACGCGCACTTGGCGAGAAAGCAGCCAGTCCAGAGCCTTATCCATTTCTGGCGTAAAGCGTTCTTCGGCATTGGCATCATGCAGCGCCATAAGGGAAAGCATGGTATCCCATACCGGGCTGTTGGTTGCCTGAACCCAACTGGCATCACCTTTATCATGCCGCCAACCCGGATCATTCAACGCATCCAGCGCTTTGGCCATAACAGGATGATGGAATTGGTAACCCTCACCATGCAGGGCCATCAGCCCGTATACCCATGGCGGCTGAATGCCACCCCATCCACCATCTGCGTCCTGATGCCAGATAATCCATTCCAGCACGTATTTAATGGCAGCTTCCCGCGAGGGGGCGCGCTTGAGAAAAGAGGATTGGAGCCAATGCAGGCCCTTATCAGCTAGGCGGAAGAAATCGGCAATAACATCCCGCCCCTCTTTGGTGGGCAGTTCGTAATCAAAATTTGCCCGACCTTCAGGGAAAAGGACATCCAGCCGATCTTGCGAGCGTAGCGGGCGGGATGGACGACGCGCAGACAAAATAGCCAGCGGCATCATGGTAGCGCGTGCCCATTGCGCAAAGTTGTAAATGGAAAAAACAAAGTTATCAGGAAACCAGATAATTTCTGGCGGAAGGTTAGGTGTTTTCTCCCACGGCCATTCCCCAATTAGGGCCAGCCAGTAGCGGGTGAAAACACGTACATTCTTCAGGCCGCCTTTGCTGATAATCCATGCAGCCGCTTTGCTAACAGCCGGATCATCTTCTGCGTACCCCAAAGATCTGAGCGCTGCATAGGCTTCCACAGTCGCGTTGATATCACCGTTACCAGCACCGTAATACGTGCCCCAAGAGCCATCGGGGCGCTGCATTTCAAGCAAGGCCTTGCCCAGACGCGGGCGCAGAGGGTGATCTTCCAGCCCCAAGAACCACAGGGCCAAGCACCATTCAGCTTCCATGGAGGCATTGGACCCAACAGACCCAACCCAATGGCCATCGGGCTTTTGCTGTTTCATCAGCCATTCACAGGCGGAAGACAGTGTGTGTGTTAGGCTGTTCCCCATTGCTTTAAGGGCTGACAGATCTGCCGGTACCTGTGGAGCAGATTTTTGACGCACAATATCCGAGGGCCCAGACTTCATGAGTGTATTAACGTTTGTTCCCTGAGTGTCTGAACCGGAACGCAAAATCTTCTTTAATGAAAAACGGCTTGCCATATTCATTGTGTCATACCTGCGCGAAATATCATGAAAGACTCATTGGTTCCTGTTTTAAAGATCATGGTGTTTCTGCTTGGGGCGTAATAAGCCGCAGGCAATCTGTAAACACTGTATCCCATCCAGACTGATCCATAGCGATAAAGCCGAAGCTTCTGAGAAGGAAAGCCCCTTCGGCTGCAAAAATTGCGGTACGTGCCTGACGTGCATCTTCTGAGGTGGCGTTACAATCTCCAAACCATCCAGCATACCATTCCCGTATCCGGTTGAGGTATTTGGGAGATTGCAGCAAGGTAATCAGCATGCCTACCATTCTGGCTTGCGTGGCAGCATCTATCTGACGGCAGGCCATAACATAAGCGCGCGCCCGTTCTGCCAATGATGCCTTGGGCCCTGCATATTTTTCTATTTCCAGATCAAAAGCCGCGATCCAGCGATCAATCATGGCGGTAATCAGGTCGTCCTTGTTGCCAAAGCAATATTGCAAACCGCCTTTGGTAATTCCTGCGGCCTTGGCTACGGCATCAAGTGTTAAAGCGGTGGCTCCGCCCTTCTGAACAAGCTGCTCCGCGCTGTCCAGAACACTCTCCCGATCGATGGTTCTGCGGCGGCCCATGCACCGTCCTCTATTATTTCAATCCGTCCGGATGGAATTAAAATGAGAGCGATGATTGTGCAACCGCATTATTGGAATACACGGATGCATTTTGAGAATAGCAGAAAGCAGCCTGATATAAGCGCACAATTAACAATAACATTATGATAATAAAAGTAAAAATTTCATTTTACAGCCTTAGGGCATCTTCAATAAGGGCATTCAGCGTCATCCCCTCACCTTCTCGCGTTAGCAAGGCTTCTAAAAGACCGTCTATCGCCAATACAGCCAAGCCGTGCACTCTGGCCCACAAGGCTGCGCGTGCGCCAGCACATGTATGGGCGGAATGCTGGCCTTTTAGGTCTCCTACCAATTGCGTGAGCATGGTGGATGTTTTGGCCGAAGCCGCAGCCAGATGCGGATCTTGCCTATCAATCACATCACTGCGGAACATAAGGGTGAACAGACCGGGATGTTGCATGGCAAACTGCACATAAGCCACGCCAACAGCATGTGGCCCTTTATCAAGCAGCGGCGTAAGCGTTGCTACCAGCTCTTCATACCCTATTGTTGCCAGGGCACTGAGCAAGCCTGTTAAATTTCCAAAATGCGGAATTGCTGCTGTTTGTGAGACACCCGTATGGCGCGTAATGGCCCGTAGCCCTAGGGTCATAATGCCCTGTTCCTCTAAAATAGTGCGTGCAGAACGCAAAAGAGCAGCGCGCAGATCTCCGTGATGGTAAGTTTTTTTAGGCTGCACAGGCTGGGCCATTACGTGTTTTCCAGAATATTCACGATGACCATCAGAACACTTGACATTCTTTTCCCATGCCCCATTCTTAACAGTGTTAAGTTTCAACTTATCGGGCAGTCAAACACAAGACCAATAGCCTGAGGAAGGATCCCTCTTGCGTTTTCTCTCCTCTGTTTATCATGTTTCTCGTTTGGTTGCTGGTCTTTGCCTTATGAGAGTAAGTTCCAGCGCCATTGCTGCTACGGCATCTCCTTCTGGCACGGCTGGTACGCTTACGTCGTCTCAATCTCTGCCAGATGCTTTTACGCTGCCAGATGCTGGGCGTTCCCTACGTATTACCTACCTTTCCACCAATGGCATTACGGGCAAAGGGCTTGTGCCGGTTACGGCAGAAGTTATTTTGCCCGCAGGCAAGCCGCCTGCTGGTGGGTGGCCCATTGTTGCTTGGGCACATGGTACGGTAGGTGTTGCAGACCGCTGCGCCCCTTCTAACAATCCGTGGAGCGCACGTAACAAGCGTTATCTTTCTGAATGGATGAAACGCGGCTTTGCCGTAGTAGGTACGGATTATCAGGGGTTGGGAACCTCCGGCATGCATCCGTATCTGAACACGCGTGTAGAAGCCTACAATCTGCTGGATGGCGTAAAAGCCGCTTTGGCTTCGGTGCCAGGTTTGCAGAACAAGATCATGATTGTTGGGCAATCTCAAGGTGGTGGGGCTGCTTTTGCCTCAGCAGCTTTTGCGCCAACATATGCGCCAGAACTGAATATTCGGGGCACGGTGGCCACGGGTGCGCCTTATATTACACCAGAACTGCTTAAGCAGATAGCAACGGCACCGGATAATGCGCCGTATAATCCGGTTATGGTTTATACGCTTTATCTGGCACAGGGGCTTTCTGGGTATGATAAGGGCTTTAAGCCAGAAAGCGTTTTTACAGCCAAAGCCATGCCAGCTTACCGTGCAGCAGCCAATCTGTGCGTGCATGAACTGACAGATAAGGTAAAGGAAGATGGGCTAAATTTCAGCAACTCCCTTAAGCCTGATTTTGCAAAAAATTTGGCTCCGGCTTTACAGGCCATGCAATACCCCACCATGCATCTGGCTCAACCTCTGTTCATTGGCACAGGAGAGCTTGATAAAGATGTGCCTCCGCCTCTTCAGTACGGGTTGGTAAAGGCTGCCTGCGCCGCTGGCACAGTTGTGCAGGCGCATGTTTATAAAGGGCTGAACCATGATCAGACGGTGAATGCCTCATTGCCAGATTCAGCTTCTTTCACGCAGGAGGTTATGAGCGGGCAAGTTGTTACGCCTCAGTGCACCCCCGCGCCAGAATAAAATCATCCAAATATATTCGAGTTCGATGGTAGGAAGAAAAGCGGCGGATTTACGCTTTTTTCCCTTGTGCGGGGCATGTAACGCCTTCAATATTCACGCATGACAGATACTTCTGCTGCGTGCACTCATCGCATCCATCGCTTTTTGCAATCTCCGGCAGGAGGTGCAACAGCTCTCCTTCTCGCCTCACTTGCGGGGGTTGTTCTGGCAAACTCGGCTTGGTCTGGCGGTTATGAAGCCCTAATTACAACACCAATGCGGTTGCCTTTTTTAGGGCCGCATACGCCAGATACGCTTGCAGCATGGGTATCTGATGGGTTGATGACGCTGTTTTTCCTGCTGATTATTCTGGAAATCAAGAAAGAGATGGTTTCGGGCCATCTTTCATCAATGCGCCAGATTGCCCTGCCATTGATTGGCGCATTGGGTGGTATGGCTGTGCCTGCGCTTACCTACCTTCTGGTAACGTATAAGCATGCAGAAGCAGTTCATGGATGGGCCATTCCTGTGGCTACTGATGCCGCATTTACACTGCCCGTTATTATGGCGCTGGGTACGCGTGTTTCTGCCGGGGCGCGTGCGTGGCTGATGGCGCTTGCCATTTTTGATGATGTACTGGGTATTGTTGTTATCGCCCTGTTTTACGGCTCTGCGCTTTACTGGCCCGCACTGGCTGGTGTGCTATGTGTAACCACGGCCATGATTGCTGCAAACCGGCTGGGTTGCAGATCTTTGTGGGTTTATTCTGCCTGCTGCCTGCTGCTTTGGGGTATGCTTTTATCTTCCGGCCTGCATCCAACGCTTGCCGGGGTTATAACTGGCCTGTGCCTGCCTGCCCAACCGCGAGCAACAGATACAGAACAGATTACACCGCTTGAAAAAGTATCCTCCGCATTAACACCTTTCGTAACATGGTTGGTGCTGCCCTTATTCGGTTTTATGAATGTTGGAGTTTCTCTTGCTGGTGTGCATATGGGCACGCTTCTTGCCCCCGTTCCCCTTGGCATTATGCTGGGGTTGGTGGTGGGAAAGCCCGTTGGTGTATTTGGGGCAACCATATTGTCGTTCCAACTGCGCATAGCGCCTGCCCCAGCCGCAACATCGGTAAAAATGCTTTTCGGACTTTCTTTGCTATGTGGAATTGGCTTTACCATCAGCCTGTTTATTGCCGGTCTGGCATTCAAGGACGTTGATACGATGGTATCGGCAAAGCTGGGGATATTTGCGGGGTCTGTTATTGCGGCATTGGCTGGTTGGTGCTGGCTGCGCTGTTTACCTGTTACACAGCGCAGCCAGTATTCTGCAAACCTTGCGGCTATGAGTGGCAAATAGATTTACATGTCAATTTGCTTTGTGTCCGCCAAAATAAACTCTGCAGACGCATACCCCTATTTGTCACCGCGGGTAGAATATGAATGACCGACGTGGGTAAAAACCCCTCACGCCGGTCATTCATGCGCTAAAGGATTGGGACGATAAATATGCCCATAGCCTAAAGCAGAAAAAAATAGATACCTGGTAAAAGTTGTCAGCCCTCACCTACATTCATAAACGCACGTAAGGGCTGGTTCCTATCTTAATCCAGCTTTTCACGTTGCCAGAAGCGCAGTGCGCCGCAGGTTTTTACAAACGCGTTAGTATCGTTTTTGTTGCCGAGCTTGATACAGCCTTTATCAACATCTTCTGCCAGACCGGCCTTTTTGAACAACGTGCAGGCCTCTGCAGAATAGCCAATAAATTTGCAGTGCGCGAAGGCATCGGTCAGGAAATCCTTGGCGGCAGGGTTGCCGGCCAGAACTTTTGTGCCTTCCTTGGAAGCCAGAATGGCTACGGCATCATAAAGTACAGACGGTCCCCCATCTATCTTCTGCTGTGCTGGCACTTTAGTGCCGTCCGATAGTGTAATGCCGCCAATTTTGGGGGCAACCACTTCGTAATTGGCTTTTTCCGCCTGAAGGGCAGCAATTAGCGCGTTAAAAAGATCTGCATCTACGCCATCTGTTGCCAGAATACCCATTTTTCGGCCTGCAAATGTTTTTGGCCCATTTTTAAGGATACTGAGCGCATCAGATGGTGGCAGATCGGTACGCGTAGGCTGTGTTCCCTGTGCGAGTTCAGGTAATGGCAAGCCCAGACCATCTGCTACTGTTGTTGCCAGATCCTCATCAATGTGCAGCAGATGGGATACAACGCGGGAGCGGATATCGGGCCGTTCTACCTTGCTCAGCTCAAACGTAATGGCATCTGCTATATGCTTTTGCTCAATGGGTGTCTGGCTGATGTAAAACTGCCGGGACTGGCTGTAATGGTCTGAAAAACTTTCAGGCCGCAGCCGCCGTTTGGGGCCAGTTTCCTCGCTCGCAAAACTGCGGAATCCCTGTTTGGGGTTTTCACGCGGGCCACCTGCTGCACCCCAGCTATTTGGCTCGTAATTGGCGCGGCCTACAGGGTTGTGCATAGCCATGTGCCCATCCTGCTGAAAATGCGCCATAGGGCATTTAGGAGCATTAATGGGGATATGCGTAAAATTGGGGCTGCCAAGCCGCTTTACCTGCGTATCCAGATACGAAAAATTCCGTCCCTGAAGCAGAGGATCGTTGGAGAAATCAATGCCTGGCGGCACATTCTGGGTGCAGAATGCAACCTGCTCTGTTTCGGCAAAAAAGTTATCAACAACGCGGTCCAGCACCAGACGGCCCACTATTCTTACGGGCACCAGTTCTTCAGGAATAAGTTTGGTGGGGTCTAGCACATCGAAATCGAACTTTTCGGCAAATTCTTCATCAAAGAGCTGTACGCCAAGTTCCCATTCGGGAAAATCTCCGCTGGAAATTGCACTCCAAAGGTCTCGCCGGTGGAAGTCAGGGTCTGCCCCATTGATCTTGACCGCTTCATTCCAGACAACAGACTGCAAGCCCTGCTTTGGCTTCCAATGAAACTTCACAAAGGTTGAGCGATCATTGCTGTCCAGAAAACGGAATGTATGCACCCCAAATCCTTCCATAAAACGGAAGGACCGCGGAATGCCCCGGTCTGACATCACCCACATGATCATATGGAAGCTTTCTGGGCTTAGCGAAATGAAATCCCAGAAGTTGTCATGAGCAGATTGAGCCTGCGGAAAATCGCGGTCTGGCGCTGGTTTTACGGAGTGCACCATATCAGGAAACTTGATGGCATCCTGAATGAAAAATACCGGGATATTGTTGCCAACCAGATCCCAGTTGCCTTCCTTGGTGTACAGCTTGACGGCAAAACCTCGAACATCTCGCGCAACATCAAACGAGCCTTTGGAACCCGCAACCGTGGAAAACCGAACAAAAGCAGGCGTGCGTTCCCCCACATTCTGAAAAATAGCTGCGCGGGTTACGTCTTGCAGGCTGTCTGTCAGCTCAAAATAACCATGTGCGCCATAACCGCGGGCATGCACAACGCGTTCGGGAATACGTTCATGGTCAAAATGGAAAATCTTTTCCCGGAAATGGAAATCCTCCATCAAGGCCGGACCACGCGCACCGTAGCGCAGTGTGTTTTGATCATCCGCTACGGGAATACCCTGAGCAGAGGTGAGCGTTGCAACATCATCGCCAGCTTGTTGATGTGTTTCTCCGCCGTTTCCCTGTTGTTCATTATAGCTGCTGGGTTCAAATTTATCTTTATCTGCCTTTAAACCGTTTTTGGCAGCCTTGCTTGCCGTATTTTTTTTGACAGCCATAATCTTCTCCTTGCCAGTGTTTCGGCAGGAGCGTCGTCCCTTTATATATCTAAAATCGTACACTCTAAGGTTTCGTCGCTCCCCGTATTCTAATTCTTACGCATGAAATGCAAAAAGGTTCCAGCGGCAGATTTCGGGCACATAAGCATAACAACACAAAACGCGTTATGTTGAGTTTATGGCAATCTCTATTCTCCCCAACATTTCTCTGGCCGATTCCGAACTGGAGGTCTCTTATATTCTAGCCTCTGGCCCAGGTGGACAGAATGTGAACAAGGTTGCCACGGCGGCCCAATTGCGGTTCGATGCAGCGCGTTCTGCTTCATTGCCAGACCGTGTGCGTACGCGCTTGCTGGAACTGGCGGGAAGCCGTGCTACGCGAGATGGGGTTATTGTTATTACGGCACGGCGGTTTCGCACACAGCAGCGCAACCGTGAGGATGCGATAGAGCGTTTGGCTGCATTGATACGTGAAGCCGCACATCGCCCGGCTTTTCGTGTTGCCACCCGCCCTAGCCGCGCTGCGCGCCAACAACGGTTGAAGGGAAAAGCGCATCGCGCACGTATTAAACAAGGGCGGACTGTGCGGTTTGATGATTGATATTGGAAAATAAGCCAATGTGAATGGTTTGCTATTTCCTTTAAAAATTATTTTTGGCTCTATCTTTTAAGATACAAACCGTTCTGGAACGTTCAATGCGTTCCAGCGTTGAATAACGGCTGAATACTTGGCGGTTAGAATAATATTTTATCTGTCAGGTAACTTAATTTTCTTTCTCGAAATCTACCCAAAGTACAATCGACGCGGATTTCTCACACTTGAGGCAATTTCAGGTCATTTTGTAGAGTTCAGTCATCCCACAGGAGCCCGATCTGGAATATTGACGATATTCTGCTTCTGGCGGCGGGTTCTGAACGCAGTGAGGGTGTCACGGCCTGAGAAGGCAGTGTTGGTGGAAGCTATGTGGTCTGTGCACTGTCTGTTTCTTCAGATGGCCTGCCGGAGCCTTCGCAATCGTGCATGAGCGAGGGCGAATTCATGCTGACAGGGGAACATGTCCGGCATGGACAGGACAATCCGACGGACGCTGAGCGTGACACGTGTCGCGATTTTGAGCAGTCGTGCGCGTATGGTGCCACAGGTCGCCGTCTCCAGGCTGGTCTGGCCAAGGGCCAGTCTTTGCAGAGCGGTCAGCAGGACATAGGCTGCGGCCGAGAACCACAGCCGGAGCTGGTTGGCCCGGATGGTGTGGGACGAGGTCCTGTCTGAGAACAGATCCATCTGGCATTCCTTGATGCGGTTTTCCATATCCCCGCGTGCGCAGTAAATCTGTTCGTAGAGATGGCGGGGGTCGGACATTCCCTGCGGTAGCGTGGTGACAATAAAGCGATGATAGCGGTTGCCATGGCGCCATTCGACCTTGGCCACGACCCGCCTGCGGCGCGTCCAGCTGTCCTTTGTGATCCAGTCAAAGGAGGCGAAACCGCGCGCAGCTCTGCCTGTCGTGGCGGCTTCGTCACGAACCTCAGCGGACAAAGAGGCAATCCGGTCATACAGGCGGGTGTTGCCTGCAAGCCCGAACAGGAAGTCAACGTGGTTGTCTTCGCACCATGTCATCAGACTGTCCCGGGCGAAACCGCTGTCCCCACGCACCAGGATACGCACCCGGGGCCAACGGCTCCTGATCTGCTCCACGATCCGGCGGATGTCTGCCAGTGCTTCCTTCCCCGGGTCCCTGTCTGCCGTGCGCAGGGTAGCGCTGAGGAGATGGTCCCCGCAGAAGACATACAGGGGAAGATAGCAGTTATGGCCGTAATATCCATGAAAGGCGCGGCCTTCCTGATGGCCATGGATACGGTCATCGGTGGCATCCACATCCAGAACGATCCGGGCGGGTGCGCGCTCATGCTGGTCCATGAAAAGCGTCACGAACAGGGTAGCCAGGGCCTCATGATCAGCAATGATGCGGCAGTAACGATCTGCCTGCTGCCCACTGCGCTCTAGCCGGTTCAGCGTGGATTTTCCTGCCAGTGCCGCACAGTTGGCCCGGCTTCCTGACAGACGTCCCGATACCAGACCCATGACAGGATCATGACGTAAAGCGTCATGGTCATTAAGGTCTTCATAGCCCAGTGCCAGGCCCATGATCCGCTGACGGACAAGGTCTTCAACCCGGTATTCCACAAAGGCAGGATGCCGCTCATCGCGAAAACAGGCAGCAAAACGGCGACTGAACCCCAGACTATCATCGACCTGCTTTACCAGGATGACACCGCCATCCGAACTCATGCGACCCCCGTCAAAACGGGCTACAACACGCCGTCCACAGGAGGCTGGAAATTCATACGCGCCTGCGCTACACTCTGTTTGCATCGGGTTTTCTTATAGCTTACGAAAATTTCTTTTACACAAAATAGACTTTTTCATAATCTAACCCGATGTACAACCCTTCTGTGAGATTTCCGCGTCGAAACGTCTGCGGCTGGTTTCTCTTGGATGGAGAACGAATATGCGCACTCCCTTTGTAAAGAATCAGGCTCCTTCTGCTGCACCCAAAACAAAAAAGAAGGTGGAGCAGAGGGCTGCTGATGACAAAACAGTTGGTAAAGCTGATTCGTCACTCCCCAATAAAGCAGAAAATAAACAGGTAAAAAGCCATACTTTGTTAGAAGAAAAGGCACTTTCTTCTCATACGAAAACAAGAAAAAGCCTGTTCCGGAAATAACGAATAAAGGCCGCATTTAGCTTTGTAAGGCCCTTATCAGGGAGTTGGTATATGCGTACAGAACAACCATCAGATACCGGCCCCAAAAGTGCCCATTTTTCGTTTTTGCGCCGTTTGTTTGGGGGGCATATTCATGTCAACATACAGGATGATCTCTTCCCGATAAAAAGCGAAATTTTTGGTATTGAACGTCTGGAAGCTCATGCCAGAAGTTTGGCGGCAGCACAGGCTGTTGTGCCTGCCAAGCATAATCGGCGCGGGCAACCTCTTAAGCGCCGGTTGGCTGAAAATGCCGCCCTGCTTGCTGCAGCCAATGAAACAGTTACCAAGGCAAGCCAAAGGGGCCGATTGTTGCCACCAGCAGCCCAGTGGTTGGCAGATAACTATGCCCTTATTGATATGCAGATTAGAGAAACCAGTCTGGATTTGCCAAGTGGGTATTACACGCGCCTGCCCAAGCTTGCGAATGGTCCTTTTATTGGTTTACCGCGCGTTTTTGGTATTACATGGGCTTTTGTTGCGCATACAGACAGCTACCTTCAGCCTGATTTCTTGCGTAGGTTTCTGCTTGCCTACCAAACAGTTACGCCACTTACTATGGGTGAGCTTTGGGCTGTTCCCATTACTTTACGTATTGTTTTAATAGAAAATCTGCGCCGTATTGTAAGCGCTATTATAGATAGCCATGCCAGCCAACAGGCGGCTGATCTTTTGGCCGATCAGCTTGCATCTGCCCGAAAGAGCAATGCCGCAACATTGTCTGGCATATTATCCCAAATAGACCCGCGCATTATTACGCCTGCATTTACAGCGCAGCTTGCGCATCGTTCAAGAGGAATAGATCCCGTTCTTGTATGGCTGGAACAACGTCTGGCAGATAAAAAAACTAACATTGAGAAAGGCATTCAAGAGTATTTACAAACGCAGGGTGCCTTAAGAGCCCTTTTGGAAATTCACGGATGAGCGTTTCGGCGTAGCATGAGGCTTCCCATGGCGATGTGGATCATGGCCTCTGCGACGTCGATCCGCTGTTCGTAGTCCTTCACAAGGCGACGCCAGCGGATCATCCAACCGAAGGTCCGTTCCACAACCCACCGACGCGGCAGGATTTCAAACCCTTTTGCTGTCTCTGACCGCCGGATGATCTCGACTGTGAAGTCGAGAAAAGTGGCCTTATCCATCAACTGGAGGCGGTCATAGGCTCCATCGGCAAACAGGTGCTTCACCCAAGGCCAGCGTTTGCGAATGGCATCAAGGATCATCTGTCCTCCTGCACTGTCCGAAATATCGGCTGTTGTCAGCTGGACCAGGAGAAGGCGGCCATCCGTATCAACTGCGATGTGACGTTTCCGACCGACGATCTTCTTGCCTGCGTCATAACCACGTGTCTTTGCGTGGGGTGCCTTGATACTCTGGCTATCAATGACACCACCCGATGGACTGGTTTCGCGTCCTGTCGCTTCACGATCGAGCATCAGACAGACATCATGAATGGTCTGGAACAGGAAACGGCGCATCAGCCTGCGGAACCACCAGTAAACCGTTTGCCATGGGCCAAAATGAACCGGAAGCATCTCCCAACCGCAGCCTGAGCGCACGAGATAGCGCAGAGCATTGATGATCTCACGGAAATCGGTTGTCCGTTTCCGACCACGCCGGTTCGCAGGGGGCATCAGAGGCGCTATGCGCTCCCATTCCTCATCTGTCAGATCAGACGGATAGCGTTTCGTCTTGCGTGTAATTCCGGCCATGCGGCCTCGTTGTGCTGGCGTCCACATCCTGCCTTTGAATCACGCTCAAAACCTCTTGAAAACCTATCATAGCGAATTTCCAAAAGGGCTCTTAGATGGTATCCCGGTAAAATTGCGCACAATGGTGGTTATTCCTGCCCTTCTTACCAACGTAAAAACGGTGGATGAACTTTTATCCCGGTTGGAAATTCACTATCTGGCCACTCATGATAGTGGTGTTTATTTTGCGCTTTTAACAGATTGGTCTGATCATTCAGAGGCATCTGCACCAGAAGATGATACACTTTTTCAGTTAGCTTCTGCTGGTATTCATCATCTTAACGAAAAATACGGGTCTGTGCCGGATGGTAACAGGTTTCTCCTTCTACATCGCCACAGGGTTTGGAGCGAGAGTGAAGGCGTATGGATGGGGTGGGAGCGCAAACGGGGAAAGCTGCATGAACTGAACCGCCTGTTGCGCGGTGCAACAGACACCACTTTTTTGGCAGAATGCTGCCAGAATATTCCCCAAGCCGTAAAATATATCGTCACCCTAGATGCCGATACACGCCTGCCCCTTGAAACAGTAAAAAAATTGGTGGGCAAACTGGCGCATCCTCTTAATGCGCCGCAATTCAATGCAACAACCGGGCGTGTGCAGCAGGGTTATGCCGTTCTGCAACCTCGTGTGACACCCTCTTTGCCTATCGGGCATCAGAGCACTTTGTTCCAACGTATTTTCTCAGCATCTAGCGGTATAGATGCCTATTCCTCTGCAATATCAGATCTTTATCAGGATATGTTTGGAGAAGGATCTTACGCAGGCAAAGGTATTTACGAAATTGATGCGTTTGAAGCCGCCTTGGCCGGACGTGTGCCGGAAGCCACTCTTTTAAGCCATGATCTGTTTGAAGGTATTTTTGCGCGTGCCGGATTGGTTTCTGACATTGAGGTGATAGAGGAATTTCCGACAGACTACTTGGTTGCGGCTCAAAGGCTCTATCGCTGGACACGAGGAGACTGGCAACTGCTACCTTGGATTGTTTCTGGCATATTCCGTACCCCTTCCCCGCGCGACAGTTTATCTGGAATTGCGCGTTGGAAAATGGTGGATAACCTGCGCCGCACCTTATGCGCACCCTTTACTTTGTTGGCTCTGATTATCTGCTGGGTTTTGTTGCCAGAAAACGCTGGTATCTGGACACTGTTTATACTTCTGATTATGGCTCTGCCTGCTTTTCTGCCGGTTATTCCAGATATTGCCCCGCGCCGGGAATGGATTAGTTTTCGCAGCTATTTTAATGTGTTGGGGGCATCCATTTCCAATGCCGTTGTTATGACGGCACTTAACATCACGTTTCTGGTGCATCAGGCCTGCCTATTGGGTGATGCGATTATCCGTACCCTTGGGCGTGTTTTTGTAACACGCCGATATTTGTTGCAGTGGGTGCCTGCGGCGCAAACGGCAGATCTTCTACAGTCCGGCTTGCTGCAATATTACCTGAAGATGCTTTCTGCCCCACTTATTGCAGCCATTCTTGTCATACAGGTGACCATGCAAGATGTGGGAAACCTGATTTTTATTGGCCCTTTGGCCATTCTATGGGCGTTTTCTCCCGCCATTGGGTTATGGACAAGTCGCGCGGCAATTTTAACGGCTCAATCGCGCCCGTCCCGCACAGATATTCGCACTTTGCGGCTTACAGCTCGCAATACATGGCGTTTTTTTGAAGAATTTGTAACAGCGGATGATCACATGCTTCCGCCGGACAATTTTCAGGAAGTGCCCTTTCCCGTTATCGCCAGACGCACATCTCCCACCAATATCGGGCTTTATCTTTTATGCACGGTTAGCGCCTATGATTTTGGCTGGAATGGCTTGGCTGATACAATAGAGCGGCTTGAAAACACCTTTAAAACACTAGATGCATTGGAAAAATACAAAGGGCATTTGTATAACTGGTACAGCACGGCTGATCTGGAACCGTTGGCTCCTTTATATGTTTCCACTGTAGATAGCGGTAACTTTGCTGGCCATCTTGTTGCTTTGGCACGTGCTTGCCGAGAATGGACTATACATACAACACAGCCATCCATGTGGCGTGAGGGTATATCAGATGCCATTACCCTTGCCATTACAGATCTTACTTTCCGTAATGGTGAGCGGTTGCAGAATACAAAACAGCAAAAAGTTTTGATCCGATCACTTGCACGGTTAAAAACGTCTGTTCTGAGTGCTTCTGAAGTAAAAACAGAGGCCGGATTGCTGTTGTTACTGAAACAGGCGCAAACCATAGCAGAACACGCAGCCCATCTTTATGCAGAAAGCAATGAAGCAGAAGAACAAACAGATTCAGCCCCGCTTTTCTGGTCTCTTGCGCCATTAAAAGCGATTGAAAGCCATCTGCGTGATTTAGACCATACGTATAGCACAACCTTTGACGCCCGCCTGAAAGTGCTGCAAACCAAAGCTGCCATGCTTGCATATGGTATGGACTTTGCTTTTTTGCGTGATCCTGCACGCAAACTTCTGTCTATTGGGTTTGTTGTTACCGAAGATACCCCAGATAGTAATTGTTATGATCTTCTGGCTTCTGAATCCCGGCTGGCGATCTTTTTTGCCATTGCAAAAGGAGACATTCCTGCGCGGGACTGGTTCCGCCTAGGGCGCGCCCTAACTTCTGCTGGCAGTGGAGCAGCACTGGTATCGTGGTCGGGCTCAATGTTTGAGTATCTTATGCCTTCTCTGGTTATGCGTGCGCCTATCGGCAGCCTGCTTCAGCAAACCAACGCGCTTATCGTGCTGCGGCAGATTGCTTACGGGCAATCTCATGATATTCCATGGGGTATTTCAGAATCAGCCTATAATGTGCGGGATGTAGATTACACCTATCAATACTCAAACTTTGGCATTCCGGGGCTGGGGCTCAAACGTGGCCTTGGGCAGGATAGAGTTGTGGCGCCCTATGCTACCTTGTTAGCCTCTATGGTTGATCCGCAAAAAGCCGTTGCCAATCTGTCTGTTCTGGAAAAAACAGGCGTACACGGTCGATACGGTTTTTACGAAGCTCTGGATTATACCCCAGAACGCGTGCCGGATGGGCAGGATATGGCCATTGTGCAGGCTTACATGGCGCACCATCAGGGTATGTCCATCCTTTCTGTGGCAGATGCAGTTCTTGATGGCATTATGAGAAAACGCTTTCATGATGACCCCGTAATTGCCTCGGCTGAACTGTTGTTGCAGGAACGTGCGCCCCGTACAGGCGCTGTGGCTCACCCTCTGCCAATAGAAGAATACCCTCTTCCGCGTTCGGAATTGCCGCAAGCAGCATCTGGCCGATATTACGGTACGGATTACACACCAGCACCCGTTACGCACCTTCTTTCCAATGGGCGTTATACCGTCATGCTAACAGCAGCGGGATCTGGCTACACAATGTGGCAAGGTCAGGCCGTGACGCGCTGGCGGGAAGATCCAACGCTGGATAATTTTGGATCATATCTTTACCTGAAAAACGTAAAGACCGGGAAAGTATGGTCTGCTGGCATTCAACCCTGTGGGGAGGAGCCAGATGATTATGTAAGTGTTTTCCATGAAGACCGTGCAGAGTTCACCCGGCGTGATGGCTCCTTAACCACAACAGTGGAGGTTATGGTTTCTGCCGAAGATGATGCTGATGTACGCTACCTGACCGTTTTTAATGGGGGCTATGATAGTGTTGAAATAGATATTACATCTTATGCAGAATTGGCTTTGCTTCCGCCAGATTCAGACCTCGCGCATCCGGCGTTTACCAAACTGTTTGTAGAAACAGATTATCTGCCAGAAGCCAAAGCCCTTATAGCAACCCGCAGGCGGCGCACCCCCAATGAGCCTGAAATCTGGGCTGCGCATGTGGCTGTATGTTCTACCCCCATTATGGTGGAAACAAACCGTGCGCAGTTTATTGGGCGCGACCATACAGCCCAGTCTCCCGCAGCACTGGCGGGCAAAACACAACTTTCTGGGCAAACAGGCACGGTACTAGATCCCTGCTTTGCCATTCGTAGCCGCGTAAGTATCAAGCCCGGTGCTACAGCGCGGATAACGTTCTGGACAATGGTTGCCTCATCCCGTCAGGAACTCGAACGCCTGATTGAGGTGCATCAGGATGATACAGCGCTGGATCGTGCTCGCACACTGGCCTGGACACAAGCGCAGATTCAATTCCGGCATTTTGATATTACCCCGGCAGAAGCCGATCTGTTCCAACGTTTGGCGGGTCATATTCTGTTTGCAAATGCCGCTTTGCGAGCACCATCCGCAGTGATCATACAAGGCATGGCAGCCCAGCCGACACTATGGGAACAAGGTATTTCTGGTGATCTGCCTCTGGTGGTTTTACGCGTAAAGGATACGCCAGATACAGATATTGTCCGGCAGGTTCTGCTGGCGCATGAATACTTGCGGCTTAGCAGGTTGCTGTTGATCTGGTGCTGATTAATGAGCATCCATCGTCCTACCTGCAGGATCTACAGAATACTCTTGAAAACCTTGTTCGCTCCATGCCCAAAACGGCAACAGTGGCTGGTTCCATCTGCATTTTACGGGCTGATCTGGTTTCCACACCGGTAAAGAATCTTTTGTTAGCCGCAGCTCGCGTTGTTCTTACGGCAGATAAGGGTTTGGCGGAACAACTTGATCAGGCCGATGTGATGGTGGCTCCAAAATCTGTTCTGTTCCAAACGCCGCATGTGTTTACGCCCAGTGCGTTCAAAGTGCCTGATATTCCTGAACTTGAATTTTTCAATGGTCATGGCGGGTTTGCTGATAATGGACAGGAATATGTGGTTGTGCTGGCATCTGGCCGCACAACGCCAGCCCCATGGATTAACGTTATTGCCAATGATACTGTGGGTTTTCAGGCTTCTGCCGAAGGCAGCGGCTACACATGGGCACTAAACAGCCGCGAGCACCAGATAACTCCGTGGTCCAATGACCCTGTTAGCAATCAACCGGGTGAAATTTTTTACCTACGGGATGAAGATACTAAGGTATTATGGAGCCCCACAGCAGCTATCCGTCGCGATGTAGATGCAACCTATGTTAGCCGCCACGGGCGGGGTTATACGCGGTATGATCGTATTGCGCACGGTATAGGCAGCACGTTGTTGCAATATACACCGGTAAAAGACCCTATAAAGATTTCTCGCCTTCAACTGCATAATCTTTCTGGCCATGCCCGCACGCTTTCTCTTACCGGATATGTTGAATGGGTGCTTGGCACGGCGCGCGCTAAAACAGCGTCCTTCATTACAACGGAAATAGATGGAGGGATCGAAGAACCGTTGGTTGATGCGCTTGGCTCGTGATTTCAGGCTTTTGGCGATTTGATTGACGGTTTTTGGGGTAGCTTTTGATCTGCGTTTTGAGCAGATCGGGGACTGCCGTCCCGCTGGATGACTACGCGCTCGCGTTCAACCTTTCGAGGAAGAGGAAGCGGCGCATGTTGTAGACGATATTGGCCAGCCCGATCCTCATGGTGGCCCGGGTGATACCGACAGTTCGGATGAACAACCCCGTCTGTGATTTCTGGTCGGCAAAGACGTGCTCGACGCGTGATCGGATCACGGACTTTCCAGCATTCGATTTCTGGATATGTCGGGGCATAGGCTTGAGATGCGGCTTTTTTCTGTGAACCTTTGAGACAAAACCCTCTTTGTCCATGAAGTCCTCATTCGCTTTCGAGCGATAAGCTGTATCAGCCCAAACGCTTGAGGCCGTATTGGTTTTATCTAACAGCCCCTCTCTCAATCGCGCACCATCACTGGCGGCGGCATCCGTCGTCTTCCATTTTCGGATGAACCGAAACTTCCGGTCGATGGAGACGTGGGATTTGTAGCCAAAGAACGGGATGGCGAGATCGCTCGACGGTATGGTTCCATCGTCCTGCCGCTTCGCCTTCGTGAACTTAAGTGTCCATCGTGCATGACGATCCTTATGCGACCTCTTTGCGGGCTTGTCCTGCCAGTCTTCTGGAATACGTCCTGCCCGGAGATCCGCTTTCTCAGCGTTCGTATTGCGCTGCTTTGGAGCAGCCACCAGTGTTGCATCCAGGATCTGACCAGACATCGGGAGATAACCGGCGTTCCGCAGGGTCGCGTCAAATCGGTCAAACAGCCTTTCAATGGCACCCGCCTGTGTCAAACGCTCACGAAACAGCCAGACCGTTTTGGCATCCGGCACGCGGTCCGACAGCCCCAATCCCAGAAAGCGCATGAACGACAGGCGGTCGTTGATCAGATACTCTGTCCGTTCATCAGACAAATTGTTCAACGTCTGGATGACCAGAATTTTGAACATCAGCACCGGATCAAACGGCGGACGTCCGCCTTTACTTCCGTCTGAATAGGCCAGAGCCAGCTCCAGATCAGGGCGGAACACCTCAAAATCCACAGTCCGGGAAAAGGCCTCCAGCTGATCGCCAAGCCCGCTCAGCCGAGCAAGGCGCTCTTCAACATCAAAGAAACCAGGCTGCTTCATCTTCCACCATCCCCAATCAACGCCGAAGAAATGGAATCACACAGAACAGCTCAGAACCAAAGGGTTTTTCGAACCCTCCAGATGACGCCACAGAGGCGCTATTTGCTTACAACCGTTGGAGTGCCGTTTACGGTGGCCGCGTAGCCTTTGCTGATATTGGTGGCTACGTCACAGCCTGCTCGGGGGACCGCACAACCTTTGTTGGCAGAAACGGTACATTAGATAGCCCGTATGCCCTAACACTGGCAGATACCGTGCAGGGCAGTACAGGTGCTGGGCTTGATCCATGCGGTGTTTTGCAAACCATTGTTACCCTACCGGCAGATGGACGGGTGGAAATTGTTTTCCTGCTAGGAGAAGCAGAAAACGAGGCTGAAGCCAGACAGATGATTGCCCATTACCGGACAGTTGATCTTGATACCGTTTTGGATGAGATCAAACAGCAGTGGAACCGTATTTGTGGTTCCATTCAGGTTAAAACGCCAGATCGTAGCATGGATATCATGCTGAATGGTTGGCTATTGTACCAAACACTTTCCAGCCGTGTGCGCGCCCGGGCAGGTTTTTATCAGGCCAGTGGCGCTTATGGTTTTAGAGATCAGCTGCAGGATGGCATGGCTCTTGCAGCCTCCTGCCCTGCTTTGGTGCGGGAACATCTTGTTCGTGCCGCTTCCCGACAGTTTGTAGAAGGCGATGTGCAGCATTGGTGGCTGCCGCAAACGGGGGCTGGGGTGCGCACCCATATTTCGGATGATTGCACATGGCTTGGTTACACAGTTGCACATTACGTAACCACAACGGGAGATATTGCCGTTCTGGATGAAAATATTGGTTTTCGGGAAGCCCCTCCGCTGCCCATAACCGAGCACGATAACTTTATGGTGCCAGCGCATTCGGCAGAAAGTGCAACGCTTTTTGAACATTGTGCGCGTGCGCTTGATCGGAGCCTTGCCGTGGGTGTGCATGGCCTTCCGCTCATGGGCACGGGGGACTGGAACGACGGTATGAACCGTGTGGGAGAACAGGGCCGTGGAGAAAGCGTATGGCTTGGCTGGTTCCTCTACACCACACTTGAGATATTTATCCCTATTGCCCGTGCCCGTAATGAAGATATGCGGGCGGATAAATGGCAGCAGCATACCCGCAAACTGGCCAGGGCATTGGAACATACATGGGATGGAGATTGGTACCTGCGGGCCTATTTTGATGATGGCACACCTCTTGGCTCCCACACTATGCCGGAATGTCAGATAGATGCCATTTCCCAATCATGGTCTGTGCTGTCTGGTGCTGCCATGCCGGAACGGGCCAACCATGCCATGCGCTCTGCTATTCATCGGTTAGTAAGGCAGCAGGATGGGCTTATTCTTGTACTTACGCCGCCGTTTGATAAAGCCATGCCAGACCCCGGCTATATCCGAGGGTACCCACCTGGTATACGTGAAAACGGCGGCCAGTACACCCATGCGGCTTTATGGACAGTTATGGCTATAGCGGTTTTGGGTGATGGTAATCTGACCCAAACGTTGTTCCATATGCTCAACCCCATCACCCATAGCCAGACGCCGGAACAAGCGGCACGTTACAAACTAGAGCCCTACGTTATTGCCGCAGATGTGTATTCCGAAGCCCCGCATGTTGGGCGTGGTGGATGGTCTTGGTACACAGGATCTGCCGGTTGGATGCAACGGGTGGGAACCGAGACTATTCTTGGGGTGCGCATCCATGCGGACAAGCTTTTGATAGACCCGTGTATTCCGCAGCATTGGCCGGAATTTGAGGTAACATTGCAATGGAAAACAGCGCGTTACAGTATTTTGGTAAAAAACCCAGATCATGTCTGCCGTGGTGTAAGAAAGATCAGCATAGATGGTGTGCAAACCTACATGATGCATGAAGTGAATATGCAAGATGATGGTCTTTTACATAAAGTAGAAGTGATCCTTGGTTCGTGAATATCTGATAAACATGGAGCGAATACCACTTTCTTCCCGTTCATGCCGCTATTAGGGAGATCAATATGCGTCGTATGTTTTTCATCACAACAGCTTTGTTCATGACAACTCCGGCGCTTGCAGCCTCATCACCTCCTGTTGCGCTCACGCATGTGCGTATTGTGGATGGCACAGGGGCGGCCCCCATAGAAGATGCAACACTTGTTATGCAGGGAGATCATATTCTTGCAGTGGGCAAGGGGGTGGCTATTCCCAAAGATGCCAAAGTGCTGGATCGTTCAGGAGATACGGTCTTGCCCGGCATTATCTCCGATCACAGCCATGTTGGGCAATATGAGGGTGTAACCACGGGCTCTCAATTTTATACACGTGCCAATATTATGGCGGCCCTTGGGCAGTATCGTCGCTATGGTGTCACCACGGTTACGGCATTGGGCAATAACGTGCCAGATGTGTTTGACCCACTCCGTAAGGAAGCACATGCAGGTAAAACACCGGCAGATTTGTTCGGGGTTGATCAAGGCATTGGCGTGCCCAATGGTGCATCGCCTGTAAATGTTGCCCCTAACCAGCTTTTCCGCCCCAAAACAGCCAATGAAGCCCGAGAAGCCGTGGACACAATGGCAGATGAAGGTACGGATCTGGTTAAAATCTGGGTTGATGATTTTGATGGTACGCTACCCGTTAAAATGAGCCCGGATATTATTGCTGCTGTTGTAGAGGAATCCCACAAACGCAAGCTGCGTGTGGCAGCGCATATTCATGATCTGGAAGATGCCCAGCATGTTGTTGCTGCCGGGGTGGATATTCTTGCTCATGGCGTGCGGGATAAACCCGTTACGCCAGATTTGATTGCAACGCTGAAATCCCACGGTATCTGGTATATTGCCACCCTTCAGTTGGATGAAGCCACAACAGCATGGGCTGATCGCACACAGTGGACGCAAACACCATTTGCAATAGCGGGTCTTTCTGGCCCTCTACAAAAACAGATTAACGATCCAGCATGGCAGGCACAGCACAAAGCAGGCAAACAAGCAGAGTTTGCCCGTACATCTTTAGCAATGAACCTGCAAAACCTGAAAACACTGCATGATGCTGGTGTAAAAATTGGCTTTGGCACAGATAGCGGCGCTACCCCTTTGCGGGTGCCGGGTGTGGCAGAACATCGAGAACTGGCCCTTACAGTGCAAGCGGGTCTGACACCTTTGGAGACCATTCATATCGCCACCCAGAACGCAGCAGATTTGCTGAATCTGTCTGATCGGGGCGTATTGACGCCGGGTAAACGGGCAGATGTAATGGTTGTTGCCGGTAACCCTACCACCAATATAGAAAATGCCGATAAGATTATTGAAACATGGGAAAACGGCGTAGCCATTTCTCCCCCTGTACTGCAAAAATAAAAAGCAGAATTTAAAACCCCCCGCTTTTTGCTCTAGACGCTGAAAAGGCGGGACCCTTACGTTTTATGGAAGGGAATTACTACTTACTGTGGCCGGTTTAAGCCGCACTATGCTGCATTAAAGTGGCTAAGGTTCAATTGCATAGCGCAGCGGGTTTGTTGAGGGAAACCACTTTCTACCTCATCTTGTAATACGGTCGCTAATCTTGGATTTATCAAGCTTTCAGGAAGAATTTTAAACCCAAAACGCGTATAAAAAGGCGCATTCCACGGCAGTTCCCGAAAAGTCGTAAGAGTGACTGCGCTTAGCACTACAGTTGCATTTTATGTTGAGTTCTGAATCTATGGGTAACCATGATTCAGGATATGATGAGTGGCGGTGCGTCTGTTGAAGAGACGCTAGAATTATGGGGGCGCTCGCTTCGGTCCGCCAAGGATCGGATGGCGCCGCTGTTCACGCAAAAACGTGTCGTAGATTCAGCCTGTGCTTTTCTTGATATTTTGATTGGCAATGAACCACGCAAGACGGGATGGATGCGAGCGGAAGCCGCAGGAGATCCTGGTCCATGGGGGCAGCAGGCGCTTCTGGGGCGCGGGCACTGGGATGCCGATGCCCTTCGTGATGTCGTTAGGGATTATGTGATCGAGCATCTGGGCACTGAAGAGGGCGTGCTGGTCATCGATGAGACCGGTTTTCTGAAGAAGGGTCAGGCGTCCTGCGGTGTGGGGCGGCAGTATACGGGATCTGCCGGCAAGATCACGAACTGCCAGATTGGTGTATTTGCCACCTATGTATCGGCGCGGGGCCATGCCTTTGTGGACCGCGCCCTGTATCTCCCGAAAGACTGGACATCGAACCGTGAGCGCCTGAAGCAGGCCCACGTTCCCGATGACGTGGTGTTTGCAACCAAACCGGCGTTAGCCTCGATGATGATTGAGCGGAGTATTGAGGCCGGTGTGCCCTTCCGCTGGGTTGCAGCAGACAGCGTGTATGGCGTCGGCGATGTGGAACGCACGCTTCGCCGGGCAGGAATTGGATATGTTCTTGGGGTCAAGGGCAATCACTGGTTCGGATCATGGGCAACGGAACCGCTGATTGCCGGAGAGGCGAAAGATATTGCAGCAGGACTGCCAGACCAGGCCTGGCGTCGTCTGTCAGCGGGGCACGGCACAAAAGGTGAGCGACTTTATGACTGGGCGTATCTTCCGCTTGCTGATCTGGATGCTGAAGAATTTGACAGCCCTATAGCCGGACCATGGACACGTGGCCTGTTGATCCGCCGAAACATCTCTGACGGGGACCTTGCCTATTTTACGACCTGGAGCCCGAAAGGGACAACCACGCAGGAACTCGTGAACGTTGAAGGGACGCGCTGGAGGATCGAAGAATGTTTCGAGACGGCCAAAAACGAATTTGGTCTTGATCATAACGAGACCCGCTCCTGGCATGGTTGGCATCGGCATGTCTCTCTGGTCATGCTGGCCTATGCCGTCATGGCAAGTGTCCGGTATCAGGCAAACTCATTGAAACCGAAAAAAACACAACGCAGAACACGATAATCGTCGTCCGCTGGTCCATTCAGGAAATCAGGCGCCTCGTCGTAAAACTTGCACAACGCAGACTACCCGTCCCTCACATCCTCAGATGGTCCGTCTTTCGACGAACGCATCAGGTCAGCGCTATCCGCGCTCACTCACGACACAAAATGCAACTGTAGTGTTAGAGCCCTTTTGGAAATTCGCTATGATAGGTTTTCAAGAGGTTTTGAGCGTGATTCAAAGGCAGGATGTGGACGCCAGCACAACGAGGCCGCATGGCCGGAATTACACGCAAGACGAAACGCTATCCGTCTGATCTGACAGATGAGGAATGGGAGCGCATAGCGCCTCTGATGCCCCCTGCGAACCGGCGTGGTCGGAAACGGACAACCGATTTCCGTGAGATCATCAATGCTCTGCGCTATCTCGTGCGCTCAGGCTGCGGTTGGGAGATGCTTCCGGTTCATTTTGGCCCATGGCAAACGGTTTACTGGTGGTTCCGCAGGCTGATGCGCCGTTTCCTGTTCCAGACCATTCATGATGTCTGTCTGATGCTCGATCGTGAAGCGACAGGACGCGAAACCAGTCCATCGGGTGGTGTCATTGATAGCCAGAGTATCAAGGCACCCCACGCAAAGACACGTGGTTATGACGCAGGCAAGAAGATCGTCGGTCGGAAACGTCACATCGCAGTTGATACGGATGGCCGCCTTCTCCTGGTCCAGCTGACAACAGCCGATATTTCGGACAGTGCAGGAGGACAGATGATCCTTGATGCCATTCGTAAACGCTGGCCTTGGGTGAAGCACCTGTTTGCCGATGGAGCCTATGACCGCCTCCAGTTGATGGATAAGGCCACTTTTCTCGACTTCACAGTCGAGATCATCCGGCGGTCAGAGACAGCAAAAGGGTTTGAAATCCTGCCGCGTCGGTGGGTTGTGGAACGGACCTTCGGTTGGATGATCCGCTGGCGTCGCCTTGTGAAGGACTACGAACAGCGGATCGACGTCGCAGAGGCCATGATCCACATCGCCATGGGAAGCCTCATGCTACGCCGAAACGCTCATCCGTGAATTTCCAAAAGGGCTCTAAGCTGGTATGCTTTTGCCCAACTACATGCCGTGAAAAGAAGTGCTGTTCCTATTCCCCGCCCCTGCTCTTTCTTACAAACGGACATTTCAAGAATATGAAACTCCTGTGCGTATATTCGCGCACAGAGAAAAGCGATAGGTTGACCGTTATTATCAACAGCAACCCAACTTGTGCCTGCGGTTATGGCAGAAAGATGTATATCCACCTGCAAAACAGTATGATCGGCTATCCAGCTTAATGAAGGGATCTGCCGGAAAATCTGCGCAGCAGATTGCTCAATAAGTGCAAGAACAGGCACATCCCCAATGCACGTCTTACGTATGGTGAAATCGGATTTATTCATTTTTCCATCTGCAATGTATTACGCCACAAATTCATAAGGCAACCATGCATAAGCCCCACCTTACCAGACATGCTTTGCGTATCAGGAACAAAACACCACGCATTATGATTTATACGATCAACCTGAAGATGTGGCGCAAGCCATTGCAAGGCTGAAGAATTCTACCAAACCTATATTTAATATGACGTGCATAAAAGGCCTTGTCCTGATACATTGCATATTACCGAGGGGTGCTCCGACAAGGGGCTGAGATATTGCAGAGCCAACAGGCAGCGTAATGACCCTTTGAACCTGATCCGGGTTATGCCGGCGAAGGGACAGGTTTTACCCCCCTATCCTTTTTGCTGGAATTGCGCGGCAGGGAGCCACGTTCTTGCGAAAAGGGAATTGCTTGACCATGATCGCCAATGTTTTGAGTATTGCCGGCACCGACCCAACAGGTGGCGCGGGGATTCATGCGGATATTAAAGCATTTTCGGCCATGGGGGCTTATGGCATGGCGGCCATTACGGCTGTTGTAGCCCAGAACACCCAAGGCGTACGATCCTTTGTGGCGCTAGACCCGCAATTTGTGGGCGAACAGATTGATAGCGTGTTTGATGATGTAAGGGTGGATGCCGTTAAAATTGGGATGGTCCCCAACAGCGGCATTGCCGAAGTGATTGCAGAACGTCTGCATCATCATGGTGCAAAAAATATTGTGCTTGATCCGGTTATGGTAGCCAAAAGTGGAGATCACCTTCTGGAAGGCAATGCCGTCAGGGCTCTCAGAGATCTTTTGGTGCCACTTGCAACGCTTATTACCCCCAACCTGCCAGAAGCGGGCGTTTTACTGAATGCTGATCCCACATGGACACTGGATGAAATGCGCTTACGAGTAAAAGAGTTGGCCAAGCTGGGGTCGGAATGGGTTTTGTTAAAAGGCGGACACCTTGAAGGATCAACCGAGAGTATTGATCTACTTTATGGCACAGGTGAAATTATTGAGTTTGCAGCGCCCCGTATCCACACACGTAATGATCATGGTACCGGCTGCACACTTTCTGCGGCAATAGCAGCTTTGCTACCAGCCAAGTCGGTGGAAGAGAGCGTGCGTGAAGCAAAAGTATATCTACATGGCGCACTAGCGGTAAGTGATACGCTTGATGTCGGGCATGGCCACGGCCCTCTGCACCATTTCCATCATTTGTGGAAATAATGGTTTTATCGGCATCAAACTACATGATGCCGATAAACAGAGCGGTATTAGAGTTCAATATCCACTTCACGAATACCAGCGCGCTGTGCGGCATCCGGGTGGCCTTGGTGGAAAGGCTCATCAGCAAGTAGTTTCACATCGCTCAGTTCAGACACAGCAAGGCAATCCCACTGCCCCTGAGCTGGCACACGTTTTTCATGAGTATCCACACCACGATACATCAGTACTTTTTCTACACCATCCCCTTTGCCCAAAGCGTGTGGGGACCCTACCTGCGGCTTGTCATGAAGCGTAAAAGCCACGACTTTTTTCTGTTCAATAGCAGTCCGTAAAATGCTGTAAGCTGACATGGTTTGTTTCCTCTTTGCAGGAATAACTGTCTGACCTGAATTCGGTTTCGAAATACAGGGAGCCGATAAAGACTTCATGCAGGTCTTTTATTGGGTTACGCCCCTTCATTCACAAAAGCGATAGAGTTGAGATAGGAGCAGCTATACCTGCCCTCACAACAGAACAGCCTTGTTGATCTTTGGTATGTGCCAGTTTACAGCCCGTTGTGTGAACGTGGTTCTTGTGTGTCACTTACTCTTTCTTGACAAAAGGCAAATTATCTTCCTTTAACAAGTACACAATTTGGAGAGGATTTTTGTCTAGATCAGCCACCATGCACGCAAAAATGTGCCTGTTTGCCAGCCGATGGCTGGTGGTCATTTGTGTGATGGTAGGGCTTGTTGGGCAGCTTTTCCTCCAAAGCCATGCGCAACTTGGGGAAATGCCCCGTGTTACGCTTGAACGCCTTACCGGCCTTCATATTGGTCCTGCACTTAAAAGCCCGGCATGTCCTGATATGGATGATGCTATGGTGATGCCTGTGGATGATGATGGGCATGATCCCACACACCATTCGCATGATGACAATGGGTTTTGCCCTCTTTGCCCCTTACTGCAACTGCCAGATATCGCCTTTATCGGGGTTTTTGTTGCCTTAAGCATTATGCTGCTGGCAAAGCGGCAGATCTATCATGATCGCGCACCACGGGCTCCACCTGCCGGTGTTTTTACGGGCCTTCCCCATACACGTGGGCCGCCTTCTTCCCTGTCATGTCTTTACTGACAGGAACACGTTTTTGCGGCTGCTATCTGTAATATAGCACCTGTATTCCCGCCTTATGCGGGAACCAGCCTTAAGGGCTGGATACATCAACCTGCCCTGTCAGCCTTTATGTATGACGCTGTCAGGACAGATAGGTATGTCTCGTATTTTTCGAACACTTCCATGTTTTGGGGTTATGGTAGGCGGTCTTACGCTTATCTGTGCGCCAGCTTCGGCTGCTTCGCCCCCCGCTTCTTGCACGCCAACCTCAGCCAGTGTGCCTAAAAAGTGCAGTGCTTCTGGGCCTTCATGCGGGTGTTCATCTTCGGCATATCACGCATCCGCAGAAACAACCCATCAGAATATTACTGTATACGGATCTGGCTCCCGACATTCCTACACTGCGCCAACAATAGAAGCATGGGGAAAAACGCCGGTTGCACTGAAGGATATTCCCCAGTCTGTATCCGTCATTACGCAGCAGCGTATGGAAGATTCCAACATGCTGACAATGACAGACGCTATGCGCCAGATTAACGGTATTCGGGTTATGCCGGCCTCTACAGCCAATTCAAATTTCTACTCACGCGGGTACCAGCTCACAACTTCTGTAGATGGCACGCCAAACGCTTCTGGAACGTTGAATAACGCCAGTTTTGATCTTTCCATGTATGATCGTATCGAGGTGCTGCGCGGGTCTTCTGGTCTGTTACAGGGGGCTGGTGGCGCGGGTGGCGTTGTAAATGAAGTAACTAAAAAACCGGGGCAGGATTTTGCGCTAAGCGGTGCCGCCAGTGTTGGCAGTTTTAACAATTACCGTGCTGATGTGGATATGACGGTAGCGCTCAACAAATCCAAAACCCTTCGCTTCCGCACGGCTGATCTGTTTGAAGATAATGATTACTTTTACAAATACGCCCATACCCGCAAATGGCAGACCTATGGGGTGCTGGAGTGGGATATAACCCCGCGCACCACCTTTATGGTTTCTCACGCAGCGCAACAGCAGGATAATCAGGCCCCCTATTACGGTTTGCCGCTGACAACGGCCAATACGTTATGGTCTGGCAGCCGCTCGGCAAACCCCAGCCAGAGTTGGGGGTATGCCAATTATATGACCCAACAGACCATTGCCTCGCTTAACCAGAAACTCTGGGGGGATTGGTCAGCAACTGCACGCGGCACATTTTATGATCAAAGTTACAAGACGCTTTATAACGAGCCGTGGAACCAGATAGACCCCAGCACAGGAACTCTACAGTATCAGGATCAGGGTATTGCCGCTTTTAAAGGTACGAATGAATCACGCTCTGCGGATATTTATGCCCAAGGTAGTTTCCATTTTCTAAACCGCACGCATCATGCGCTTTTCGGGTTTAACTATAATTCGTACGAACAGGTTACGCAGTATGCCAACAACAACTGTAACGCCATCTATAATGATGTGAGTATAAACAACACGGATGTTGTTAAAAAACCCGCGGCAAGCTGTTTTAACTATGCCACAAACGCCAATGGCTGGGGCACGGATGATTACGCCTATCAATGGGGATTTTATGGCCAGCTCCGGTTTGAACTTACCAAAAAACTCTCTCTTATTCTGGGCGGTCGTGCCTCACGCTATTATGAGAAACTTCGGGATATTGCCCCCGCACCAGCAACACAATGGCAGACAACATCTAACATACATGGGGAACTTACGCCTTATCTGGGAGCAGTTTACCAGATTACACCTCATATCTCCTGGTATGCCAGTTACTCCAGTATTTTCACCCCTTCTGTGGGCAAGGAAACGTATCACGGGGGCGGGCTAACGCCCCAGCGTGGCAATCAGATTGAAACAGGATTTAAAGCAGAATATTTTCATGGTCGGTTGAATATATCTTCCGCACTGTTCCGGATGGAAAGTGTGAACCAACCGGTGCAAGATCCACTGCATTCACAGTTTTACGTCACCACCGGCCCTATTCGTCGCCAAGGATGGGAAATGCAGATTGATGGGCAAATCCTGCCTAATCTGGATGTTTCCATTGGCTATACGTATCTGGATACCAAAGTTTCTAATTCCCGCGTAAGCGATTTTGGCGGTGTTTACTCCCCTCATCACATGTTCAAATCCTGGGTGCATTACACCGTGCCAGATGGACGGCTTAAAGACCTGAACATAGGGGTTGGGCTAGACGCCAATAGCAATCTGCGCGGAAGTTACGCCACCACCGTGCAAGGGGGGTACATGACGATGGACGGCATGATTGGTTACAAGATCAACCGTAATCTGCGCCTGCAACTGAATGCGTATAACCTGACAAACCGCCATTATTATGAACGTGCCAGTGGTATATGGCAGTTCAACATTCCCGCAGCCCCTCGCAATTTCATGGCAACGCTTCGTGCTACGTACTGATACCTCATCTCCTTCCCACTCCCTTTCAGACTGGAAAATTCTGTTTCCTTTTTGGGTATCTGCAGAAAAGTGGAAAGCATGGGGGCTGCTGGGGCTAATTATTGGGCTTTCGCTGCTTTATGTGCGCACTGCCGTATGGTTTGGCATTTGGGACCAGAAGTTTTTTGATGCCTTTTTTGCATTCCATGTAAGCAAAGCTCTGGGCTTGCTGCCGGTTTATATTGCGGCTTGCGTGCTTTCGGCTGGCATTTATGTGCTGCAAACCTATCTGACTCAGATCCTTTCCATGCGTTGGCGCTTATGGAACACAAAGATTTATCTGCAACACTATTTGAAAGACACAACCTATTACCGTTTGGAGCATGATGCCGCACAGGCAGATAACCCAGACCAGCGTATTGCAGATGATCTTGCACAAATGACAAACCTTGTTCTCAAACTTGGGTTGGATGCGATTCAGGCTGTGATGACGTTGCTGTCATTCTCTATTGTTTTATGGGAAATTGGCGGCGCGTTATCTGTACCACTTTGGGGGCATATCTATCATATTCCCGGCTATCTGTTTTTTGGAACAGTTCTTGCTTCTGTATTGGTTTCCTTTGTTATAGAAAAAGCAGGTGGCCCGTTAGTTAATGCCGATTATCAGCAACAACATTATGATGCTGATTTACGTGCAAGCCTGCTTGATTTGCGGCGCAATTCTGAACAGGTTGCGTTTTATAAAGGGGAAGATGCAGAGCATCTGCGCTTTTCCACCCACCTTTCCCATATTGCCAAAAACTGGCGTAAGGTTGTGCATTACACGTGGCGCGCCAATTTTGTGGGAACGTTTTATAATCAAACAGCTTCCATTATTTTATGGGTTTTGCTTGTGCCCAAAATTATGGTGCATGCGCTCACTTTTGGCGCTTATGCGCGTATTAATGCAGCTTTCATGCAGGTTCGGAGCAGCTTGCAATGGTTTGTTGATAATTATACAGATCTGGCCAGCCTGCGTTCTACACTGCAACGCCTTGCTGAATTTGAACGCATAATACAGCAGAAATCCATACCCGGCATTGTGTGTAAACCCACAAACCAAAACACAGTTTCAACCCATAATCTGGTTCTTAACCTGCCTTCCGGGCAGACACTTCTGGATTTTGGCAGCCTGACATTTCAAGCTGGCGAGCGATGGGCCATTTATGGTGCATCAGGCAGCGGGAAGAGCACATTTTTACGCAGTTTAGCCGGGTTATGGCCATATGGCAGTGGAGAAGTATGCCTTAACAGCCCAAAAGCCATGTTTGTTCCGCAGCAAAGTTACGTGCCAGCGGGGTCTTTGCGGCAAGCCCTCTCTTACCCCTTGCCCCCAGAGCAGCATGACCTCCACGCGTATGAAGTAGCACTTCATGCGACAAATCTGGGTGGTTATGTGTCTCGTCTGGATGAAGAGCAAGTATGGGGGAATATTTTGTCTGGCGGGGAGCAACAGCGCTTGGCCTTGGCCCGGGCTTTTCTATTTTGTCCTTCCATTCTGTTTCTGGATGAAGCCACTGCTGCACTGGATGCGGACAATGAGCGCTGTTTATATGATGCGTTATTAACTTTTTTGCCGAATTGCACAATTATTAGTGTGACACACCATCAAGCGCTGCAAGATTATCATCAAAAACAAATTATTTTGCAAAATGGCAGGGCTTTCTTTTAACCCTTGGCAAACGAGAGGAGAAACCGTTTATGCCTATTCGCATCGGCGTTGCGGGCTGGTCGGTTCCTACCAAACTTGCGGCAGAGTTTCCTTCAACCGGCACGCATCTTGAGCGCTATGGTACGCGTTTTTCTGCTGTGGAGATTAACAGCAGTTTCTATCGTCCTCATCAGCACAAAACTTACGTGCGTTGGGCGGCAAGCGTACCGCCGGACTTCCGTTTTTCCGTCAAACTCCCCAAGGTAATTACGCATGAGCAGCGCTTTATAGGGTGTCAGGATCTTGTCGCGCGCTTTGCTGAGGAAACCAGCGGTTTGGGCGATAAGCGTGGCCCTGTTTTGGTGCAACTTCCTCCTAGTTTTGCTTATCCCGGAGATATTGCAGAACAGTTTCTTCATGCTCTGAAAGTTATCATCAATGGCCCGGTTGTGCTGGAACCAAGGCATGTTAGCTGGTTTCAGCCAGAAGTGGATCTTATGCTAAAAAGGCAGCATGTCTCACGGGTTGCGGCAGATCCGGCTAGATTTGCTTCTGCTGCACAGCCCGGAGGATGGGATGGTCTTGCCTATTTTCGGCTGCATGGTTTCCCGCATATTTATGAATCATTGTATAGTGCGGAATCTGTACAGGCACATGCAAACAGTATTGCTGCGTTGAGCGCATGTGGCACGGATGTCTGGACAATTTATGATAATACTACCTTTGGTGCTGCCACACAGAATGCACTTGAACTGATAGAGGCATTGCAGGTGTTGAAACCTTTACCTGCAGCCAGCACGGATTAACGCGCCTTTGGAGCAAATAGATGTGTAATCTCTATTCCATGACATCCAACCCACAGGCCATTCGCAAGGCAGCAAAGGTGGTGGCAGATCATACAGGTAATCTTCAGCCATTGCCAGATATCTACCCCAACACCATGGCGCCAATTGTGCGTAATACAGCACAAGGACGGGAATTGGTGATGGCACGTTGGGGTATGCCCACTCCTCCAAACTACCTTAAAGGGCACAAGGTAGACCGGGGTGTGACCAACATCCGCCATCCGGCCTCTATGTGGTGGAAGCGTTGGGAGCATGTGGGGCATCGCTGCCTTGTGCCGCTAACAGCTTTTTCGGAACCCACTCGTTTGCCAGATGGTAAATCACAACCGGTATGGTTTGCCCGTAGCGATAATGAACCTCTGGCATTTTTTGCCGGTATCTGGTGCCAGTGGACATCCGTGCGCAAACTGGCAGATGGAGAAACAACGGATGACCTTTTTGGGTTTCTGACCACAGAAGCCAACCGAGAGGTTGGGGCAATTCACCCAAAGGCTATGCCGGTTATTCTCACACAGCCGGAAGAGCTGGACATATGGATGAATGCGCCAGCAGAAGAGGCCCTGCAGCTACAAAGACCCTTGCCAGATGGTGCGCTAAAGATGATTGCGCCAGCTAACGCCCCAAACTAATCCTGCTTGCTATCGAGAAAAATGCAGATATCTGGCGCGCGAGAGCATCAGAGGCATGGACAGCATGGCAAGTGGACACTATTTTCCGCCGGCCATGACTATTTCAGCCCGCCCTATCCAGATCGGCATTGGTTTCGGTACGACCAATAGTGTTATCGTTATCGCGCGCCCTGATCGTACCATCCAAACCATTTCTTTCCCCACGCCGGATGGTGGTTCCTCTCAAACCTGTCCCACACTTCTTGCTTTGTGGCAGGAAATGGAAGGGGGCAGGAGGCTGCTCCAGCGGGCCGTAGGTGCTTACGCTATTGAGGCGCATCTTGATGATCCGTCCGAAACGCGCCTTATCATGTCCATGAAGTCTTATCTGGCTCAAGCCAGCTTTCGTGAGACTCAGGTTTTTAGTCGGCGCCTTTCGTTGGAAAATCTGATTGCTACTTTTCTACAGGAATTGATGGCGCTTACAAATATTACCCCGGCAGAATGCCATGTTACGGTTGGGCGGCCGGTTCATTTTGTAGGCGAAAACGCAGATAACGCCTTGGGAGAAGCCCGGTTAAGGGCGGCATTTACGCAGGCCGGCTTTGCAGATGTTGCCGTTATGATGGAGCCAGAAGCTGCAGGTTGGCGCTTTATGCAGCGGCTAGATAGGCCCGCAACAGTGCTGGTTGGAGACTTTGGCGGCGGCACGAGTGACTTCTCAATCATGCGTTTTGATCCTGCCCGCAATCAACGGGCGCAACCACTTGGCCATACAGGTGTTGGGCTGGCTGGGGATCAGTTCGATTTTCGTATTATTGATAATGTTGTGGCCCCTTACCTTGGGCGTGATTGCACATTCCGCATTATGGGAGGCGAGCCTCTTCCGGTGCCGATTGAATGGTACCACTCTCTGGCCCGCTGGCATCGCCTCTCTCTCATGCGCACTCCGCGTATTCTTAATGAGATTGCAGACGTTGCCCGAACAGCTTCTGAGCCGGAAAAGCTGAAAAGTCTGATTGAGCTTGTGCGTGAGCAGCATGGGCAGGAACTTTACAACGCGGTTTCTGCCATCAAGCGTGCTTTATCCTCTGCGGAAAGTGCTGAGCTTTCTTTCTCGCAACCCGGTCTGGATATTAAAGCGACCGTCTCACGCGCAGATTTCAACCGCTGGATTGCCCCAGATATTGCCAAACTTGGTGCCGGTATTGATCAGGCACTTAGCCAAGCCTCTCTTGCGCCAGAGCAGATTGACCGAGTGTTTCTAACAGGGGGCACATCTTTCGTGCCCGCAGTTCGGCAGCTCTTTACCTCTCGGTTTGGAGAAGATCGGGTTGAATTGGGCGGGGAGTTTGTTTCTGTTGCTGAAGGGCTGGCATTGGCCTCTGTGTAGCTCTTGATAGGGCTACACTTTACCCGCCTGAAACGACATGCAGGCGGATGTAATTTTCCATCAGACGTTGTTGCAGGTTTAAAAGTTCAATCTCACTATCCAAATTTGCGAGTTGGCTGACAAGAAATTCCTCTTTGGATTCATCCCCACGGCGGTAAGAGGCCTCTACCCTTTTTGTGCTGATTTTTGCATTTTCAGCCATCTGCACAGCATTTCCATACTGCGTGCGTGTCATATTATAATTGGCAAGTGCATCTTCTGTTTCTTTCCACGCATTCATCACCGTTCGCTTATATTCCAGCCCGGCGCTTTTTAGTTCAGATTGGCGTAATTCTACTTGCCGCGCAATTTTACCACCTTCAAAAATAGGTAGTGTGAGTGTTGGGCCAAACTGGGTATTTCGTGCACCCCATCCAAATTCGGTTAAAGTTAACGCATCTATGGACAATTCGCCGGAAAACGTAATTCGTGGGTAAAAATCTGCTCTGGCAATACCAACCATGGCCGAAGCTGCATGCAGTCTTTGTTCCGCCGCACGGATATCCGGCCGCGTTTTTACCAATACTGATGGAATTTTCAAAGGTTCTGGTGTGATCTGAGTATAATCAATAGGTAAAAAATTCTGATCATTCACAGATAAGGCGTCAGGGCGGTTATATACCAGCATGGAAAGTGCTCGGCGCACAGCCTGTTCCGCATTGTCCAGCTCCTGATACTTCATAAAAACTTTATGGAACTGGTTGCTTTGTTCAAGAAGAACTGTTTGTGAAATGAAACCCCGTTGGTATGAGACATTATTTATGTTTTCTATTTCTTTTAAAATATCCGATGCCTTTTTTTCTACCTCTACCATTTGGGTAAGATTGACCCAGAGAAAATAGAGACGGCAGATTTCGGCCTCAAATGAAAGAGACACAGCATCAATATCATCTTGAAAGGCCTGACGGTTGGCATCCGCTACCTTTCGCATTAATTTATAGCGGCCCCATAGGTCTAACTCCCACGAGGCAAACATACCTGTGTTAAAATTACTATAAGAAACCCCTTTAGGCTCTAGATAAGATCCGCCCTGATCTAGCCCTAATAAAGGCCGCAATACATCCCCTATGCCTGCTGTAGATGTATAATTTCTGCTGTATCCTGCTGTACCATTAATTTCGGGCATATTTGCTGCATAGGCGATTTTTGTTTCAATACGAGATGCCTGTAGCTTTTCATAAGCAATATTGATGTCAATATTTTCCTGTAGACCAATACTTACTAGATTATTTAACTTTGGTTGATTAAAATTCTGCCACCAATTTTTTTGTGTTTTACCATAAAATGATTGAGCTGGTGCATTCTCCCATGTTTGTGGCAATGAGACTTTGGGGAGTGATGTTTTAGGTTGCAAGGAGCATGCACCCAGCAATACGGCTAGCGATAACAGTGCAATGCTATTTTTCTGGGATATAGAAAATATAAAAATCATTGCACAGCCTTATATTTTTGTTTTTCATCAAAAATGAGCAAGTAAAAAGCTGGTAAGGAAAGAAGAGTGAGAAATGTAGCAACACTCAGCCCGCCGATCATCACTATGGCCATAGGCCCCCAAAAAATATTGAATGCCAAAGGAATGAAGGCAAAAACAGAGGCCAAGGCCGTAAGTATAACAGGGCGCGCACGCAATATTGTCGCGTCAATAACAGAGTTATTTAAGGTTGATCCGTGGTGTTTGTTATATTCTATTTGATCAACCAATAATATGGTATTGCGCATAATCATGCCAGATAAAGCAATTAAGCCTAACAAAGCAACAAAACCAAATGGTGCATTAAAGATAAGTAAAGCCAATACGGCACCTATCAGACCTAAAAAGCTGGAGCATAAAACCAGTATAACACGGCTGAATTTTTGCAATTGCAGCATTAAGATAAGCAACATAATGCCTATTGTTGGGGGTAATAAAGCAAATATGGCATCATTTGCTGTTTGAGAAAGCTCCGCGTCTCCTCCTACTTCCACCCTATATCCGTATGGCAGATGTTTTTTTATATTATCTATTTCCTGTTTTATTTGTTCTACAATTTCCAAAGGTTCAACACCCGGCATGACGTCGGATTGAACTGTTATGCAAGGCTCTCCATTTCTTCTCCATAAGACTGGGAAAACCTGCTTGATTTCCAAGTTTCCTAATTGGCCTAGAAATACGTTTCCGATCTGTGTTTGTATTGGAAGCAGCGCCCATAATTGCGGATTATGACGGAATTTTTCTTCTGCACGAATAAATAATATTCGACGCGGATTTCTCACACTTGAGGCAATTTCGGGTCATTTTGTAGAATTCAGTCATCCCACAGGAGCCCGATCTGGAATATTGACGATATTCTGCTTCTGGCGGCGGGTTCTGAACGCAGTGAGGGTGTCACGGCCTGAGAAGGCAGTGTTGGTGGAAGCTATGTGGTCTGTGCACTGTCTGTTTCTTCAGATGGAGGGTTCGAAAAACCCTCTGGTTTTAGGTCTCTCTGTGTGATTCCCTCTCTTGTGTGATGACTGGAGGAGTGGCTGATGACGCAGTCTGGTTTCTTTGATGTTGAAGAGCGGCTTGCTCGGTTGAGTGGGCTTGGTGACCAACTTGAAGCATTTTCCCAGACTGTGGATTTTGAGGTATTCCGTCCGGAGCTGAACAAGGCGTTGGCCTATTCAGACAGAAGCAAAGGCGGGCGTCCTCCGTTTGATCCAGTGCTAATGTTCAAAATTCTGGTCATCCAGACGCTGAACAATTTGTCCGACGAACGGACGGAATACCTGATCAACGACCGCCTGTCCTTCATGCGCTTTCTTGGTCTGGGGCTGTCTGACCGCGTGCCTGATGCCAAGACCGTCTGGCTGTTTCGTGAGCGTCTGACACAGGCGGGAGCAATTGATGTTTTGTTCAACCGCTTTGATGCGACCCTGCGGAATGCCGGTTATCTCCCCATGTCAGGTCAGATCCTGGATGCTACACTGGTAGCGGCCCCAAAGCAGCGCAATACCAATGAAGAGAAGGCCGATCTGCGCGAAGGACGGATCCCGCAGGATTGGCAGGACAAGCCCTCAAAGCTGTCCCATAAAGATCGTCATGCCCGATGGACATTGAAGTTCACGAAAGCAAAGCGTCAGGATGACGGGAGTATGCCCGCAACAGATCTGGCCATCCCTTTCTTTGGCTATAAATCGCATGTTTCCATCGACCGGAAATTTCGGCTGATCCGCAAATGGAAAGCGACCGATGCAGCGGCCAGCGATGGTGCCAGACTACGCGAGGGCCTGCTGGATAAAACCAATATGGCATCAACAGTCTGGGCGGATACAGCCTACCGCTCAAAAGCCAATGAGGACTTCATGGACAAGCATGGCTTTGTCTCGAAGGTTCACAGGAAAAAGCCTCATCTCAAGCCGATGCCACGACATATACAGAGATCCAACGCCGGAAAGTCCGTTATTCGGTCGCGTGTCGAGCATGTTTTTGCCGATCAGAAATCGCAGACAGGACTGTTCATACGAACCGTAGGGATAACCCGAGCCACCATGAGGATCGGGCTGGCCAATATCGTCTATAATATGCGCCGCTTTCTCCTCCTGGAGCGGATTAACGCGAGCGCGTAGCAATTCAGGGCATGAGACCCTCTCTCTGCTCAATACGCAGAGTGAAAATCAGGTCCACGAACCAGCAATCAACTCGCTAAAAACCTGAAATCAGGCAGAAGGGAAATCAATCAACGGTTCTTCGAACCCTCCAGATGGCCTGCCGGAGCCTTCGCAATCGTGCATGAGCGAGGGCGAATTCATGCTGACAGGGGAACATGTCCGGCATGGACAGGACAATCCGACGGACGCTGAGCGTTACACGTGTCGCGATTTTGAGCAGTCGTGCGCGTATGGTGCCACAGGTCGCCGTCTCCAGGCTGGTCTGCCCAAGGGCCATCTTTTGCAGAGCGGTGAGCAGGACATAGGCTGCGGCCGAGAACCACAGCCGGAGCTGGTTGGCCCGGATGGTGTGGGACGAGGTCCTGTCTGAGAACAGATCCATCTGGCATTCCTTGATGCGGTTTTCCATATCCCCGCGTGCGCAGTAAATCTGTTCGTAGAGATGGCGGGGGTCGGACATTCCCTGCGGTAGCGTGGTGACAATAAAGCGATGATAGCGGTTGCCGTGGCGCCATTCGGCCTTGGCCACGACCCGCCTGCGGCGCGTCCAGCTGTCCTTTGTGATCCAGTCAAAGGAGGCAAAGCCGCGCGCCGCTTTGCCTGTCGTGGCGGCTTCGTCACGAACCTCAGCGGACAAAGAGGCAATCCGGTCATACAGGCGGGTGTTGCCTGCAAGCCCGAACAGGAAGTCAACGTGGTTGTCTTCGCACCATGTCATCAGACTGTCCCGGGCGAAACCGCTGTCCCCACGCACCAGGATACGCACCCGGGGCCAGCGGCTCCTGATCTGCTCCACGATCCGGCGGATGTCTGCCAGTGCTTCCTTCCTCGGGTCCCTGTCTGCCGTGCGCAGGGTAGCGCTGAGGAGATGGTCCCCGCAGAAGATGTATAACGGCAGATAGCAGTTATGGCCGTAATATCCATGAAAGGCCCGGCCTTCCTGATGGCCATGGATACGGTCATCGGTGGCATCCACATCCAGAACGATCCGGGCGGGTGCGCGCTCATGCTGGTCCATGAAAAGCGTCACGAACAGGGTAGCCAGGGCCTCATGATCAGCAATGATGCGGCAGTAACGATCTGCCTGCTGCCCACTGCGCTCTAGCCGGTTCAGCGTGGATTTTCCTGCCAGTGCCGCACAGTTGGCCCGGCTTCCTGACAGACGTCCCGATACCAGACCCATGACAGGATCATGACGTAAAGCGTCATGGTCATTAAGGTCTTCATAGCCCAGTGCCAGGCCCATGATCCGCTGACGGACAAGGTCTTCAACCCGGTATTCCACAAAGGCAGGATGCCGCTCATCGCGAAAACAGGCAGCAAAACGGCGACTGAACCCCAGACTATCATCGACCTGCTTTACCAGGATGACACCGCCATCCGAACTCATGCGACCCCCGTCAAAACGGGCTACAACACGCCGTCCATAGGAGGCTGGAAATTCATACGCGCCTGCGCTACACTCTGTCTGCATCGGGTTTTCTTATAGCTTACGAAAATTTCTTTTACACAAAATAGACTTTTTCATAATCTAACCCGATGTACAACCCTTCTGTGAGATTTCCGCGTCGATGAGTATCCGCATTAAAAACTGTCCCTACCGTCTCTCCCGAAAGAAAAGCCTGCATTTGTTGTGCAATAGCAATACGGTTACTTTCAAAGTGAACAATTTTTCCTGCATCCAAATTGAATAATTCTGAGATTATACGGTTGCCCCAATCAATCTGT
Source organism: Acetobacter ascendens (assembly GCF_001766235.1). NCBI lineage: Bacteria > Pseudomonadati > Pseudomonadota > Alphaproteobacteria > Acetobacterales > Acetobacteraceae > Acetobacter > Acetobacter ascendens. The sequence continues at coordinate 982,850 of NZ_CP015164.1, forward strand.
ACATCAGAGGTGCCGTGTGTATTTTTAAGAATATCTCTTATTTCATGTGAAATATTTATAATTTCACCTACATTAGGACCAATAATACGATACTGTACGGGAAAATCTGCGGTTGGCCCCAGGGAGAGCCTTTGCACATGAAGGCTTGCGGGAATATTACTAGAAAACTCTTTAATATTTTTGAAAAGTTCTTCTCTAGCCTTCAGAGCCCTTTTGGAAATTCGCTATGATAGGTTTTCAAGAGGTTTTGAGCGTGATTCAAAGGCAGGATGTGGACGCCAGCACAACGAGGCCGCATGGCCGGAATTACACGCAAGACGAAACGCTATCCGTCTGATCTGACAGATGAGGAATGGGAGCGCATAGCGCCTCTGATGCCCCCTGCGAACCGGCGTGGTCGGAAACGGACAACCGATTTCCGTGAGATCATCAATGCTCTGCGCTATCTCGTGCGCTCAGGCTGCGGTTGGGAGATGCTTCCGGTTCATTTTGGCCCATGTCAAACGGTTTACTGGTGGTTCCGCAGGCTGATGCGCCGTTTCCTGTTCCAGACCATTCATGATGTCTGTCTGATGCTCGATCGTGAAGCGGCAGGATGCGAAACCAGTCCATCGGGTGGTGTCATTGATAGCCAGAGTATCAAGGCACCCCACGCAAAGACACGTGGTTATGACGCAGGCAAGAAGATCGTCGGTCGGAAACGTCACATCGCAGTTGATACGGATGGCCGCCTTCTCCTGGTCCAGCTGACAACAGCCGATATTTCGGACAGTGCAGGAGGACAGATGATCCTTGATGCCATTCGTAAACGCTGGCCTTGGGTGAAGCACCTGTTTGCCGATGGAGCCTATGACCGCCTCCAGTTGATGGATAAGGCCACTTTTCTCGACTTCACAGTCGACGCGGATTTCTCACACTTGAGGCAATTTCGGGTCATTTTGTAGAATTCAGTCATCCCACAGGAGCCCGATCTGGAATATTGACGATATTCTGCTTCTGGCGGCGGGTTCTGAACGCAGTGAGGGTGTCACGGCCTGAGAAGGCAGTGTTGGTGGAAGCTATGTGGTCTGTGCACTGTCTGTTTCTTCAGATGGCCTGCCGGAGCCTTCGCAATCGTGCATGAGCGAGGGCGAATTCATGCTGACAGGGGAACATGTCCGGCATGGACAGGACAATCCGACGGACGCTGAGCGTTACACGTGTCGCGATTTTGAGCAGTCGTGCGCGTATGGTGCCACAGGTCGCCGTCTCCAGGCTGGTCTGGCCAAGGGCCAGTCTTTGCAGAGCGGTCAGCAGGACATAGGCTGCGGCCGAGAACCACAGCCGGAGCTGGTTGGCCCGGATGGTGTGGGACGAGGTCCTGTCTGAGAACAGATCCATCTGGCATTCCTTGATGCGGTTTTCCATATCCCCGCGTGCGCAGTAAATCTGTTCGTAGAGATGGCGGGGGTCGGACATTCCCTGCGGTAGCGTGGTGACAATAAAGCGATGATAGCGGTTGCCGTGGCGCCATTCGGCCTTGGCCACGACCCGCCTGCGGCGCGTCCAGCTGTCCTTTGTGATCCAGTCAAAGGAGGCGAAACCGCGCGCAGCTCTGCCTGTCGTGGCGGCTTCGTCACGAACCTCAGCGGACAAAGAGGCAATCCGGTCATACAGGCGGGTGTTGCCTGCAAGCCCGAACAGGAAGTCAACGTGGTTGTCTTCGCACCATGTCATCAGACTGTCCCGGGCGAAACCGCTGTCCCCACGCACCAGGATACGCACCCGGGGCCAGCGGCTCCTGATCTGCTCCACGATCCGGCGGATGTCTGCCAGTGCTTCCTTCCTCGGGTCCCTGTCTGCCGTGCGCAGGGTAGCGCTGAGGAGATGGTCCCCGCAGAAGACATACAGGGGAAGATAGCAGTTATGGCCGTAATATCCATGAAAGGCGCGGCCTTCCTGATGGCCATGGATACGGTCATCGGTGGCATCCACATCCAGAACGATCCGGGCGGGTGCGCGCTCATGCTGGTCCATGAAAAGCGTCACGAACAGGGTAGCCAGGGCCTCATGATCAGCAATGATGCGGCAGTAACGATCTGCCTGCTGCCCACTGCGCTCTAGCCGGTTCAGCGTGGATTTTCCTGCCAGTGCCGCACAGTTGGCCCGGCTTCCTGACAGACGTCCCGATACCAGACCCATGACAGGATCATGACGTAAAGCGTCATGGTCATTAAGGTCTTCATAGCCCAGTGCCAGGCCCATGATCCGCTGACGGACAAGGTCTTCAACCCGGTATTCCACAAAGGCAGGATGCCGTTCATCGCGAAAACAGGCAGCAAAGCGGCGGCTGAGACCCAGAATGTCATCAGCCTGCTTCACCAGAATGACGCCCCCATCCGAACTCATGCGACCCCCGTCAAAACGGGCCACAACACGCCGTCCACAGGAGGCTGGAAACTCATACGCGCCTGCGCTACACTCTGTCTGCATCGGGTTTTCTTATAGCTTACGAAAATTTCTTTTACACAAAATAGACTTTTTCATAATCTAACCCGATGTACAACCCTTCTGTGAGATTTCCGCGTTGATTACAGCGCCTCTCTTGATGCCTTTTCTGCGCACAAACTTGATGCCGTTATGGCAACAAATGGTGATGCACTGGTAACAGGCGCAAACGGACACAAGGGTGAGATGATCCTTGTGACAGACTATTCCGATGGCAATGATATGGTGGTGGCTCAGCCGGGCATTACCGATATGCAGGGCCTTAAGGGGAAGTCTGTCGCGGTTGAAGAAGGATTGGTAGACCATCTTCTTTTGCTTAAAGGTTTAGAAAAATCCGGTATGAGCGAGAAAGATATCAAACTGGTCAACACCAAAACCAATGAAACACCTCAGGTTCTGGCTTCTGGCGAAGTTGCTGCCGTAGTTGCTTGGCAGCCTAATGCCGGACAAGCCTTACATATGGTGCCCGGTGCACGCCCAGTGTTTACATCGCACGAAGCGCCCGGCCTGATTTATGATACGATTGTTGTTGATCCACAGTCTTTGCATGATAACCGTGATCAATGGCAGCGTCTGGTTGGTGTGTGGGATCATGTTGTAACTTACATTAATGACCCTAAAACGCAGCCCGATGTTCTGCGCATTATGGCAACCCGTACAGGGGTTTCTCCAGATACTTACAAACGCTTCCTTAAAGGCACGCATCTTCTGACACTTTCAGATGATAAGTCTGTCTTTACAAAAAAGGATGGTCTGGACTCTCTCTACGGTTCTTCTGCTATCTCTGATGCCTTCAATGTACGTTACGGCGTGTACAAAACGCCACAAAATATAAGCAGCTACATTGATCCATCTTTCGTAAACGCCGTGAAATAAGACTGAGGTAGGAGACCGCTATGCAAGGCCTTGCCGCCTCATGGAGATTGTGTGGCCGGACAGACCGAACGGCCCGTGGAGTGTTCGGTATTCTGGCGGTTCTCCTCCCTTTGCTTACATGGAGCGCTGTAAGCTACCTTCCTTTTGTATGGCATCCGCAAGTGCTCATCACTGATCCTGGTGGAGAGGATTATCTTGAATCTGGCATGCGGATGAAGCGTGCAGACTTCAACCGCGCTGTGGATGAGATGCGTGCAAAAAAACTGCCTGCTCCACAAGGGATTGCAACAAACCCAGTTTATTTCCCATCCCCCGGAGAAGTGCTTTCAGCTTTTGTGCATGCGTTTACTTCTTCGGCTCCAACAGGTGCAGAGCATTCCATCACACAGGCTTTCGGGCACAGTATTCGGATTATTTTCTGGGGTTTTGTCATATCTTCACTCATTGGTGTGCCGCTGGGTGTGCTGTGTGGTGCCTTACCGGGTATGGCGCGCCTTATTGAGCCATCTGTAGATTTTTTTCGCTATCTGCCTGCACCTGCCTTTGGTGCGCTCGCTGTTGCTATTCTTGGTATTTACGATGCGCCCAAGATTGCCATTATTGTTATTGGCACGCTGTTTCAGCAGATCCTTGTGATTGCCAACACAACACGGAAACTGGACTTTGCCCTGATCGAAGCGGCACGCACGCTTGGCGCAAGAGGATTACGGCTTCTTTTTCGGGTAGTCATTCCCGGCATTCTGCCCGATCTGTACCGCGATCAGCGCATCCTGCTGGGTTGGGCTTGGACGTATCTGATCGTAGCGGAACTGATTGGCACATCCTCTGGCATTACATGGTTTATTACACAACAAGCCCGCTACCAGCATTTTGATAATGTTTATGCCGCTATGGCTCTTATCGGAATTGTGGGGTTAGGTACAGACATGGTTTTGGGCCTGCTGGCACGTAAATTCTTTACATGGAAAAGGGAGAACGCCTGATGACCCAAAATTCTCTCCCTGACTACCGCATCTTACCGCCAGATGTGGCCGAGCGCATGGCGCATATCAAACAACGCGAATGTGTGTTGAAAATTGACCATGTCGGAAAAGTTTTCACCCAAAAGCGGAACCAGACTGTAGCGCTTGAAGACATCAATTTCGATATCCATCGGCGTGAATTTGTATGTGTTGTTGGCCCATCTGGTTGCGGCAAATCTACACTCATCCGCATTCTTGCCGGGCTGGAAGATACGACATCAGGCCGCATCCTTGTAGATGGAAAACCAGTAAACGGCCCAGGCCCTGATCGTGGCATGGTGTTTCAGAAATATACGCTTTTCCCGTGGATGGATGTTTGCCGCAATGTGATGTTTGGGATTGAAATGGGCGGAACTTCCAAGGTGGAAGCACGCCGAGAAGCCATGCAATGGCTCCAAATTGTGGGGCTGGAACAATTTGCCTCATCTTTTCCGCATCAGCTTTCGGGCGGCATGCAACAACGTGTTGCCATTGTGCGCGCATTGGCCGCACGCCCCCGCGTGCTGCTGATGGATGAATCCTTCAGTGCGCTGGATGCCCAAACACGCCTGAAAATGCAGAATTATCTGATGGAGATCTGGCGCAAAATAGACATCACCATTGTTTTTATTACGCATGATCTGGATGAAGCTATTTATCTGGCAGACCGGATACTTGTGCTTAAGCCTCGTCCGGGCCGGGTAGAGGAAGTTATCGAAGTGCCTCTTTCCCGCCCTCGTCGGGCTACACAGATGACCTCGGACGAATTCCTCGCGACAAAAGCCCATCTGGAGGCACTCATTCGCTCCTTTGGTGATAACACCGAGGAAATGGATGAAGGAGAGGAAGATTTTAACATCCCCCTTCTCACCCTCGTAACAGATAAGGCCGAATAGGAATAACAATAATGAGCAGCCGGGAAGCAAAAGAACAGGTTAGCCGTATCAGCGTTTCTCTGCCGCCGGGTATCCTGCATGAACTGGATGCCATGGTGGCTGAAAAAGGCTATGCCAGCCGCTCACAAGCCATACAGAACATCCTGCATCAGGAGCTTATGGCATCGCGGAAAGATTGTGCTGAGGAGTTGATGGCCGGTGTCATCATTCTCTTCTACAACAATGCCGCAACTGGCCTTTCTCAAAAACTGGCTGAACTGCAATACGAAAATCTGGCTGAAGTTATCAGTTCCCTGCATGTTAACCTTGTGCGTCGTCAGACACTTGAGGTGCTTCTGGTGCAAGGGCAGGTCAAAAAACTTCAGGAAATTGCAGATCAGTTCATGACGCAATCTGGGGTTATTTCGGGAAAACTCCATCTGATCGCGTCTCTTATCCCGCCTGTTCATGAAAAAGGTCGCCCCCCCAAGCTCGACACAGTGCCGTGTTGAGCAGCATTTTTTCAATTCACTCCATAATACAGGAGCGTTCCATGCAGATCGATCAACAGACTCCAGAATGGTATCGCGCCCGCTACAACCAGCTCCGCGATCAAGCACTCCTTAAGGAAAACAGTGCACGTCCTGCTGCTGCGCCTATCGAAATGGCGGAAAGCAGCATTCTACATCGTGAAACCATACCAGGAGGGTGGTACTGGAGCACGCTCCTGCCACGAGGGCAGGCCCTGCGGCTGATCAATACCTCTGGCAATAATGGTGTTTCCGTAGGTATTTGGAATGCGGATGATCATAGCGAGCGCTACAACGCAGGGGACACCATCAAACTGCAATGGACCACATGCCTTACAACAGGGCGTGTTCTGTTTTCTGATATGGGGCGCGTTCTTGCTTCCATTATCAATGATTCCTGCGGCTTTAGTGACACATTGATGGGTGGCAGCACGCCACAAAGCAATGCACACAATTTTGGTAATGCTGGCCTTCGCAATACCCGGAACAATCTGCGCTTGATTGCTGGCAAGCATGATATGGCCCAGCATGATGTTACGTCTTGCATCAGCTTCTTCTCTCATATCAGCACGCAGGCAGATGGCAGCTTCCGCTGGATTGAAGGTGATGTGCAGCCGGGGGATTACGTAGATTTACGTGCTGAAATGAATCTGCTTGTTGCTGTCTCCAACTGTCCGCACCCGTTGGCGCCAGATAAAGCCTTTGCCCCTGCCCCAATTGATGCCGTGCGCTGGCAGGCACCCGCCATTAAAGCGGATGATCTCTGTCGGACATTTTGTGAAGAAGCCCGCCGTGGTTTCGAAAACACAGATCCCCTCTTTGCCTGATCCAGGAGTCAGATCCATGCCAGAATATGATATCAGCAAAGTTTTCTCTGCCATCACTCTAGATCAGGTTGTGCCCGCCCGCGTGCCGTGGTCCGGCGTTGTGCGCAAGGGGCAGGTTTTGCGCATTATTGATCTTGAAAGCCAGCAGGCAGTGGATGCCCTGTTCTATAATGCACACGCTTATTACGAACGTTACAGTGCACAAGACACCCTTCTGAATCAGGGATCTGCCTATATTGGCAAGGGTGGCCGTCTGTTTTCTAACGAAGGTAATGTGCTCATGACCGTTGTGGAGGACACCTGCGGGCGCCACGATACACTGGCAGGTGCCTGTAGCTGTGAATCCAATACCGTACGCTTTGGCCACGAAACGAAATATATGCATGCATGCCGTGAAAACTTCCTTCTGGAAGTAGAAAAATACGGCATGGGCAAGCGCGATATCGTCAACAATGTCAATTTCTTCATGAACGTTCCCATTATGCAAAATGGTGAACTGGTTATTGACGATGGCCTTTCCGTCCCCGGTGGTTTTGTCGATTTGCGTGCCGAAATGGATACGCTTGTTGTTCTGTCAAACTGCCCACAGGTTAACAATCCCTGCAACGGTTTCACACCCACGCCTATCCGCGTGGTTATTGGTGACCCCGCTTCTATTTGACGCACCGAAAGATCAGCTATGTTCACTAAGGTTCTTATCGCCAATCGTGGAGAAATCGTCCGGCGTGTTAGTCGCACACTCCGGCGTATGAACATCGCCTCTGTAGCGGTGTGTTCAGAAGCAGATCGCTTCACCCCCCCCCTGTTCTGGAAGCAGATGAAGCCGTGCTGATTGGTCCGGCTACAGTAACTGACAGCTACCTGAACATGGATGCCATTCTGGATGCCTGTGCCGCTACGGGAGCACAGGCCGTTCACCCCGGCTATGGGTTCCTTAGCGAACGTGCGGAATTTGCTGAAAAACTGGCCGAACGCGGCATACGCTTCATGGGGCCGCGCCCTGAACACATGCGTATGTTCGGCCTTAAGCACACAGCGCGTGAACTGGCGAAACAGAACAATGTGCCGCTTCTGCCCGGCTCCGACATCCTAAATTCAGCCGATGAAGCGGCAACTGAAGCCACGCGCATTGGTTATCCCGTCATGCTTAAAAGCACGGCTGGCGGCGGCGGTATTGGCATGCAGGTGTGCCATAACGAGACAGAATTGCGAGATTGCTTTGCTGCTGTCTCACGCATGGGCGGTAATAATTTTGGTGATGCGCGCGTTTTTCTTGAAAAATTCATTGCCTGCGCACGTCACGTTGAAGTGCAAATTTTTGGTGATGGCAAAGGCAATATTCTCACACTAGAGCATAATCCGATCTAATAGGTTCATTTTAAGATTCCCATACTGGTCGAAATCTGATTCATACTATGTGCCGGTATGGAGGCCGGCCCGTATGACCCGAGCCCTGTCTGCTGACCTTCGCCGCCGCACGATTGCGGCTGTTGCCTCTGGCATGACCCGTCGTGCGGCGGCGGTTCGTTTTGGTGTGTCTTCGTCGAGCGTTATCCGCTGGGTTGCTGAGTGGCAGGCCAGCGGTCGTGACCATGCGCTTAAACAGGGCGGCGATCGCCGTTCTCACCGGATTGAAGCGTGGTCAACCTTCCTGCTGGCCGCGATTGAAACAAAGGCCGATATTTCCCTTGTCGAACTGGCGGAGACACTTGCAGCGGAACACGGTGTCCGCTTTGCGCCGAGCACGATCTGGCGCTGTCTCGACCGTCACGACATGACCATCAAAAAAAACGGCGCACGCCAGCGAGCAGACACGGCCCGACGTCGCACAGCAGCGCGAGGCCTGGTTTGACAGCCAGCCTGACCTTGATCCGACCCGTCTGATCTTCATCGACGAAACAGCCGTCTCAACGAAGATGGCTCGCCTGCGGGGGCGGTCACAACGGGGCACGCGCTGTCGGATGTCCGTGCCCCACGGGCACTGGAAAACCACGACGTTCATCGGCGGGCTGCGCCTCTCCGGCATGACAGCACCGATGATGCTGGACGGCCCAATGACCGGCGAATGGTTTGCCGCCTATACCCGCAAGGTGCTCGTTCCAACCTTATCACCGGGAGACGTCGTCATTCTGGACAATCTGCCCGCCCATAAAGGAGCCGTTGCCCGCGAGGCTGTGGAGGCAGTCGGCGCCAGGTTGTTGTTCCTGCCGCCCTACAGTCCTGATTTCAACCCGATCGAAAACATCTTCGCCAAAATGAAGGCGTGGATCAGACGGGTGGCACCGCGAACCCTCGACGCTCTTCAAAATACCGTCTGTGGAGCAATTGACGATATCTCTCATCGCCAGGCCGCCGCGTGCTTCACCGCCGCTGGATATGAACCAGACTGATCGGATTATGCTCTAGGTGAGCGCGATTGTTCCCTTCAGCGCCGCAACCAGAAGGTTATTGAAGAAACCCCAGCCCCCGGCCTGTCGGATACAACCCGCAAAGGCCTGCGTGAAGCGGCGCATGCATTGGGTTCTGCCGTTGCATATGAATCCGCTGGTACGGTGGAGTTTATTTACGATACAGAAAGTGGAGAGTTCTATTTTCTTGAAGTCAACACCCGGCTGCAGGTTGAGCACTGCGTTACCGAAGAAGTGTTTGGTATCGACCTTGTGGAATGGATGGTGCGTCAGGCAGATGGCAGCCTGACTTTACCACCGCAAGACAGCCTTATTCCGCAGGGTGTGGCGGTAGAAGCGCGTGTTTATGCGGAAAATCCTGCCGAAAATTTTCGGCCTTCAACTGGTCGCCTCACCGATGTGCGTTTTGCATCGAACGTGCGGGTAGATGGATGGATTGAGACCGGCACCGAAGTTACCCCTTATTATGACCCAATGCTGGCAAAAGTTATTGCGCATGGGGCCACGCGGGAGGATGCGTTCTGTAAACTTCATGAGGCTCTTTCAAGCTCTCGTATCGGTGGCCTAGAAAGTAATCTGGATTATCTGCGTGCCATTACAGCGGCCCCTGCCGTGCTTGAGGGGCGTGTTTTTACAGGCCTTCTCAACAACTTTGCCTATACGCCGACGACTATTGAAGTGATCTCTCCGGGTTTGCAATCCACCGTACAAGATTGGCCCGGACGCATTGGATATTGGGATGTAGGTGTTCCCCCCAGTGGCCCTATGGATGATCGTAACTTTCGTCTGGCCAATCGCATTGTCGGCAATGCGGATGGTGTGGCGGCGCTAGAATTCACCGTTTCTGGCCCGGTTCTGCGCTTTAACGCACCTGCCACCATAGGCCTTTCTGGGGCATTTATGCCAGCTACACTGGAAGGCAAAGAAATACCTTATTGGGAACCTGTTGAGGTCAAGGCCGGTCAGGTTCTAGCGTTGGGGCAGATTAAAGGGGCTGGTCATCGTACTTACCTTGCCATTCGGGGTGGTATTGATGCGCCGCTTTATCTGGGGTCTCGCGCCACATTCATGCTTGGGCAGTTTGGTGGCCATGCGATAGGCCAACTGCGTACAGGTGATGTTCTACGACTTGCCGCTCCACAGGTAGATGCTCAGCCTACAACCGCCATTGCACAGGAAGATCGTCCCGAACTCACGCGTATGTGGGAACTGGGCGTGCTATATGGCCCACATGGTGCACCGGATTTCTTCCGGGATGAAGATATTGCAGAGCTATTTTCTAGCGAATACGAGGTGCACTTCAACAGCGCGCGCACTGGTGTGCGGCTGATTGGGCCCAAACCGCGCTGGGCACGCACAGATGGCGGTGAAGCCGGGCTGCATCCTTCCAACATTCATGACAATGCTTATGCTATTGGCGCAATTGATTTCACGGGGGATATGCCTATCCTGTTAGGCCCGGATGGTCCCAGTTTGGGCGGTTTTGTCTGCCCTGCCGTGCTTGTGCGTGATGAACTGTGGAAGATGGGGCAGTTGCATCCCGGAGACAAAGTGCGTTTCCGCCGTGTGCAGCCTCAACCACTGAATGTAGGTTTTCTGCCAGCACCCATTATGGGTGACAGCCCTATTCTCTTCCGCTCGGAAGGTGAAATTCCCGTTGTTTACCGCCGCGCGGGCGAAAACTATCTGCTGCTTGAGTTCGGCCCCCCAGAACTGGACGTCACATTGCGGCTACGCGCGCAGCTTGTGCTGGAACGCCTGAAAGCCGAGGACATAAATGGTATTATAGACCTCACACCCGGCATCCGCTCCTTGCAGGTTCATTACAACCCCGATGTTATCTCTCTGTCCGCTCTGCTGGAAACCCTGCACGGCATTGAGCAGGCCCTGCCTTCGGGAGATGATGATATTATCGTGCCAAGCCGTATCGTGCATCTGCCCGTATCATGGGATGATGAGCAGGCACGACTGGCCATGCAGCGTTATCAGGAACTGGTGCGGCCCAATGCACCATGGTGCCCGTCTAACATTGAGTTCATTCGGCGCATCAATGGCCTTCCTTCTATTGAGGCTGTAAAGGATATCATCTTCAACGCATCATATCTTGTGATGGGGCTGGGCGATGTTTATCTGGGCGCCCCTGTTGCCACCCCTATTGATCCGCGCCATCGGCTTGTAACCACCAAATACAACCCTGCTCGTACATGGACACCAGATAACGTGGTGGGCATTGGCGGAAGCTATATGTGCATCTATGGCATGGAAGGTCCCGGTGGTTATCAGCTATTTGGCCGCACCACGCAGGTTTGGAATACATGGCGCACAACGGATGTATTCCATGAAGGCACGCCGTGGCTTTTAAGATTTTTTGACCAAATTCGTTTCTATCCTGTCTCACACGATGAGCTTATGGAAGCCCGTGCTGCTTTTCCGTATGGCCGGTTTTCCGTCAAGATTGAGGAAACACATTTCAGCCTAAAGGAATATCGCGCTTTTCTTGAAGCCAACAAAGAAGAAATTGCTGCCGCCCAAGCCCGACAACAGGCCGCCTTTGAAGCTGAACGGCAAGACTGGATTGCAAAGGGCCTTGATACCTTCGACGCGGAAATCTCACGGAAGGGTTGTACATCGGGTTAGATTATGAAAAAGTCTATTTTGTGTAAAAGAAATTTTCGTAAGCAATAAACGAACCCGATGCAGACAGAGTGTAGCGCAGGCGCGTATGAGTTTCCAGCCTCCTGTGGACGGCGTGTTGTGGCCCGTTTTGACGGGGGGCGCATGAGTTCGGATGGGGGCGTCATTCTGGTGAAGCAGGCTGATGACATTCTGGGGCTCAGCCGCCGCTTTGCTGCCTGTTTTCGCGATGAACGGCATCCCGGCTTTGTGGAATACCGGGTTGAAGACCTTGTCCGTCAGCGGATCATGGGCCTGGCACTGGGCTATGAAGATCTCAATGATCACGATGCCCTGCGGCATGACCTGATCTTTGGTCTGGCCTCGGGCCGTCTGTCAGGAGGCCGGGCAAACTGCGCAGCATTGGCTGGCAAATCTACACTGAACCGGTTGGAACGCAGTGGGCACAAGGCAGATCGTTACTGTCGGATCATTGCTGATCATGAGGCCCTGGCTACCCTGTTCGTCACGCTCTTCCTTGACCAGCATGAGCACGCCCCCTGAATTGCCCCGGGTTTTGTGGAGACGGAACGACCCGAGAGGTAAGAAGGATTCATGAGCAACAAATCGAAGCGTTTTCCACCTGAGTTTCGTGAACGTGCAGCCCGCATGGTTCTGGAGGAAGAGAAGAACCATCCATCACGCTGGTCTGCGGTGATGATGATCGCGCCAAAGCTGGATATTCATCCTGACACGCTGTCAAAATGGACCCGTCTGCATGAACGTGCCAATGCGCCTGCGGTGAGTGAGCTGCCTGATCGAGAGAAGATCAGGCAACTGGAGCGAGAGAACCGCGAATTGCGGCAGGCCAATGAAATCCTGCGCAAGGCGTCGGCATATTTTGCCCAAGCGGAACTCGACCGCATCTTCAAGCCATGACACGCTTCATTGAGGAGCATCGGCAGACATATGGTGTCGGGTCAATCTGCAGGGTTCTGTCGATTGCACCATCTGCCTATTATGCAACTGTTGCCAGACAGAAAAATCCGTGTGTGCGCAGCCAGAAAGACAAAGAGCTGTGCGATGACATCCGTAGAGTGTGGAATGATAATTTCTGCGTCTATGGAGCGCGCAAGGTCTGGCATCAGCTCAAACGTGAAGGCCTGGATGTCGCCCGCTGCACGGTAGAGCGGCTGATGCGCCGGATGGGGCTGAAAGGCGTCATTCGTGGCAAGGGGGTCAGAACCACACGGCCTGATCCGCAACGTCCGTGTCCGCAGGATCTGGTGCAGCGCCAGTTTCATGCTCCTGCCTCCAACAGACTGTGGGTTTCGGATTTTACTTACGTTTCCACATGGCAGGGCTTTGTTTATGTGGCCTTCATCATTGACGTCTTTGCACGGGTTATTGTGGGTTGGCGTGTCTCCTCAACGGCTCATACCGACTTCGTATTGGATGCCCTTGAGCAGGCTCTGTGCCAGAGGCAACCTGAGGGAAAAGTGACCCATCACTCAGACAGTCAGAAGATGGTCGCTAGCTTCCGGACGGTTTGTCTCACACTCCGATCGACCACGGTAGACTGGCACTGTGAGGTGCCCGGAACGGTTTGACCCGTATTCCGATCGACCGTTGTGTCTTTCCACGGACCTGTCGACTGTCCGGAAGCACCTCGCGGAAAGGCTATGCCTTGGCCATTGCCTGTGACCCGAGAAGGGCCTGACCTGATGAGGTCTCATGACTGTCCTGTCCATGCAGCGGACCTTGGCCTAGCCATCACGACAGAGAAGCGCGAGGAACCGTCATGGACAAAAACGAAGAAAGACTGCGTCAGGTTGTTGGCGGTGTCGACACCCACAAGGATCTGCATGTTGCAGCCATTGTTGACGAGCAGGACCATGTGATCGGCACACAGAGTTTCCCCACGACAAGACAGGGGTATCGGCAGATGCTGGCCTGGATGCGAGCCGCAGGTGATCTCGTGCGTGTGGGTGTTGAATCAACCGGCAGCTATGGTGCTGGCCTGTTGCGTTATCTTCAGGCTGCTGAGGTTGAAGTTCTGGAAGTCACGGCGCCGGATCGACATGATCGGCGTCGGCGTGGAAAGAATGATGATCTGGACGCCCAGAACGCAGCGCACGCCGCCTTTGCAGGCCAACGCACCGTTACACCACGACGCAGGGACGGCATGGTGGAAGCACTCCGGGTCTTGAGAGCGTGCCGCAAAACTGCCGTAAGTGCACGACGGATTTCCCTGCAGATGATCCAGAACACCATCATTGCGGCCCCAGATACCCTGCGTGAGCATCTTCGCTCCATGACCCGCATGCAGTTGATCCGCACTCTTGCTGCCTCCCGACCGGATCTCACGGCTTATCGCGATATCGAGGCAGCTTATCGGATCAGCCTGAAATCTCTTGCGCGTCGCTACCTTGAACTGCATGACGAAATTGGTGAACTGGATCTGATGATCAAGGCTATTGTTGAGGAACTGGCACCTGACCTCATTGCCAGAAATTCCATAGGCTATAATGGAGCAGCGCAACTTCTTCTGACGGCCGGCGACAATCCAGACCGCCTGAAATCAGAGGCCAGCTTCGCTGCCCTTTGCGGTGTCACGCCTGTTCCGGCGTCCTCTGGAAAAACAATTCGTCATCGTCTGAACCGAGGTGGTGATCGGGCGGCTAACAGCGCCCTGCATATCATCGCGATTAGACGCCTGCGAACAGATGAAAAAACACGCGCCTATGTTGCCAGGCGTGTGGCAGAAGGACATTCCAAACTTGAGGTTATCCGTATCCTCAAGCGCTATATCGCCCGTGAGGTCTACGGGATCATCATACGCCGACATCGGGACATCAACGCCACACGTTTTGCTACTTGACAAACAGAAGGGCGTCCGCGGCTGTCAATATGTGTCCATTCTCTACACGCAAAGACTGGCTGAAGCGGGGCTCGTTGCTTCTGTCGGCAGTGTTGGGGATTCCTATGATAACGCCTTGGCAGAGACCATTAACGGGCTCTACAAAACCGAACTCATCTATCGGCAGGGGTCATGGAAAAACAGGGAAACTGTTGAACTGGCAACACTTAAATGGGTCGACTGGTTCAATAATCGGCGGCTCCTGTCCTCCATTGGAAACATCCCGCCAGCAGAAGCTGAGGCACGCTTTTATGCACAACAGAAATCACATGCATTAGCCGCTTAAATCAGATAAAAAACGTCTCCACAAAACCCGGGGCAATTCAGAACGCTGCTTTCTGTCCCGGATAAAATCCTGTCCGGGGCAGAGGTGTGCTACTCATCAAGTTAAATGCCACCTGCGGCTCAAGTGATACGAAGAAATGGTATATGCCTGCTTTGGCAACCGCACGATTAGTCATCGAATGACCGGAACTAGGCGTAAGCGGAATGCCTGGATCTGTCCGCATGGTTGTCGGGACTTCTGCTTGATTGGCAGATTTATCATTATCTTCTGGCTTTCGACAAACCTCCCTTTTTCCGTGCGCCACCTACTTGCGATAAGTGGAATTATCGCAAGTAGGTGGGGGGGAAGGGGGGCGGATTTTCGAAAAAAGATGGAGTTTGAAGTTAATGGCCTTATAGAGTAAATCAAATAGAAGCTCACCGTTGAATATTGCACCATTACGAGACCGCTTATCTGTCTCATTTATCGTATCAATGGAGTTCAGATTTTCTTCGCAAGTTGGTTTCACGAGCAATAGGATTTGAGAGCATTTGCAGGATCTGTTCCATGTTCGCCGATAAGCTTGCTACCAATACGATCAGTACGTCGACTTATGACGGTTATCTTGTAACGGAAACCCACAATCCCGCCCTTCCTACTCGACGCGGAAATCTCACAGAAGGGTTGTACATCGGGTTAGATTATGAAAAAGTCTATTTTGTGTAAAAGAAATTTTCGTAAGCTATAAGAAAACCCGATGCAGACAGAGTGTAGCGCAGGCGCGTATGAATTTCCAGCCTCCTATGGACGGCGTGTTGTAGCCCGTTTTGACGGGGGTCGCATGAGTTCGGATGGCGGTGTCATCCTGGTAAAGCAGGTCGATGATAGTCTGGGGTTCAGTCGCCGTTTTGCTGCATGTTTTCGCGATGAGCGGCATCCTGCCTTTGTGGAATACCGGGTTGACGCGGAAATCTCACAGAAGGGTTGTACATCGGGTTAGATTATGAAAAAGTCTGTTTTGTACAAAATAATTTTTCATAAGCAATAAACGAACCCGATGCAGACAGAGTGTAGCGCAGGCGCGTATGAGTTTCCAGCCTCCTGTGGACGGCGTGTTGTGGCCCGTTTTGACGGGGGTCGCATGAGTTCGGATGGGGGCGTCATTCTGGTGAAGCAGGCTGATGACATTCTGGGTCTCAGCCGCCGCTTTGCTGCCTGTTTTCGCGATGAACGGCATCCCGGCTTTGTGGAATACCGGGTTGAAGACCTTGTCCGTCAGCGGATCATGGGCCTGGCACTGGGCTATGAAGACCTTAATGACCATGACGCTTTACGTCATGATCCTGTCATGGGTCTGGTATCGGGACGTCTGTCAGGAAGCCGGGCCAACTGTGCGGCACTGGCAGGAAAATCCACGCTGAACCGGTTGGAGCGCAGTGGGCAGCAGGCAGATCGTTACTGCCGCATCATTGCTGATCATGAGGCCCTGGCTACCCTGTTCGTGACGCTTTTCATGGACCAGCATGAGCGCGCACCCGCCCGGATCGTTCTGGATGTGGATGCCACCGATGACCGTATCCATGGCCATCAGGAAGGCCGGGCCTTTCATGGATATTACGGCCATAACTGCTATCTGCCGTTATACATCTTCTGCGGGGACCATCTCCTCAGCGCTACCCTGCGCACGGCAGACAGGGACCCGGGGAAGGAAGCACTGGCAGACATCCGCCGGATCGTGGAGCAGATCAGGAGCCGCTGGCCCCGGGTGCGTATCCTGGTGCGTGGGGACAGCGGTTTCGCCCGGGACAGTCTGATGACATGGTGCGAAGACAACCACGTTGACTTCCTGTTCGGGCTTGCAGGCAACACCCGCCTGTATGACCGGATTGCCTCTTTGTCCGCTGAGGTTCGTGACGAAGCCGCCACGACAGGCAGAGCTGCGCGCGGTTTCGCCTCCTTTGACTGGATCACAAAGGACAGCTGGACGCGCCGCAGGCGGGTCGTGGCCAAGGCCGAATGGCGCCACGGCAACCGCTATCATCGCTTTATTGTCACCACGCTACCGCAGGGAATGTCCGACCCCCGCCATCTCTACGAACAGATTTACTGCGCACGCGGGGATATGGAAAACCGCATCAAGGAATGCCAGATGGATCTGTTCTCAGACAGGACCTCGTCCCACACCATCCGGGCCAACCAGCTCCGGCTGTGGTTCTCGGCCGCAGCCTATGTCCTGCTGACCGCTCTGCAAAGACTGGCCCTTGGCCAGACCAGCCTGGAGACGGCGACCTGTGGCACCATACGCGCACGACTGCTCAAAATCGCGACACGTGTAACGCTCAGCGTCCGTCGGATTGTCCTGTCCATGCCGGACATGTTCCCCTGTCAGCATGAATTCGCCCTCGCTCATGCACGATTGCGAAGGCTCCGGCAGGCCATCTGAAGAAACAGACAGTGCACAGACCACATAGCTTCCACCAACACTGCCTTCTCAGGCCGTGACACCCTCACTGCGTTCAGAACCCGCCGCCAGAAGCAGAATATCGTCAATATTCCAGATCGGGCTCCTGTGGGATGGCTGAATTCTACAAAATGACCCGAAATTGCCTCAAGTGTGAGAAATCCGCGTCGAGGAAGAAACGCATGACAATCAGGCAGATGAATCTATCCTGCCCGAAGGCCATATGGGTGTGGATAGCCCGGTACCCGGCAATGTATGGCAACTGCCCGTAAACGTAGGAGATCACGTTACGGTAGGTGATACGGTGGCCATTATTGAATCCATGAAAACGGAAATGAAGATTTCCTCACCAGCCACCGGTGTTGTGACTGAAATTCTCTGCCGCAAAGGGCGTGAAGTGCGAGGCGGTGAACGCATTATGGTTGTTCGCACAAGCTGATTTTTATGCGCCCTAACGCTGATAGAACAGGAAAAAACATGACCGTGCCCAATATGTTGCAGATCACTTCGCTGCTTTCCGCCTATCGCGCCGGAACGCTTACACCTACCAACATGGTGCATGACGTTATTGCACGTATTGATGCCTATACCACCAAAGACCCAGCTGTATGGATCAGCCGGGTTTCAGCAGAGAAGCTTTTGGCCCGAGCTGCTGAACTGGAAAAAGAAACTGCCACTGACCTTCCGCTTTACGGCATTCCGTTTGCTGTAAAGGATAATATTAACGTTGCAGGCCTCCCCACAACTGCCGCCTGCCCAGCTTTTGCCTATTATCCCCAAGAAAGCGCTGAAGTTGTACAGCGTTTGGAAGCTGCAGGAGCTATTGTTATTGGCAAAACCAATCTTGACCAGTTTGCAACTGGTCTTGTTGGAATGCGCTCACCTTATGGCCAGCCACATTGTGTGTTTAACCCAGAATATGTCTCGGGCGGTTCAAGCTCCGGGTCTGCTGTAGCTGTTTCCGCGGGGCTGGTATCATTCGCGCTTGGCACAGATACAGCAGGTTCGGGCCGCGTGCCGGCTGCATTTAACAACATTGTCGGGCTTAAACCATCACGAGGCGCGCTTAGCACATACGGCCTTGTTCCTGCCTGTGAATCTCTTGACTGTATCTCAGTTTTTGCAGGCTCTACTGCTGATGCGTGGGAAGTTGAACACATTGCAGCTGCGCCCGATGCGCGTGCTCCCTATTCGCGCACGTTAGATGCTCGGCCATTGCCTCTCACAACCTTTCGTTTTGGAGTGCTGAAAAAAGAAGATCAGTTTTTTGATGGAAACACAGCAAACGCAGCGCTCTATGCTCGTGCTATCCATCTACTTGAACAGATTGGCGGTACGCCCGTTGAGCTGGATTTTGCTCCGCTAAAAGAAACTGCAGCTCTACTCTATAGCGGCCCCTTTGTGGTGGAAAGATTAGCCGCAATAAAGGATTTTTATAGTAATCATCGTCAGGATATGGATCCAACAGTTGGTTCTATTATTGACGGTGCCAAAAATTATACAGCCACAGATGTATTCGAAGGCATTTATCGCCAGCACAGCCTCCAGCAAGTGGCACAACGTATGTGGGCTGATTTTGACATCATGCTGTTGCCAACTGCACCGCGCATTGTCACAAAACAGGAGGTTATGGAGCAACCCATCGCAGCAAACAGTTTGCTTGGGGCCTATACCAATTTTGTAAATCTACTTGATATGGCTGCCTGTGCCGTACCAGCCGGTTTTGCGCCAGATGGCCTTCCTTTTGGGGTGACATTTATTGCCCCTGCCTTCACTGATAAAGATTTGGCAGCATTGGCTGGGCGTTTTCATAATGCGTTAGATGAGGCTATTGGGGCTGCACGCACTGATAAACTAGCATCGAAAGCAGATGATAATACACCCCCGCATGGTCGTGTGCTTCTGGCTGTAGTTGGGGCGCATTTAAAAGGCTTTCCCCTGCACTGGCAGCTTGAGCAGGAACACGCTGTTTTACGGAGCACTACGCGCACAGCTCCAGATTACCGCCTGTTTGCCTTACCCAATGCCACACCCCCCAAACCGGGCCTTGTGCGAGAGCAAGGCTTTAAGGGTAATGGGCTGGAAGTGGAGGTTTATGAACTTGATGCCGCAGGTTTTGGGCGCTTTGTAGCCTCTGTTCCGCAACCCATGTCCATTGGTCGGATTACGTTAGAGGATGGACAAGAAGTTTGCGGCTTCCTTTGCAGTGAAGCTGTGGCACGTAGTGGTGCTGATATTACGGAAACAGGTGGTTGGCGGTATTATATGCAAACGCGTTAAACAACGCTTAGGGCCTGTTAGATCTTGAATTTCTTCCCATATTGTAGGGATGGAAGAAGGAGACAGAACAGGCACCTTTACGGACGAGACATGGGCGATCTGGGAACCTCTGATTGAGGCGGTTCGCCCAAGGGGCAAGACGCCGCCCCATGATCTGCGGCGTACGATAGCAGCAATTTTCTGGCGTCATGAGAATGGCGCGAAATGGCGGAGCATCCCCGCTGAACTGGGTCCATGGTGGCGAGCGGCGCAGCTTTTCATCCGCTGGGCGAAGCTGGGTGTGTGGGAACGCCTGCTCGCACTGGTTCAGGAACAACAGGGAGTAGCACTCGGCATGACTTTTCTGGATGGCACGAATATCAGAGCTCACCACAAGGCGGCGGGAGCCCCAAAAAAGGGGGCTCTTTTGAAGAGCGAGACCATCGTGAAGCACTTGGCCGCTCTCGCGGCGGCTATGGCACAAAAGTCTGCGTGATAGCAGACGGGCATGGAAAGGCTGTTGGTTTTGCCCTGGCGCCCGGCCAGGCCCATGAACTGCCGCTGGCTCCAGATATGCTCGATAGCCTTCCCGCCATTCCTTTGTGGGTGGTGGCGGACAAGGGCTATGCCTCGGACGCCTTCCGTGAACGTATCTGGGACATGGGAGCCCGACCGGCCATTCCCGCAAAACGACGCGATGCGCCGGTTGCCTGCCCCAGATGGGTCTATCGGTGTCGGCACCTGGTCGAGAACCTCTGGGCCCGTCTCAAGGAGTGGCGTGCTGTTGCAACCAGATACGAGAAAACCGCAGCGTCGTTCCTGGCCGTCATACACATCGCTGCAGCCGCAGACTGGATCAAGTGCTAACAGGCCCTAGCTGCTCTTTACCGTTTCCCGCCGTATAACGCTATGCTTGCGCCCTTAGGCATCTGCCCGCCCGATCTTGGATAGGGTGGGTAGATGTAAGCGCAATCGCATACAAATCTCCAAAAAACTACGGTAATTCAAATTATTGTAGGGTCATTGTTATCTCGATCGACAGATCTTTATGATCCTGTTGCCCCTCAAGAGAAATGGAGAGTTCTCCCAATGACTACCCTTGCTTTGGTTGATGCCGAACAACGCGACATGATCGCTTCGTTTCCATCCTTCGATCCTGAACAGGATGATCTGATGGAATTCCGCCGTGGCCTCGTTGAAGGCACAACAACTCTTCTAAACTCTGGATCGGTTAAATATGAGGAACGATTGATCCTCGGTCCTGTTTCAGCCCCAGATGTTCGCGTTCTCTTATTTCAACCACCCAAAACCAAGAGAACGAGATCTGCCATTCTCTATATTCATGGTGGCGGTATGATTGCTGGTACACCTGATATGCAGGCCGGTATGTTTAACCGACTGGCCTTAAAAACAAACACCCTGATTGTCTCTGTTGATTATCGGCTTGCACCGGAAACGCCTTTTCCTGGTGGCTTGGAAGACGTTTATGCTGCCCTTGTATGGTTACATGAGTGTGCAAAAGAACTGGGAGTGGATCCCGATCGTATCATGATTATGGGTGACAGTGGTGGAGGTTGCTTAGCTGCGGCTACAGCTCTTCTGGCGCGTGATCGCGGTAAGGCAAAATTGCATGCCCAAGTTTTAATTTACCCAATGCTTGATCTGCGCACAGGTGGGCCAGATGCCCTTTCCGATGATCCTACAACAGGGGAATTTGTATGGACACGCGCTCAGAACCAACACGCTTGGTCCGCCGTGCGCGGAGGATTGACAGTGGATGATCCACGATTTGCCTATTTGTCACCTGCTTTCATGCATGATCTCTCTGGGTTGCCGGAAACATTCATGATTACGGGTGCTTTGGATCTGTTTCGCGATGAAGATATAACTTTTGCGCAGCGCCTATGGAAAGCCGCGGTCCCGACAGAACTTGTCGTCTATGCAAATGCGGTGCACGCTTTTGACCTGTTGCCTTCCGCCCTTGGTGAACGTGTCCGTCATGATGTGTTAGAAGCAGTGCGTCGGCTACTGTAACGCGCATGTGTCTGTTCACATCGAAAAAATCTGAAGCCCTCAGTTACGGCGTGTCGTCAGTTAAGCCCTGAGAGTGGCACGTGAGGGTTGTACTTTGTGTCTGCGTGTGCTGACTGTTTTCCCGTTTTTTTGGGGAGACAGACAGATGCGGCGCTATAGTTTACGCGATGACCAGTGGGAGCGGATAAAGGATCTTCTTCCTGGTCGAGAAGGCTATGTCGGCGGCACTGCGGTGAACAACCGTCTGTTCGTGGAGGCGGTGCTGTATCGCTATCGCGCGGGTATTCCATGGCGCGACCTTCCTGCCCGTTTCGGTGACTGGAAAAACGTGCACCGGCGTCTGCGCCACTGGTGTGAAAGCGGCGTCATCGAACGGATATTTCGTTATCTGGCCGCTGATTACGACAACGAATACATGATGATCGACAGCACAATTGTCCGAGCGCATCAGCATAGTGCCGGAGCTCTCAAAAAAGGGGCACGGATCAGGCCATCGGACGATCACGAGGCGGGCTAACTACAAAGATCCATGCCATCTGCGACGCTCTGGGCAATCCAGTGGAACTCGGCATCACACCGGGACAGGATGCCGATATCACCCAGGCAGAACCACTTCTGGAAAACATCGAACCGGATGCTTTCCTTGCTGACAAGGCGTATGACGCGGACAGGTTGATCGATCGGCTGATACAGCGCGGGATTACCCCGGTCATCCCGCCAAAACGCAACAGAACGACACGACGGAAAACCGATTTTTCTCTCTACCGCGAACGGAACCTTGTTGAGAGGTTCTTCAATAAACTCAAGCAGTTTCGCGCTATCGCAACCCGCTACGATAAACTGAAATCGACCTTCCTCGCAGCCGTACAGTTCGCCTCAATCATCATCCTGCTTAACTGACGACACGCCGTAGAGCTACTTTCTTAGAGCCCTTTTGGAAATTCGCTATGATAGGTTTTCAAGAGGTTTTGAGCGTGATTCAAAGGCAGGATGTGGACGCCAGCACAACGAGGCCGCATGGCCGGAATTACACGCAAGACGAAACGCTATCCGTCTGATCTGACAGATGAGGAATGGGAGCGCATAGCGCCTCTGATGCCCCCTGCGAACCGGCGTGGTCGGAAACGGACAACCGATTTCCGTGAGATCATCAATGCTCTGCGCTATCTCGTGCGCTCAGGCTGCGGTTGGGAGATGCTTCCGGTTCATTTTGGCCCATGGCAAACGGTTTACTGGTGGTTCCGCAGGCTGATGCGCCGTTTCCTGTTCCAGACCATTCATGATGTCTGTCTGATGCTCGATCGTGAAGCGACAGGACGCGAAACCAGTCCATCGGGTGGTGTCATTGATAGCCAGAGTATCAAGGCACCCCACGCAAAGACACGTGGTTATGACGCAGGCAAGAAGATCGTCGGTCGGAAACGTCACATCGCAGTTGATACGGATGGCCGCCTTCTCCTGGTCCAGCTGACAACAGCCGATATTTCGGACAGTGCAGGAGGACAGATGATCCTTGATGCCATTCGTAAACGCTGGCCTTGGGTGAAGCACCTGTTTGCCGATGGAGCCTATGACTGCCTCCAGTTGATGGATAAGGCCACTTTTCTCGACTTCACAGTCGAGATCATCCGGCGGTCAGAGACAGCAAAAGGGTTTGAAATCCTGCCGCGTCGGTGGGTTGTGGAACGGACCTTCGGTTGGATGATCCGCTGGCGTCGCCTTGTGAAGGACTACGAACAGCGGATCGACGTCGCAGAGGCCATGATCCACATCGCCAT
The DNA here is from genome assembly GCF_001766235.1 of Acetobacter ascendens. Taxonomy (NCBI): domain Bacteria; kingdom Pseudomonadati; phylum Pseudomonadota; class Alphaproteobacteria; order Acetobacterales; family Acetobacteraceae; genus Acetobacter; species Acetobacter ascendens. The sequence goes on from NZ_CP015164.1 coordinate 1,006,184, forward strand.
GGGAAGCCTCATGCTACGCCGAAACGCTCATCCGTCAATTTCCAAAAGGGCTCTTAACCTGCGGGCCTTCTAGCCTGCTGCTTTTGGGGAATGGCACCAGAATTCTGGCACTTAAAGCGGACCCAACCAAAAGATAAGAGGGTTCGCCCAATATATTACCCTGCATGTCAGCTAAAAGCTGACCACCCTATCAAGCACCCGCATTCTACCATCACTTGCAAATCTGTTACCAATTACACACACTCCTCTTTCTCATGAAACAAGAATAACTTTGTCATAATACGATAGATAGTTGTGTTATTGAGCGCATGAATATGGAAGATAGAAGGGAATTTTCGGTGGATACAGAGCATAAACAGATTTCTGAAGACACCGATCAACCCTTGCCTACCGAAACACCATCTCTGCAAATTGCACTGCAAGAAGCCGTAAATGCAAGCCTTTGGGAAAACAGTGTTCCCATTCTTGAAGAGCTTGCCTTCGACAACAAAACCGATATCGAATATCCCGTTGTTGACATTACCATCAGCAGCGAGCCCCCGTTTCTTACGCCGCGTTCATGGAAGTTGCAGCAGGTAAGGCCCCAAGAACTGCGCGTGTTGAATGACCGTGACATCACACTTGATGGAGCCTTGCTCTCTGCCCAAACCGAAGCATCCAAAGCAGTAGTAACAGTGACTGCGTGTGCTGGAGAGCTGGAGCTAACCAAAACCACCCGTGATGTGCGCGTATTGGCTCGTAATGAATGGGGAGGCCTGTGTGGCATTCCTGATATTCTTGCCGCATTTGTTTTACCGAATGATCCTGCTGTTGCTCGCATTTTACGCACGGCATCCGATATTTTGCGGCAGGCAGGGCAAACCCACTCGCTGGAAGGATATCAAGGCGATAAAGCCAGAGTATGGGCACAAGCACAGGCAATCTGGTGTGCCATTTGTGGGCTGAACATCACCTATATCAATCCACCAGCATCGTTTGTGGAATATGGACAACGCATCCGCCTGCCCTCTCAGGTCTATGAAGAACGGCTGGCAACCTGTTTGGATACCACCGTTCTATTTGCAGCTTGCCTTGAGGCCATTGGTCTGCGCCCCTTGATTGTTCTTACCAAAGGGCATGCCTTTGCAGGTTTCTGGCTTTCCCTGCAGGATGCTGGCGCATCTGTTGTTCAAGATTTGCCGGGTATACGCAACCGCCTGAAGCTTGATGATCTGCGCGTTTTTGAAACAACGCTGGTAACAGCTACCCGCAAACCCAGCTTTGCAACAGCTTGTGAGCGCGGAGAAGCTAATCTGCGTGATATCGGCGATGAGGATGAGGACTCATTCCGCGAAATTATTGATGTGCATCGCGCTCGTCTGCGCCGCATTCGTCCTCTTTCCACTCCGGGTTCTCGCGCAGATACTGATCTCGATGAAACCTCGGATGACACTTCCGAGCAGCCGCTCTTTGAAGCCCCACCAGATCTGCGTGAGGAACGCGAGGAAGAACAGCTACCAGATCGCCCGGCTGATCGTGTTCAGCGCTGGTGCAATCGTCTTCTTGATATGTCGGCACGTAACCGCTTGCTCAATTTGCCAAAGTCTGACCGCCAGCAGATTGAGATAAATTGCCCAGAGCCTGCCAAACTGGAGGATATGCTGGCAGACATGCGCGCAGGCGGTAACGCTAAGCCTTTGCGCTTTATTTCTGCACCAGATCTGATGGATGAGGATGATCCTCGCAACAAAGCCCTTCATCAAAGCCGCTATCAGGAGGATGCCGCACGTGCCTATGCTATAGAGGCTCTTGCACGGCGCGAAATTGTTGTACCGCGCAAGAAAGAAAATCTTCAGAACGCTCTTATCGAGATTTATCGCCAAGCTAGATCAGCCGAGCAGGAAGGTGGAGGGTTCTAAAAACCCCCTGGTTTTGAGGTCTTCTGTATGATTCTATTTCTTCTGCGTTGATTGAGGGAATGGCGATATGAAGCAGTCTGGTTTCTTTGATGTTGAAGAGCGTCTTGCCCGGCTGAGTGGGCTTGGCGATCAGCTCGAAGCGTTTTCCCGGACTGTGGATTTTGAAGCGTTCCGTCCTGATCTGGACAAGGCCCTGGCGTATTCCGATGGAAGCAAGGGCGGACGACCGCCATTTGATCCTGTGCTGATGTTCAAGATCCTGGTGATCCAGACGCTCAACAATTTGTCTGATGAGCGGACGGAATATCTGATCAACGATCGCCTCTCCTTTATGCGTTTCCTTGGGCTGGGACTTTCAGATCGGGTGCCGGATGCCAAAACGGTCTGGCTGTGTCAAAAGCGTCTGACCCAGGCGGGTGCGATCGACGCGGATTTCTCACACTTGAGGCAATTTCAGGTCATTTTGTAGAGTTCAGTCATCCCACAGGAGCCCGATCTGGAATATTGACGATATTCTGCTTCTGGCGGCGGGTTCTGAACGCAGTGAGGGTGTCACGGCCTGAGAAGGCAGTGTTGGTGGAAGCTATGTGGTCTGTGCGCGGTCTGTTTCTTCAGATGGCCTGCCGGAGCCTTCGCAATCGTGCATGAGCGAGGGCGAATTCATGCTGACAGGGGAACATGTCCGGCATGGACAGGACAATCCGACGGACGCTGAGCGTGACACGTGTCGCGATTTTGAGCAGTCGTGCGCGTATGGTGCCACAGGTCGCCGTCTCCAGGCTGGTCTGGCCAAGGGCCAGTCTTTGCAGAGCGGTCAGCAGGACATAGGCTGCGGCCGAGAACCACAGCCGGAGCTGGTTGGCCCGGATGGTGTGGGACGAGGTCCTGTCTGAGAACAGATCCATCTGGCATTCCTTGATGCGGTTTTCCATATCCCCGCGTGCGCAGTAAATCTGTTCGTAGAGATGGCGGGGGTCGGACATTCCCTGCGGTAGCGTGGTGACAATGAAGCGATGATAGCGGTTGCCGTGGCGCCATTCGGCCTTGGCCACGACCCGCCTGCGGCGCGTCCAGCTGTCCTTTGTGATCCAGTCAAAGGAGGCAAAGCCGCGCGCCGCTTTGCCTGTCGTGGCGGCTTCGTCACGAACCTCAGCGGACAAAGAGGCAATCCGGTCATACAGGCGGGTGTTGCCTGCAAGCCCAAACAGGAAGTCAACGTGGTTGTCTTCGCACCATGTCATCAGACTGTCCCGGGCGAAACCGCTGTCCCCACGCACCAGGATACGCACCCGGGGCCAGCGGCTCCTGATCTGCTCCACGATCCGGCGGATGTCTGCCAGTGCTTCCTTCCCCGGGTCCCTGTCTGCCGTGCGCAGGGTAGCGCTGAGGAGATGGTCCCCGCAGAAGACATACAGGGGAAGATAGCAGTTATGGCCGTAATATCCATGAAAGGCCCGGCCTTCCTGATGGCCATGGATACGGTCATCGGTGGCATCCACATCCAGAACGATCCGGGCGGGTGCGCGCTCATGCTGGTCCATGAAAAGCGTCACGAACAGGGTAGCCAGGGCCTCATGATCAGCAATGATGCGGCAGTAACGATCTGCCTGCTGCCCACTGCGCTCTAGCCGGTTCAGCGTGGATTTTCCTGCCAGTGCCACACAGTTGGCCCGGCTTCCTGACAGACGTCCCGATACCAGACCCATGACAGGATCATGACGTAAAGCGTCATGGTCATTAAGGTCTTCATAGCCCAGTGCCAGGCCCATGATCCACTGACGGACAAGGTCTTCAACCCGGTATTCCACAAAGGCAGGATGCCGCTCATCGCGAAAACATGCAGCAAAACGGCGACTGAACCCCAGACTATCATCGACCTGCTTTACCAGGATGACACCGCCATCCGAACTCATGCGACCCCCGTCAAAACGGGCTACAACACGCCGTCCACAGGAGGCTGGAAATTCATACGCGCCTGCGCTACACTCTGTCTGCATCGGGTTTTCTTATAGCTTACGAAAATTTCTTTTGTGCAAAACAGACTTTTTCATAATCTAACCCGATGTACAACCCTTCTGTGAGATTTCCGCGTCGATGGGCTGTTCAACCGCTTTGATGCGACCCTGCGTAACGCCGGTTATCTCCCGATGTCCGGCCAGATCCTGGATGCAACACTGGTGGCTGCTCCAAAGCAGCGCAATACGAACGCTGAGAAAGCGGATCTCCGGGCAGGACGTATTCCTGAAGACTGGCAGGACAAACCCGCAAAGCTGTCGCACAAGGATCGTCATGCGCGCTGGACACTGAAGTTCACGAAGGCGAAGCGGCAGGATGATGGAACCATGCCATCCAGCGATCTCGCCATCCCGTTCTTTGGCTATAAATCGCATGTTTCCATCGATCGGAAATACCGGTTCATCCGCAAATGGAAAACAACGCATGCCGCTGCCAGTGATGGCGCGCGATTGAGAGAGGGGCTTCTGGATAAAACCAATATGGCCTCAAGTGTCTGGGCCGACACGGCCTATCGCTCAAAAGACAACGAAGACTTCATGGAAAAGCAGGGCTTTGTCTCCAAGGTTCATCGCAAAAAGCCGCATCTCAAGCCTATGCCCCGGCATATCCAGAAATCAAATGCTGGAAAGTCGGTCATCCGCTCGCGTGTCGAGCATGTCTTTGCCGATCAGAAGTCACAGACGGGGCTGTTTGTCCGGACTGTCGGTATCAGTCGAGCCACCATGAGGATCGGGCTCGCCAATATCGTCTACAATATGCGCCGCCTCCTCTTCCTCGAAAGATTGAACGCGAGCGCATAGCCATCCAGCGAGAGACAACTCCCAATCCGCTCAAAACGCAGACTGGACGCCATCGCAAAAACCGTCAATCAAATCGCCAAAACCCAGAAATTACCGGCCAAGCACATCAATCAAGGGTTCTTCGATCCCTCCAGGTGGCACAAACGTGCTCTTTCTGACCATAGGAGCCTTAGCATGGACACCAGAGGACAAGAGCAAACCTTACCTTGCGCCGCTAATCCTTGTGCCGGTTATTCTAGAGCGCGCCAGCATCAAATCGCCCTTTACGCTGCGTGCGCATAGCGATGAAACTCGCATAAACACGACTCTGCTGGAAATGCTGCGCGCGGATTATGATATCCGCATCCCCCTACTAGAGCATGAAAACCTTCCCGAAGACGGTTCTGGACTGGATGTGCCAAAAATTATTGAAGCATTTCGGCTTCATCTGCGCCACATTCCGGGTTGGGAAATCCGTGAACATGTTAGCCTGACAACATTAAGTTTTTCAAAATTCTTAATGTGGAAAGACCTTCTTGAACGGCGGGACAAGCTCGCCACCAACGATGTTGCTAGCCGCCTGTTAAATGGTATCAAAGAGACTGAACAAGATGGCGCAACACCATCTGCTGTGTTTGATGCTTCTCAGGATCTTGATACAGCATTGGCCCAAGCTGATCTTGTCTGCCCGATGGAAGCTGATTCATCACAACTCAAAGCTGTGGCACGCGCCGCTGCGGGCGAAAACTTTGTGCTGATTGGGCCACCCGGAACAGGTAAAAGCCAGACAATTGGCAACATCATTGCCAATACCCTTGCGCAAGGCCGTACCGTATTATTCGTGGCCGAAAAACGCACTGCACTGGAAGTTGTGCGTAATCGGCTGGAAAAGCTAGGTATTGCCGAATTCTGTCTGGATCTGTTCTCGCCAAAAGCCAGTAAAATGGGCGTGCTCCAACAATTTCAGACAGCCCAAGCCGCATTGGAAGATTTTCAGCAGGAAGAATACGCACACACAAAACAGACACTTGATGCGTTGCGCCTTGAGCTAAATGCTTATGTTCACGCGCTTCATGCCCCTCGCCGAAATGGCTGGACGCCATATCGGGGCATTGGCATGACTTTGCGTGCGCAAGAAGAAAAAATCGTACGCATTCCCCTTGTATGGGCCAATGCTGATACGCATTCAAAAACAGATTACGACACTCTCGTGCAGGCAGCCGAAGACCTCGCCACGCTGTATACTCGTATTGGCGATATTGTTGTGTCACCCCAATTGGCTGGGCTTGGGCAGACAGAATGGTCTCCGTTATGGGAGGCTCGGTGGCTGGATACAGTCAATGCAACATTGTCTGCCTTAGGAGAGCTCCGCAACGCAGTAGATGATATGGGTAAAGCGCTTGCATTAGGGACCGATGATTTATCATTTGTGCGCCTTGGCCAGATTGATGCGCTATGTGCACATTTATTACAGCCGCATGCTGCTGGCTGGGCGTTTGGAGATACCGCGCAGGACATTTGCAACCAAGTGCTTGCAGAAAAAGAACGTATTGCCCAACATCGCGCTTTGACTGAAGACCTGAATACCCGCTGGAAAGAAAGTGCTGGCATACTTCCTGTGTCTGACATTCTTGCTGAATGGCGCACGGCAAAGGAAAAATGGCTGATAGCGCGTTCCATGGGGCAAAAAGCCATCCGCAAGCGGTTGAACGAGCATGCCATAGCCATGCCAGAAGATTGCGAAAGCGATCTGGAAAAGCTGGTGGAACGCCAGACCATTGCCAGCAAGTTGGAGGAAGCTCCGCACAAGGCACATATTGGTGGCTTATGGCGTGGACTTGATACGGATTTCGATCAGATAAATCTTGTTTTTGAATGGGGCCAACAAGCCAGAAGTCACCTTGGCGAGTGTATGGCGGATACTGCTGCCCTTCTCTCGGCTCGTACTCACCTCAAAACCTTATTGACCGAAGGGCAAGATCTGCTAGCACCGGGAGGCAGCGTTCATACTGCGCTGACACAGTATCGGGCTGCCTTTTCAACACTGGAAGTAGCCTTGAAAACGCTTGCCGAGTGCAGTGCTAGTAATATCAGCGCTTTGGTAAGCCCCAAGGCTCCAGATTGGCTGCGCGAAACCAACAAAAAACTACAAAACTGGAAAAATTCTGCGCGTGAATTGCGAGATTGGTGCGCGTGGCAACGTGCCTGCCACCATGCAGCACAACTGGGCTTAACGCCTTTGGTAACTGCAATTGAGCAAGGCCTGGTTGCGCAGGAAGATGTTCTTTCTGTTTTTGAAGCAAATTATGCCCGTTGGTGGACCATGCATGCCGTAAGCGATTCCGCCCTGTTAAGCGGTTTTGTGGCAGCAACGCATGAAGGCCGTATCCTGCGTTTTCGTGAGCTTGATGAAAAACTGAAGAACCTTGCGATACGGTTGATACGTGCACGCTTGGCAGGAAAAATTCCGGGGGAAACCGAACGGCAGCACGACCCCGAATATAAAATATTAACCCGCGAAATTGCAAAAAAAACGCGCCACCTTCCGGTACGCCAATTGGCTGAGAAAATGCCCAGTGCCCTACGGACTTTAACGCCTTGCCTGATGATGAGCCCTCTTTCAGTGGCTCAATATCTGCCAGCAGATGCAGAACCTTTCGATCTGGTGATTTTTGATGAAGCCTCCCAGATTGCAACATGGGATGCCATTGGCGCTATTGGCCGGGGGAAACAGGTTATTGTTGTAGGAGACCCCAAGCAGCTTCCGCCAACCGATTTTTTTGTAGCCGGCAAAGCGGCTGACGATATTGCAACATCTGATGAAATAACTGACCTTGATTCCATTCTCGATGAATGTCTTGGAGCAGGCATTCCTGCCATTAGTCTGGAATGGCATTATCGAAGCCGGCATGAAAGCCTGATCGCCTTTTCTAACCAGACATATTATGGCGGCAACCTTGTTACCTTCCCCTCACCTGTCACGTCCGATCAGGCTGTATCGTTCCGTTTCGTGCCCAAAGGTGTTTACGAACCCGGACGCAACGGGTCCCACACCAACCCTATAGAAGCACGTATGGTGGTTGCGGAAGCTATAAAAATCATACGTGATGGGCGCGAACGCTCGGTTGGTATCGTCACCTTTAATGGTGAGCAGCAAAAACTGATTGTTGATTTGCTAGAAGCGGAAGTTCGCAAAGATCCAAGTCTTGAAAGATTTACGGGTGATGCCGCGCCAGAGCCTCTGCTTGTAAAAAATCTAGAAAATATTCAGGGTGAAGAGCGTGATGTCATGTTATTCTCCTTAACTTATGGTCCTGATATTACAGGCAAGATTTCCATGAACTTCGGCCCCCTTAACCGGGAGGGCGGTGAACGACGGCTGAATGTTGCCATCACCCGTGCCAGAGAGCAGTTGATTGTGTTCGGTTCACTCCGTGGAGATCAAATTGCCATTGAGCGAACACGTGCCGCAGGTGTGCGTGATTTGCGCCGCTTCCTGCTATTTGCTGAACGTGGCGCAACCGCACTGGCAGGCGCACATGAAGGGTCCGTGGGCGGTTATGACAGCATATTTGAAGTTGAAGTTGCCACCATGCTGCGCGCCAAGGGATGGAACGTTACAACGCAAATTGGCGTATCTGGATTCCGTATTGATCTGGGCGTGATAGACCCTGATCTGCCCACCACATTTTTGGCCGGTATTGAATGTGACGGGACAACTTATCACCGCAGTGCTACTGCCCGTGATCGGGATAGACTGCGGCAAGCTGTGCTCGAAAACCTTGGCTGGAACATCCTCCGTATCTGGTCCACAGACTGGTGGACCAATGCACCGCGTGAAGTGGAACGGATTGACCACGCCTTGAATGGTTTTTTGGAAGAAACCCGCAAAAAACGTGCTGAACAAGCAGAACACGATGCGGCAATGGCGGCTACGAGCCATAACGAAATTTCCCCCGATATAGAGGATATTTCAGATCACCCTCTCGACGCGCAGCAGGCAGAACCAACCCCGGAAACAGCACCACCAGAAGCGCTAGCAATATCTGCACCACCAGCAGAACCTCTTTATGCCAAAGCACCTACTGAGGATGTTGTATCTCCTACTCAAAAACCGGTTATTGATCCCTCCCGTTTTAATCAAGAAGATTATCTTCCAACCTTAACACAACTCATTCGTCAGATTGTGGATGAGGCAGGTGTTATGCGTGAAGACGTGCTAATTCAGACACTCTCGCGTGATCATGGCTTCGCACGGGTGGGCAGAGAAATACGCGAGCGCATTCAAAGCGCTGTTCCTGCATCACTTGGCCGCACCGAGGAAAGTGTTGGTGCTTTCCTGTGGTCAGAGCGCCTTCCTGTGACTTCACGCTTGCCTTTGGCTTCGTGCACTTCAGAAAAAAACGTAGATCCAGCCAAGGTGCCCCTGCCTGCTCTTGTTGACCTTGCCTGCCGCGCTATTGCGATTGACTGCCCTGATGATGAAGCCATTACGCGTATGCGTGATGCCTGCGGTATGAGCCGAATGGGGCAAGCAACGCGCGCACGCTTTGCTGAAGCTTTGCAAGAAGCACGTCAGATGAATGGTAATCAAAGTGAGGTATTATTCTAAAATATCAGCACCTTACGCAGCTACCATTGGGTAGCTGTGCTGCAGGATATACGGCAGTTATTGAAAGATACTGGATCAGGCCCCATCATCCCCAATACTGCCGGGCTTGCGCACCATTCAAACTAGATTACTCATATCAGTATCAGTTGCCGATATGGGCATTATCAAGCTTATCGCCGCGGCCAAATAGCTTGTTGCGCAATGTTCCCGGCTGGTAAGCTGTTTTATAGCGGCCTCGTTTCTGAAGTTCAGGAATAATAAGGTCTACAATGTCCTCAAACGTTTCGGGGGCTACTGCATAGGCAAGATTGAACCCATCAATGCCTGTTTCTTCCATCCACGCTTCCATCTGGTCAGCAATTTCGGTAGGGCTGCCAACAATTGTAACCCCCATGCCCCCGATTGCCGCGTGCCGCGCCAGTTCACCCACTGTCCATATCTTGTCTGGGTTAAGTATAGTCAGAGAATCAATGGCGGAATTAATAGCATCATTTCGCACGTGCCTTATGGGGGCATCAAGTTCGTACTGCGAAAAATCAACGCCAGTCCATCCCGACAAAAGTGTTAATGCTCCTTCCAAACTGATATACCGTTTATAATCTTCATATTTTTCCCATGCGGCCTTTCGCGTTGGTGCCGTGATAATAGTTAACAAAGAGAAAATAAGTGGATCTTCTGCGCGGCGCCCTTGAAGTCTGGCTTGGTTGCGTATGCTGGCAACCGTTTTGCCAACAATTTGCTGAGATGGCCCTGCAATAAAAACACATTCTGCATGGGCTCCGGCAAACTGTTGCCCTCGTTTAGAGGCCCCAGCCTGAAATAGCACAGGCGTGCGTTAAGGTGATGGTTCTGACAAATGAATGGCATCTACTGTGAAATATTTACCATCATGGCGCACCGGATGCACTCTAGGGCCTGTTAGCACTTGATCCAGTCTGCGGCTGCAGCGATGTGTATGACGGCCAGGAACGACGCTGCGGTTTTCTCGTATCTGGTTGCAACAGCACGCCACTCCTTGAGACGGGCCCAGAGGTTCTCGACCAGGTGCCGACACCGATAGACCCATCTGGGGCAGGCAACCGGCGCATCGCGTCGTTTTGCGGGAATGGCCGGTCGGGCTCCCATGTCCCAGATACGTTCACGGAAGGCGTCCGAGGCATAGCCCTTGTCCGCCACCACCCACAAAGGAATGGCGGGAAGGCTATCGAGCATATCTGGAGCCAGCGGCAGTTCATGGGCCTGGCCGGGCGCCAGGGCAAAACCAACAGCCTTTCCATGCCCGTCTGCTATCACGCAGACTTTTGTGCCATAGCCGCCGCGAGAGCGGCCAAGTGCTTCACGATGGTCTCGCTCTTCAAAAGAGCCCCCTTTTTTGGGGCTCCCGCCGCCTTGTGGTGAGCTCTGATATTCGTGCCATCCAGAAAAGTCATGCCGAGTGCTACTCCCTGTTGTTCCTGAACCAGTGCGAGCAGGCGTTCCCACACACCCAGCTTCGCCCAGCGGATGAAAAGCTGCGCCGCTCGCCACCATGGACCCAGTTCAGCGGGGATGCTCCGCCATTTCGCGCCATTCTCATGACGCCAGAAAATTGCTGCTATCGTACGCCGCAGATCATGGGGCGGCGTCTTGCCCCTTGGGCGAACCGCCTCAATCAGAGGTTCCCAGATCGCCCCATGTCTCGTCCGTAAAGGTGCCTGTTCTGTCTCCTTCTTTCATCCCTACAATATGGGAAGAAATTCAAGATCTAACAGGCCCTAGCGTTTGTCTTACACAACCATCTTCTAACACAAGTCCTTCAAGTGGCTTTGCCAGCTTCCGGCACTCGTCTGTTATAACTGCAACAAACAGTCCTTCTTTACCACCAAAGCGCTCATATATGTTGCGTCGTGATCCCCCTACTTTTTGGATCACCATGTCCATGGAAGTGGCTTCATAACCATGTTCAAGGAAAAGGTTTGTGGCAGAATCCTTTAGCTTTTTCAGCCGTTCAGCCCCCTTGGGACGTAACCTTTTTTCTGATGATACAGAATATTGGGGGCTAGAAGACATCATAAACAAAAACCACTCCTTCACATTTTAGATATGGTATTATACCGTACCTAAAATGCAATAGATAAATTGCTTATCTGCCACCTATAGCCATTCGTAATGTATGGGCTTTCATGCACCCGCCCCTTTTAAATTTCATAGATTTCAAAACATTATTATATATTCGCCTTATATCATAATATTTTTAATTACATCTGGTGATATATGCGGCAATGGTCTTCATCTGCCGCTGCTGCAAATATATAGAGCAACTTGTCAAATGGTCGCAGAATGATAATAATACACCATGGTACACGATACATTCATCACCAATATTCCCAAAGCGGAACTACATCTACATATCGAAGGAAGCCTAGAGCCGGAGCTGATGTTCCGACTAGCTAAGCGCAACCGGATATCAATTCCTTTCCAATCTGTTGAAGATGTCAAAAAGGCTTATAATTTTAACAATCTTCAGGATTTTCTAGATATCTATTATGCTGGCGCTTCTGTTTTGCAAACTGCAGAAGATTTTCATGATCTGGCCACTGCCTATTTTGCACGTGCCGCAGCAGATGGCGTGACCCATACAGAAATCTTTTTTGATCCGCAAACGCACACAACACGGGGCATTCCCTTTGATGTGGTGATGGAAGGCCTACTATCTGGAATTGCAGAAGCAAAGGCCCAACATGGCATAAGCGTTCTGCTTATTATGTGCTTCTTGCGTCATCTGGACGAAGACTCTGCGTTTGCAACCTTTAAGTCAGCAGAAAAATGGATCCCTCATATCTCTGGCGTTGGCCTTGATTCATCTGAACTAGGCCACCCTCCTTCAAAATTTGCACGTGTTTTTGCCGCTGCTGGAAGTGCCGGCCTCATGCGAGTTGCACATGCGGGAGAGGAAGGTCCGCCATCTTATGTGGTGGAAGCCTTGGACTTGCTGAATATTAATCGTCTTGATCATGGTAATCGTGCATTGGAAGATGCCGCCCTAACGGCACGTCTGGCCCGAGAAGCGATGACACTAACGGTCTGCCCTTTGTCTAATCTGAAACTGTGCGTTGTAGATAATCTGAATAACCACCCAGTAAACCGCATGCTGGATGCTGGATTGCGTGTCACCATCAATTCAGATGATCCTGCGTATTTTGGTGGATATATAAACGATAACTTCCGAGCATTAGTGGCCGCAGGAAAAGTGTCGCGCGAAGACATTATCACTCTGGCCCGAAATAGTTTTCTGGGCTCGTTTCTGAAGGATGAGGATCTCGCAACACAAATTGAGGCACTCAACACTTTTGTTGCAGCACACACTGTAAGCCACTGAAATAAACAAAAAGACAAGCCGGAAAATACCTTTTCGTTCACAACGGTTATCGGCAGGTATTTTCCGGCATAAAAGGCTATTTTATATTCAGTCTCAACTGGCATTGGGTAATCCCCCCATTTTTAGTGGGGTGCTGAATGAGAATTCAGGCAGCTGTTTTTAGTTTCTGGGCGGGGGGTAGCCCGCTGTTCCCCATGTTGGGTCTGTCATGGTTATATGTCCAGAGCCATTGTGTTGCGACCTCCTGCACGTCCTGAATGCTTTCAAACAGATACTGCTCCAGCCATTCCTGCCGGACAGTTCTGTTGTAGCGTTCAATATAGGCGTTCTGCTGCGGATTACCCGGTTGCGTATAGATCAGGGTAATCCCCTGTTTTTCGGCCCATGAAACCAGCGTATGACTGACATATTCAGGGCCATTATCCATTCGGATGGCTTCTGGCCTGCCACGCCACTCCATAACCTGTTCCAGACAGCGGACAACCCGACAGGCTGGCAGGGAAAAATCAACCTCGATCGCCAGTCCTTCACGATTGAAGTCATCCAGAATGTTCAGGAGCCGAAAAGCACGTCCATCCATCAGCCTGTCCGCCATAAAATCCATGGACCAGACCCTGTTGGGAAGGGCCGGAACCGACAGCTTTTCTGGCTTTTCGCGAACCAGACGCTTGCGGGGTTTAATCCGCAGGTTGAGTTCCTGTTCCCGATAGATCCGATAAACCCGCTTATGATTCCAGAGCTGTCCCTGCACATTGCGCAGATACAGGAAACACAGACCAAATCCCCATCTCCTGTGAGCCTGGGTCAGTCCCACCAGAAGAGCGGCAATCCTGTCGTTCTCCGCTGCCAGTCGCGGACGATAGCGAAAGCAGGCCTCGGATATCCCAAAAATCCGACAGGCCAGCGCAATGCTGACCCCATGATGCGCCACAGCTTGTGCGGCCAGTTCCCGGCGCTGGGCTGGCCGCTTCATTTTTTTCCAAGGGCTTCCTTCAGGATATCCGTCTGCATGCTCAAATCCGCATACATGCGCTTCAGCCGACGGTTCTCCTCTTCCAAAGCCTTCATCTGACTGATCATCGAAGCATCCATGCCGCCATATTTCGCGCGCCACCGGTAAAACGTGGCGTTGCTAATCCCATGCTCCCGGCACAGGTCAGGAACCGGGACACCGCCCTCAGCCTGGCGGATCACACCCATGATCTGGGCGTCAGTAAAGCGATCACTCTTCATCAGAATCTCCTCAATTCTTACGCTGAGAAAATTCTCATTCAAAAGCCACTCTTTTTATGGGGGGATTACCATTGCACAAATTTGATATCAGCATTTCATCCTATTCTGTAATTCTGCTTTGCTCTTATCAAAAGATAAGTTACAAACTGCCTCACCAAAAACCACGATGGCCCCGCGCGAGCGGGTTAATAGGGAACACCGTCAGCATCTGGTCTTATCGTTTTTTTCAGATGCCTAGTCGGGGCTGCTCCCGCAACTGTAAGCGGTAGCCGCTGGTTCGTTCACGGATAACGTGAACCACTGTCTCCAAATGGAGATGGGAAGGTAGAGCCAAGCGGTTCTGATCCGCAAGCCAGGAGACCTGCCATCGTTCAGCCACCATACCGTCGGGCGGGATGTACCGAAGGTGGGGGAAGTTACTATGTCCAACTGCCTTACCTCGTATGCTGCAATATCTTCTACAGTCTGGTGCTTTGCCAGTTATCTGTGCAGGATAGTGTAAATAAACCCCTTTTTCCCCTGTCAGTACATCTATTCCAAAAGAGCATCATTTAGTGATGCGGCTTTGGATGACATTTGTCTGCTGATACGTACAGAACGGCAAGCATTATCAATTCTTATTGCCTTACTCTTTCGTTTCCAGCAGGCCTTAATGAATGGCCCAAACAATGCAAAATGGATTCCGCGCAGCCGGTTCAAACACCGTCGATCTCAAACAAACTGATTTAAGACGCGTCAAAAGTAATCCAAACTTCTGGTATCCTCTCGCATGGTCGCGCGAAGTAAAACGCGGAAAGGCCCTCGATGTTGTTTTTGCCGGGCATCATATTGTTATTGTCCGCCCGCTCACTGGGCTACCTTATGCCCTAGATGGACTTTGCCCTCATCGCCAAGTGCTCCTTGGTAAGGGAGACGTGCATAACAACCTCATCACCTGTATGGCGCATGGCATAACATTTAACCGCGAGGGACAATCTGTTGCACCAAACCCCCAGCCCGGAGCAACCTGCCTTAAGCTGAAAACATGGGCATGTCAGGAAAAAGGCGGCCTTCTTTTTGTGTTTATGGGAGACCAAACACTTGCCAACACCGTACCGTTGCCTAACTTTCCGCGGGTAAGCGACAGGCATTACCGGACGCGCCGTTTCGGACAGGTGGTGAATTGCCATTACAGTTTTATGCATGAAAACCTCATGGATATGAATCATCAAGTTTTGCACAGCAAACTTGTGGGCAAGATGAAACCGCGTTTTCTTGGCATGGAGAGTGGAGAAAATTTTGTTGAAGCGCGTTACACCTTTGCCAGAACAGGAGGCAAGCAGCCTATTAGTGAAGCACTGATTTATGGCCAAAGGCGGCGCGATGGCCGTGACTTTGCTTATCGTGATATCATGACCATTCGTACTCAATATCCTTATCAAACTCTCAGGATCGAAACGCAGGGCATTGATGAACCCGTTATGGAGCTATGGATTTCCTACGTTCCGCAAGATAGCGAAGAACTGACCAATCGTGTTTTTGGTTTGCTCTCTATCCGACGATTAAAAGTGCCCCTATTGCTAGATCTGGCATGGCCATTACTTATTGCTTTTACAGAACGTGTCTTTTTCGAAGATCGTGAAATTGTGGAGCTTGAGCAGCGCGCATGGAAAGATCTTGGCGGTGATCATAACGCCGAGGTTTTTCCGGTTATTCTGGCACTAAGGCAACTTTTGCGTGCACGAGGTATCTCGCCTGATACTGGAGGACTGAATCATGATACTCAAAAACGTGCATCTTCATAAAATGATTGCTCAAGGAAATTATTATACCCAACAAGGCTATCATCAATAAAAGCCATTGTACGTGCACCCCGGCCCATCGCCTGTTAGAGCCCTTTTGGAAATTCGCTATGATAGGTTTTCAAGAGGTTTTGAGCGTGATTCAAAGGCAGGATGTGGACGCCAGCACAACGAGGCCGCATGGCCGGAATTACACGCAAGACGAAACGCTATCCGTCTGATCTGACAGATGAGGAATGGGAGCGCATAGCGCCTCTGATGCCCCCTGCGAACCGGCGTGGTCGGAAACGGACAACCGATTTCCGTGAGATCATCAATGCTCTGCGCTATCTCGTGCGCTCAGGCTGCGGTTGGGAGATGCTTCCGGTTCATTTTGGCCCATGGCAAACGGTTTACTGGTGGTTCCGCAGGCTGATGCGCCGTTTCCTGTTCCAGACCATTCATGATGTCTGTCTGATGCTCGATCGTGAAGCGACAGGACGCGAAACCAGTCCATCGGGTGGTGTCATTGATAGCCAGAGTATCAAGGCACCCCACGCAAAGACACGTGGTTATGACGCAGGCAAGAAGATCGTCGGTCGGAAACGTCACATCGCAGTTGATACGGATGGCCGCCTTCTCCTGGTCCAGCTGACAACAGCCGATATTTCGGACAGTGCAGGAGGACAGATGATCCTTGATGCCATTCGTAAACGCTGGCCTTGGGTGAAGCACCTGTTTGCCGATGGAGCCTATGACCGCCTCCAGTTGATGGATAAGGCCACTTTTCTCGACTTCACAGTCGAGATCATCCGGCGGTCAGAGACAGCAAAAGGGTTTGAAATCCTGCCGCGTCGGTGGGTTGTGGAACGGACCTTCGGTTGGATGATCCGCTGGCGTCGCCTTGTGAAGGACTACGAACAGCGGATCGACGTCGCAGAGGCCATGATCCACATCGCCATGGGAAGCCTCATGCTACGCCGAAACGCTCATCCGTGAATTTCCAAAAGGGCTCTTACGGCATCATGGGCCAGAATACGGTTTTCTTCCCGATCAATGGCACCATCTGCAATACGTGCAAAAATGGGACGTAGCTTTTGCGCAAGCGCATCAATCCGTGGAGAAAAATTCTGAGAGGAACGTGCATGATATGTCATTGCGACCTCGTTGCTTACATATAACAACTATTTTTAATGCGCATTTTACGTTTCAACACGCTAACAACCATTATAAATGAGTCAATAAAATAATTACTATTTAATGTAGTTTTATGTTGTGAGAAGTGCTAGATCGAGAATTTTCCCTCTAAAAATCACTTACTGAATTTTTGTATTTATTTGTTTTTAAAAGATATATTTTTAATATAATAACAATTATATATAGTGAATTTAAAAGAGAATCCTTTTTGATCACGTGCGCAAATAAGGTGCCATATAAGTTTCGAACGCCCTCTTTCAGTGAATCGAAATTTAGCTAACCACTTCACATCTTTCTTGAGGAAAAAATCTCTCATTGACATATATATTCACGTCATAAATGTTATATTTCATTACCACCTCATGAAAATGGTGAAATATATATTCCATGTCGATTGATCTACAGACCGTGCACGATGCCATTGATGCAGCTACGCATCTCAAACAGCAGTTTGCCACACGGGCAGCTCATCATGATCGCACTGGGGTTTTTGCACAGGAAAATATTGATGATCTACGTCAGGCAGGTCTGCTGTCTTTACGTATATCCACACCAGAGCGCCCTACTCCCTTCACTCTAGGTGTTGTGCAGGACATCGTTGGACAGATTGCTCAGGGGGATGCCTCTACAGCGCTAGTTATGGTCAATCATTACATGGTGCGTGCCGCCATTGCTCACCATGAGTTCGGATCTGGAGATATGCCCCGTTGGATAGAAGATGAACAGCACGATCAACTGCTGAATATCCTGCTAGCTGAACCTGATCTTGGTTCTGCCTCTCGGGGTGGACTGCCCAGCACAATAGCCACCCGTACGGCAACCGGATGGAGTTTAACTGGGCGAAAGGCCTATGTAACAGGTATTCCCGGTTTATCTTGGCTTTTGGTACGTGCTCGCACAGATGATGACCCCGCGCAGGTTGGTACATTTATTGTGCCAGCCAAAGCAGATGGGATCCATGTGCTTGAAAACTGGGATCACATCGGCATGCGTGCCAGCAATAGCCATGAAGTTACATTTACAAATGTTATCCTGCCACCCGATGCCGCGCTAGAACTCTATGCGCCTGATGCACCACCAGCAGGGCGCAATACCCTCGTTATATGGAATACTGGGCTATTGGGTGCTTTGTATAATGGTATCGCAACCTCTGCACTGGCATGGTTTTGTGAGTTCCTGAAAACCCGTGTTCCATCTAATCTGGGGGCACCGCTGGCAACGTTACCTTCAATGCGCGATGCCGTTGGGGGATTTACCATTACATTACACATGAACGCCATGCTGCTCCGGCTTTACGCCATGGATGTAGAAGCTGCTCGTCCACCCCATGAACTGAAAGCTCATGCAGCGGTTATAAAGACACGTGTTGTTGATGCTGCCGCTGACTTTACATCTGCTTTACTTGGTTTGGCAGGCAATGCTGGGCTATCTGCCCATAACCCATTAGAGCGCGCTCATCGTGATGCGCTATGTGGGCGTATTCATGCACCACATGCTGAATTACTCCGGCGGATCGCAGGACAGCAGGCTCTTTCATAAATTCAGAACCGTTTCTTGCTACGGGAAAAACCATGACAACAGCGCCAGGCCGTGCTCCCAATTCTTCCGTGCTGCCGGCTATTCTTAACCGTTGGTCTCCACGAGCATTCCAGCCAGAAAGCATCAGTAAGGAAGAACTTCTTTCGCTAATAGATGCCGGACGATGGGCTCCTTCTGCCTATAACATGCAGCCTTGGCGCTTTATTTATGCACGGCGTGGGACTGCAGAATGGGAACGCTTTTTATCATGGCTTATACCATTCAATCAGTTCTGGGCAGAAAATGCATCGGCCATCATTTATGTGGCTTCTCAAACCATAACGCTTTCAAGCCGCACAGGAGAACCCTCCCCACTGCCAACGCACGCATTTGATGCCGGTGCGGCGGCGGTTCTCATACAAATTCAAGCGGCGCATAACGGCTGGGCGACGCACCCCGTAAGTGGTTTTGACCACGCTTTGGCCCATGCTGGCTTAGAACTGCCTGAAGAGTATGAATTGCATGCAGCTATTATTGTTGGGCGACAGGGAAACATAGAAACTCTACCGGAAGCCTTGCAAAAACGTGAGGCGCCCTCAGACCGAAATGCTCTGAACGAAATTTCTTCCGAAGGGAGATGGAATGCTTCAACACAAACCAATATAGATTAACGCATAGCATCAGTTTATTTCTGTAGCCATCACGCTGATATAACCTTCGCTTCCGGAGCAGATTGTTTTATTTGCTCCGACTTGCGACCGCTCACACCATATCTGTCCTTCAAAAGCTAATAACTTTGATGCGTAAGCGTCTCTATGGGTGCAAGTTCTTAATATACTGATAAAACTCTTTCCGAAACTGATCT
Organism: Acetobacter ascendens; assembly: GCF_001766235.1. Lineage (NCBI taxonomy): Bacteria > Pseudomonadati > Pseudomonadota > Alphaproteobacteria > Acetobacterales > Acetobacteraceae > Acetobacter > Acetobacter ascendens. The sequence goes on from NZ_CP015164.1 coordinate 1,025,420, forward strand.
CGAGCAGGATTGATACCGATATCATAGGTTGCCATACCAACCTCCCACCTTGCAGCCGGATGCTGTAATGCGTGAATGGTAAATTTCTTTTCTGTTTCTGATAAAATAGACAAGCTTGAGCGATGTATCAAAGCGCACGCAAGACCAGAGCGCACCACCTGAATAGCGCTCAATGTTTCATTAAACCATAAGATACGGTGTGGCTGTATGATATGATCGCTTAATATTTGTTCTGTCCGCTCATAAATACCTTGTGAAAATTCTTTTCTAAAGCGAACCAAGGGTAAATTGAAGTGAGACAGGCCTTTCAGGCTAACAATAGTATCTTGATCATATGGCACAAGGAATACAAGCTCTTCCTGTGTGAGAGCCCTTTTGGAAATTCACGGATGAGCGTTTCGGCGTAGCATGAGGCTTCCCATGGCGATGTGGATCATGGCCTCTGCGACGTCGATCCGCTGTTCGTAGTCCTTCACAAGGCGACGCCAGCGGATCATCCAACCGAAGGTCCGTTCCACAACCCACCGACGCGGCAGGATTTCAAACCCTTTTGCTGTCTCTGACCGCCGGATGATCTCGACTGTGAAGTCGAGAAAAGTGGCCTTATCCATCAATTGGAGGCGGTCATAGGCTCCATCGGCAAACAGGTGCTTCACCCAAGGCCAGCGTTTACGAATGGCATCAAGGATCATCTGTCCTCCTGCACTGTCCGAAATATCGGCTGTTGTCAGCTGGACCAGGAGAAGGCGGCCATCCGTATCAACTGCGATGTGACGTTTCCGACCGACGATCTTCTTGCCTGCGTCATAACCACGTGTCTTTGCGTGGGGTGCCTTGATACTCTGGCTATCAATGACACCACCCGATGGACTGGTTTCGCGTCCTGTCGCTTCACGATCGAGCATCAGACAGACATCATGAATGGTCTGGAACAGGAAACGGCGCATCAGCCTGCGGAACCACCAGTAAACCGTTTGCCATGGGCCAAAATGAACCGGAAGCATCTCCCAACCGCAGCCTGAGCGCACGAGATAGCGCAGAGCATTGATGATCTCACGGAAATCGGTTGTCCGTTTCCGACCACGCCGGTTCGCAGGGGGCATCAGAGGCGCTATGCGCTCCCATTCCTCATCTGTCAGATCAGACGGATAGCGTTTCGTCTTGCGTGTAATTCCGGCCATGCGGCCTCGTTGTGCTGGCGTCCACATCCTGCCTTTGAATCACGCTCAAAACCTCTTGAAAACCTATCATAGCGAATTTCCAAAAGGGCTCTTAAAAGTGCCATTGATCATGCAGGGTTTAACCCAGCACGCGCAGCAGATGGAGCGCGGGCTGGTTTTATGTGTGTTAAAAACTATATGATTACGCCTAATGTGCTTATCAGCACACCAAACTGATTTTCTAAAGAAATAGAAATGACCTGAAACCCCTTTGGATTTCAGGTCATTAAGTCATTTTCACATGTCAGATATAGAATATCAGACCGTCACATTCTGCAAAACGCTAAACCCTTCAAACACTGGGGGGCCTGCCGTCAAAGCACGGCCCTGCCCTGCACCTGCATGTGCCTGACGAAACTGCTCAGATTGTGTCCAAGCCACAAAGGCATCGTATGAATCCCACACTGTATGAGAAGCATATAGCCTAGCGCCTTCTTTTTCCGGCCCTTTAAGAAACTGAAAACTAACAAATCCTGGAACTGTTTTTAATAAAACCTCACGATCCAGCCAACGCTTTTGAAAGGCTTCCTCATTTTCCGGTATCACCAAAAATCGGTTCATAGCAATATACTGAGACATAGCCTGCTCCTTTCCTTCAATCATGATTGGCACATCATATCATGCGGCAAAACGTAGGGTTTGCCGCTACCTACGTGCATGCGCACTCGCCCGTCTTCCAACCCAAAAACATGGCTGGCCAACGCATTGGTTAAAACCTGTTCTGGTGGCCCCTGCGCATAAATAGCCCCTTCATGCATCACCACAATGTGGTCCGCACAGGCTGCCGCCCAATTTAGATCATGAATAACCACCACTACACCACCACCAGCTAAGGCATGGGCGCGTGCAAGGTTAAGCACCAGATGCTGCCGGGATAGATCCTGCGCGGAAATTGGTTCATCCAGCAACAAAAAACCCGGAGGCCTGCCATTACCATGCGCTGCGGCCTCTAGCTGCATCAGAACCCGAGCCAGATGAACGCGCTGACGCTCTCCTCCAGACAGATCCATTACATCGCGCTCAGAAAACGCCGCCAGTCCAACCCGTTCAAGCAACTGCCCGGCTAGCTCTAAACGAACTGAAGTGCTCATGAATGGCGCAGAAATCCGCCCTCCCATCGCCACCAACTCACGCAACGAAAACTGAGCCCGCAAAGGAGAGTCCTGCATTAACATAGCCCGACGGGCCGCCAGACAAGCAGAAGAAAATCTGGTTATAGGAGCACCATCAATCCATACATCACCGCTGGTTGGCGGCAATAAACCACTGGCAAGGCGGAGCAATGTGCTTTTACCTGCCCCATTCGGCCCGATAATGGCCGTCATCTGCCCAGCCTCAAAGTTCAGAGAGGCTTCATGCACAATGTCTTGGCCGCGAACACGCCAACCTGCGTTGCGCAAAGAAAGCTTCATGCCAGTCTTTCCTTGTCATGCGTGCGTGTAAGCAGCCAAACAAAAACTGGCGTGCCTAAAACCGCGGTTACAATCCCCACAGGCACATCTGCCGGCATGGCAATAATGCGCGCCAACGTATCTGCCGCTATTAACAGGATAGCCCCCAACAAGGCACTTCCCGGCAGTACCAGCCGATGATCTGGCCCAGTTACCAAACGCACCAGATGGGGAACCACAACGCCAACAAACCCAATTGCCCCCACAAAGGAAACCGTAGGACCAACAGCACAGGCAACCGAGAACATAGCAAGCCGCTTAATACGCTCCACGGGATATCCCATGAGCCGTGCATCGCTCTCCCCCAACAGCAGAGCATTCAGGGGCGAAGCCAGACGCACCGTTACCCATGTAGCCACCAACAGGAAAGGACATAACAGGCCTATACGTGACCAAGTTGTTCCTGCAAAACTGCCCATTGTCCAAAAAGTTAGATCACGTAAAGCCGTGTCGTTAGCACGAAAAATAAGGATACCCGTTAAAGCGCCAGAAAATGCGCTAAACGCCACCCCTGCCAGCAAGATCATGCTAACAGATGTGGTGCCCCCGCGTGTTGCAAACATGTAAAGCAAACATGCAGCTACAAAGCTGCCCAGCATCCCCGCCACGGGCACAGCCCATGCGGTGCTCATAATTGCTGCGTGCACGTCTCCTGCCCCTAAATCAAGCCATGCGCCGCCCAATACAATTATACACGCCGTGGCCAAAGCAGCCCCGGAAGACACGCCAATCAACCCCGGATCGGCCAACGGATTTCGAAAAAGCCCCTGCATGACAGCGCCAGCGACAGCTAGAGCCGCTCCCGTAAGCCCAGCCATAACAACACGAGGGCCACGGATCTGGGTCAACACAACCCGGTCTGCAAAGCTATTGGCCTGTAGGTCATTCTGCCACAAAGCCGAAAGATGTACGCCTGTTGCCCCGATATTGAGAGAGATTGCCATGATCAGCATCAACAATGGTAACAAGGCACATAGAAACAGAATGGTGGACCGCCGAACCATTGTCATACAGGATGGCTCACCGCCGCCATCATTCTAGCAAGGTCTAACGCAGCCTGAGGTGTACGGGGGTCAAAGCCCAGCAGGCGTTCCCCTTCCATGCTCACAAAAGCATTATTACGCCCTGCCGGAGTGAGCTTGAAGCCGGGGTCTGCCTGCAAGGCTGTACGAATAGATGTTGCTGTCTGATCCATAAGCAGAATAATGTCAGGCCGCAGAGCGACCAGATTTTCCTGATCCACAATCTTGTAACCCTGCATATCAGCACCGGCATTAACGCCCCCAGCAAGACTGATCATCGCATCTGCTGCTGTACCTTTACCTGCAGCCATGGGGCGGTTATTTGTCATGCGCATGATAAACAACACGCGTGGCTTCCCTGTATGCGTGGCGCGCCATGCTTCCAATTGCTGAAACTGCCCGGTAAGAGCGCTGCATAGCTGCTCTCCTGCTGCCTGAGCCCCAACAATCCCGGCTAAAAAACGGGTACGCTGTTCAATGGCCTCGGGAGATGGTGTAGCGTCTACAAACACAACAGGAACACCTGAGGCCACAAGCTGATCCCTGGCTGCGGGTGGGCCTGCATCGTTCATGGTCAACACGAGATCTGGACGCAGAGACAAAACCCCCTCGGACGAAATAGCACGCATGTAACCAAGATCTTTTTTCTCTTTCCGTGCTTGCTCTGGCCATGTGGAAGTTTGATCTACAGCTAAAATCGCAGGTGATCGCCCAAGCGCGTACAGGGTTTCGGTTATAGTGCCACCAATACTGGCTATTCTTGTTGCTCCGTGGAGTGTAACACGTCGGCCCCGGCAATCTGTTACACTTCTGGGCGTAACTGCATCTGTCACATCTTGCGCTAACTCAGCACGGGGCATGCAGATTGAGGCCATGCCACAAATCAGCGCAACACCTACAGATCGGCGAGACAGCAAAAAGGTAGCTGCAATCTGATCAGTGCCCTTGCTTGTTGTCCATTGGTTTTTCATCAGGCTGCCTGCTCCTGCCCTGCGACAGTACGCAGTACGTCATACCCACTGAACTCGCGTTTTTCGATCGTCAAAACCTCACTCTGGCCCATGCCTTTATGCGCGGCATGAAACAGTTCCGATTGACGCCATGCTTGATATGCCTCACGAGAGGTCCAAATTGTTTGAGATGCGTAGGCTACATAATCTGGCAGCGCCTCGCCGCGCATAAACTGGATCATTAAAAAACCGGGGGCAGCACTTAACAGAACCTCCCGTTCAAGCCAGCGACTTTTGAACTCGGCTTCTTTTTCTAGCCGAACTTTAAAACGGTTCATGCCGATAAACATTGACCCTCCACACCACAAAATGCCGTTAGATCCAACATTTTTCACAAACGCAGCGCGGCTGTGCGCATTAAATCGTAATCACCCTTTCACAATTGATAATGAGAATCAATATCATATTATAAGCAAAACCATGAGATGCACATGATGCTCATGAAACTTTAGAACTTTATTTGAATAAAATCAGGATATTATCTCAGAAGTAAATTTGTGATCGCAGTCGTAAGCTTTCCGAAAGGAGGCTGAAGCAGCGTTGCGGCATTAAAACGGCCCTGTTGGTAGACCCCACGCGCATGGGTAAGGGCGATAAACCCCTCCTTCCCATGATATGCCCCAATGCCACTGTCCCCTACGCCGCCAAAAGGCAAATCGTCCTGCGCAACATGTAACAAAGTGCCATTGATTGTAACATTTCCTGAAATTGTATATTTCAATACTTTCTTACACGCATTACGGTCACTCCCAAAATAATACAATGCAAGTGGTCGTGGTCGAGCATTAATAAAGGCAATCGCTTCATCAAGTTTTCTGTAGGTTAATACCGGCAGAATGGGCCCAAAAATTTCCTCCTGCATAACCGTCATCTGGGGGGTGACATTCAGCAGAAGTACGGGAGCCATGACATGATGCTCTTGTGAATCTCGCCCTAAATGGATGACCTGTGCGCCTTGAGCCTCCGCATTGTTAATCAGGCCGGTCAACCGTTCGTAGTGATGTTGGTTGAGAATGGCCGTATAATCTGATGACCCTGCAAAGCCATCCGGGTACAACTTCCTTATGATATTCTGATAGACTGCGGTAAAAGCATCCAAATCATTTTCATGCAGCAGCACGTAGTCTGGCGCGATACAGGTTTGTCCGGCGTTGGTAAGTTTACCGAATGCTATCCGGTCCACTACTCGTGCCATGGGAAAATCAGGCTCAATCACCGTAGGAGATTTGCCGCCAAGCTCTAGCGTGATTAGAGTTAGATTTCGAGCAGCAGCGGCCGCAACTTTCTTTCCCACAGCAGTACTGCCGGTGAACAGGATATGATCGAACGGCAAAGCAGAAAACGCTGCACCTAGTTCTGCATCCCCTGTGACAACAACAACCTGTTCTGGCGAGAAAACAGCTTGAACAATCTTCTCAATCACGGCGGATGTGGCTGGCGTAAATTCTGAAGGCTTGAGCATAGCACGGTTGCCAGCTGCAATTGCTGTAGCCAGCGGCACGAGGGCAAGAAAAACTGGATAATTCCACGGTGCAATAATCCCCGCAACACCAACAGGCTGCCGGATCACCCATGCATGGCCAAACTGGAAATACGCGGAAACGTGGCGACGTTCCGGCTTCATCCAACGTCCTACGTGTCGGATCATGTAGTTAATGGATTGCACCAGCGGAATTAGTTCCACAATGGCACTTTCACGCTCTGAGCGCTGTCCGAAATCTGTATTCAAAGCCTGAACAATATCGGTTCGTCGCTTCAGTATTTCGGCTTTCAGGCGACGCAGATCGGTCTGCCGCTGCCGTAAGCTAGGAGGCCCATTACGCAAGAACGCGGTACGCTGGCGATCTAGTAACTTTGGTAGATCAGTTGCTGTAGCAGAAGCTGAAACAGTATCGGACATTATGCCCTCCATGTTTACAGGAGAAACTTATGCAGGCAGGATATGAAGCATAACGCATTGGTGTCAACAAAGTTTCTGCTGTAAACATGGACCTCACAAATGAGTGAAATGAAGGACCGTCCCTATCATCATGGTGATCTGCGCCACGCTCTCATCAACACAGCGCTTGCCATGCTGGCGGCAGACCAAAACTGGACTTTTACCTTAAGAGAAGTCGCGCGCCGTACCGGCGTGAGCCACGCTGCGCCTTACAAACATTTCCGAGATAAAGAGATGTTGCTACGGGAACTTGCCCAGATCGGTTTCTTTAGGCTTGGAGAGGCCATGATGGCTGCCATATCCTCAAACCAATCTTCATCACGCATGCAATTTGTGGCTGCGGCGCAGGCTTGTATAGAATTTGCGCTCTGCAACCCCGGTCTTTATCGCCTGATGTTCAGCTCCGATGCGGACAAGACGATTGATCCTGAATTGCAGAGCACGGCTATGAATACATTCGAGATCCTTCTGAAACTTCTTGAAGAAGGGCAGCACAATGGCAGTTTCCGCCCAGTTGCCATCAATGCACAAGCGGCAGCCAGTTGGGCACAGGTGCATGGTCTTGCCATGCTCGCGATTAGTGGTCAGCTTCTTGAAGAGAAGGTTGGATCAGATCCGGTTGAAGCCGCACTCGATGTGCTACTGGATGGCATGTGCCACAGGAGTTGATTAGGCTCTGGCTTTTTGCATGAAGTCCTCCAAACCAGCATCTATGGCAAGCTGAAACGCTTTTAGTGTTTCAGCGCCCACGTAATGTTCCAGACCTTCTGCATCAATCCGTGCATTGCATGGGCTCACACCAAGAGCCAGAAGAAATGCTTCAACAATGCGATGCCGTGTGCGCACTTTTTCCGCCAGTGCACGCCCCTCGGGCGTTAAAAAAATACCGCGATAAGGTTTGCGTGCAACCAAACCTTCATCGCTCAGGCGCGTCAACATTTTGGCCACGGTTGGCTGAGAAACACCCAGCCGCGTTGCCAAATCAACTTGCCGGGCCTCCTGCCCTTCATCCAGAAGGTCTGCAATAAGTTCTACGTAATCTTCAATAATGGCATGTTGCCGCGCTACACGGCTGATGCGAAAACCTTCTGAATGCGTTTGTGCATCGGGTAGCGTATCTGCTGTATCAAAAGTTTGTTGCATTCTCTTTTTCCAACCGGTCCGTAGGGCTTCGTTGGCTCCATGCCGTCAAGATATTCCATTAAGCATAAAGTATTCCAAATGGAATATCTTGCGCTGGACATTATGCACATACACTGCAACCAAAAGTTTCCTTGTGCTTTCTAATATAGCATGTTGCATATTTTAATCAGGTACAGTTTAGTCTGAATTTATGCCTCAAGACTCGCAAGCTCCTGCTCCACCGTTGTCTGCCCAAAAAGCTGCATGGCGTTTTGCTAAAACGACAGAAGCAGGCAGCCAAAGTTTGCCGGAATCTTTTGCCAGCATTAAATTGCCGGCGGCAAATACATCGTGGTTCAAGCGCTTTCTGGCTTTTGTCGGGCCGGGTTACATGGTTTCCGTAGGATATATGGACCCCGGCAACTGGGCGACTGATTTACAAGGCGGTGCTCAGTTTGGGTATACGCTGCTTGCCGTCATCATGCTTTCAAACCTGATGGCCATTCTTCTGCAGGCTCTCTCTGTCAGATTGGGCATTGCAACAGGTCGTGATCTGGCTCAAGCTTGTCGAGATCATTTTCCACCAGTTATCAATATTGTTCTGTGGCTGGCTTGCGAACTTGCCATTATTGCGTGTGATCTGGCTGAGGTTATTGGCACAGCCGTAGCACTTCAGCTTTTGTTTGGTATTCCGCTTTTAGGAGGTACCATTATTTCGGTTCTTGATGCCTTTCTTGTGCTGTTTTTAATGAACCGTGGTTTCCGATATCTGGAAGCGTTTGTGATTGTATTGCTCAGCATTATTGCTATCTGTTTTGGCGTGCAGATTGTGGCTGCGGCTCCACCTGTTGCTGAAGTGCTCAAAGGCTTTATTCCCTCACCCGAAATCATGACCAACAGCCATATGCTTTACATTGCCATCGGCATTATTGGCGCTACGGTCATGCCGCATAATTTGTATCTTCATTCATCTATCGTACAGACACGTGCGTTTGAGCACACTGTATCTGGACGTAGGGAGGCTATCCGGTGGGCTACATGGGATAGCTCAATTGCTCTTGTGCTGGCATTGTTCATTAATGCTGCCATTTTGATTGTTGCCGCATCCGCTTTCCATACAACGGGCCATCAGAATGTTGCGGAAATTGAGGACGCCTACCGCCTGCTCTCTCCCGTTCTTGGCTTAGGTATTGCATCAACCCTGTTTGCGGTTGCCCTTTTGGCCGCCGGAACGAATTCAACTGTTACCGGCACGTTGGCTGGGCAAATTATTATGGAAGGCTTTTTACGGTTAAAAATACCGCACTGGTTGCAACGGCTGCTCACACGCGGCCTTGCCATTATTCCTGTTATAGTGGTGACCGCTCTTTACGGTAATAAAGGGGTGGGAGAACTGCTGATGCTCAGCCAGGTTATCTTATCCATGCAACTCCCTTTTGCCGTTATCCCTTTAATTCTGTTTGTATCTGACCGCCAGAAAATGGGGGAGCTTGTCATTTCTCGTAAAACAACCATTTTTGCCTGGGGTATGGCTGCTCTTATTCTGGTTCTCAATTTTAAACTTTTATATGATACAATTTTATAGAATATCTACACACGCTGTTACCTACAAAATCTTTATCTGGAACATGAAAATTTTTACAAACTTAATACAGAAGCCTTTTCTCGTTGCTGCTTTTATCTGTACGTTCTTAGAGCCCTTTTGGAAATTCGCTATGATAGGTTTTCAAGAGGTTTTGAGCGTGATTCAAAGGCAGGATGTGGACGCCAGCACAACGAGGCCGCATGGCCGGAATTACACGCAAGACGAAACGCTATCCGTCTGATCTGACAGATGAGGAATGGGAGCGCATAGCGCCTCTGATGCCCCCTGCGAACCGGCGTGGTCGGAAACGGACAACCGATTTCCGTGAGATCATCAATGCTCTGCGCTATCTCGTGCGCTCAGGCTGCGGTTGGGAGATGCTTCCGGTTCATTTTGGCCCATGGCAAACGGTTTACTGGTGGTTCCGCAGGCTGATGCGCCGTTTCCTGTTCCAGACCATTCATGATGTCTGTCTGATGCTCGATCGTGAAGCGACAGGACGCGAAACCAGTCCATCGGGTGGTGTCATTGATAGCCAGAGTATCAAGGCACCCCACGCAAAGACACGTGGTTATGACGCAGGCAAGAAGATCGTCGGTCGGAAACGTCACATCGCAGTTGATACGGATGGCCGCCTTCTCCTGGTCCAGCTGACAACAGCCGATATTTCGGACAGTGCAGGAGGACAGATGATCCTTGATGCCATTCGTAAACGCTGGCCTTGGGTGAAGCACCTGTTTGCCGATGGAGCCTATGACCGCCTCCAATTGATGGATAAGGCCACTTTTCTCGACTTCACAGTCGAGATCATCCGGCGGTCAGAGACAGCAAAAGGGTTTGAAATCCTGCCGCGTCGGTGGGTTGTGGAACGGACCTTCGGTTGGATGATCCGCTGGCGTCGCCTTGTGAAGGACTACGAACAGCGGATCGACGTCGCAGAGGCCATGATCCACATCGCCATGGGAAGCCTCATGCTACGCCGAAACGCTCATCCGTGAATTTCCAAAAGGGCTCTGAGCGCCTGTATTAGCCCTGGTCAGCCCCCTGCCCCTCCTTTGCCTGCTCTGGCAAAAGCTGCACCTTTTACGTCTGCTGATGCAAATTTTGTCCAACAACTTAATGAAATGGATCTCACCCATATTGCGTTAGCAAACCTTGCCAAAACCCATTCAGCTCGCAACGATATCGCTCTTCTCAGCCCGACTATCGTAAAAGACCTGACGGCAAACCATGATACGCTCACTAAACTGGCAACAGATCACACCTTAACTCTGCCTACAAAACCCTCTGCTCAAAACCAAAAAATTATTGATCGGCTGCAACATTTATATGGCGCGGCGTTTGACCGAGGCTACTCTCGCTATTTCATGAGCAGCACAACCAAGATGAAATCAGCCATTACGGCAGAAATCACCACATCTAAAAATACAGATTTGGTTAAGCTTGCCACCGACACCAATACAAAAATCACAACGTATCAATCACAAATAAAGTGAATGGTCCCAACTTGACCTATTAAGTCCGTCCGACGTTAAAAGTCGGGCGGCACAGTTTTTGTTACTTCGTGACTTGGAGGGATCGAAGAACCGTTGGTTGATGCGCTTGGCTCGTGATTTCAGGCTTTTGGCGATTTGATTGACGGTTTTTGGGGTAGCTTTTGATCTGCGTTTTGAGCAGATCGGGGACTGCCGTCCCGCTGGATGACTACGCGCTCGCGTTCAACCTTTCGAGGAAGAGGAAGCGGCGCATGTTGTAGACGATATTGGCCAGCCCGATCCTCATGGTGGCCCGGGTGATACCGACAGTTCGGATGAACAACCCCGTCTGTGATTTCTGGTCGGCAAAGACGTGCTCGACGCGTGATCGGATCACGGACTTTCCAGCATTCGATTTCTGGATATGTCGGGGCATAGGCTTGAGATGCGGCTTTTTTCTGTGAACCTTTGAGACAAAACCCTCTTTGTCCATGAAGTCCTCATTCGCTTTCGAGCGATAAGCTGTATCAGCCCAAACGCTTGAGGCCGTATTGGTTTTATCTAACAGCCCCTCTCTCAATCGCGCACCATCACTGGCGGCGGCATCCGTCGTCTTCCATTTTCGGATGAACCGAAACTTCCGGTCGATGGAGACGTGGGATTTGTAGCCAAAGAACGGGATGGCGAGATCGCTCGACGGTATGGTTCCATCGTCCTGCCGCTTCGCCTTCGTGAACTTAAGTGTCCATCGTGCATGACGATCCTTATGCGACCTCTTTGCGGGCTTGTCCTGCCAGTCTTCTGGAATACGTCCTGCCCGGAGATCCGCTTTCTCAGCGTTCGTATTGCGCTGCTTTGGAGCAGCCACCAGTGTTGCATCCAGGATCTGACCAGACATCGGGAGATAACCGGCGTTCCGCAGGGTCGCGTCAAATCGGTCAAACAGCCTTTCAATGGCACCCGCCTGTGTCAAACGCTCACGAAACAGCCAGACCGTTTTGGCATCCGGCACGCGGTCCGACAGCCCCAATCCCAGAAAGCGCATGAACGACAGGCGGTCGTTGATCAGATACTCTGTCCGTTCATCAGACAAATTGTTCAACGTCTGGATGACCAGAATTTTGAACATCAGCACCGGATCAAACGGCGGACGTCCGCCTTTACTTCCGTCTGAATAGGCCAGAGCCAGCTCCAGATCAGGGCGGAACACCTCAAAATCCACAGTCCGGGAAAAGGCCTCCAGCTGATCGCCAAGCCCGCTCAGCCGAGCAAGGCGCTCTTCAACATCAAAGAAACCAGGCTGCTTCATCTTCCACCATCCCCAATCAACGCCGAAGAAATGGAATCACACAGAACAGCTCAGAACCAAAGGGTTTTTCAACGCGGATTTCTCACACTTGAGGCAATTTCAGGTCATTTTGTAGAGTTCAGTCATCCCACAGGAGCCCGATCTGGAATATTGACGATATTCTGCTTCTGGCGGCGGGTTCTGAACGCAGTGAGGGTGTCACGGCCTGAGAAGGCAGTGTTGGTGGAAGCTATGTGGTCTGTGCGCGGTCTGTTTCTTCAGATGGCCTGCCGGAGCCTTCGCAATCGTGCATGAGCGAGGGCGAATTCATGCTGACAGGGGAACATGTCCGGCATGGACAGGACAATCCGACGGACGCTGAGCGTGACACGTGTCGCGATTTTGAGCAGTCGTGCGCGTATGGTGCCACAGGTCGCCGTCTCCAGGCTGGTCTGGCCAAGGGCCAGTCTTTGCAGAGCGGTCAGCAGGACATAGGCAGCGGCCGAGAACCACAGCCGGAGCTGGTTGGCCCGGATGGTGTGGGACGAGGTCCTGTCTGAGAACAGATCCATCTGGCATTCCTTGATGCGGTTTTCCATATCCCCGCGTGCGCAGTAAATCTGTTCGTAGAGATGGCGGGGGTCGGACATTCCCTGCGGTAGCGTGGTGACAATAAAGCGATGATAGCGGTTGCCGTGGCGCCATTCGGCCTTGGCCACGACCCGCCTGCGGCGCGTCCAGCTGTCCTTTGTGATCCAGTCAAAGGAGGCAAAGCCGCGCGCCGCTTTGCCTGTCGTGGCGGCTTCGTCACGAACCTCAGCGGACAAAGAGGCAATCCGGTCATACAGGCGGGTGTTGCCTGCAAGCCCAAACAGGAAGTCAACGTGGTTGTCTTCGCACCATGTCATCAGACTGTCCCGGGCGAAACCGCTGTCCCCACGCACCAGGATACGCACCCGGGGCCAGCGGCTCCTGATCTGCTCCACGATCCGGCGGATGTCTGCCAGTGCTTCCTTCCTCGGGTCCCTGTCTGCCGTGCGCAGGGTAGCGCTGAGGAGATGGTCCCCGCAGAAGACATACAGGGGAAGATAGCAGTTATGGCCGTAATATCCATGAAAGGCCCGGCCTTCCTGATGGCCATGGATACGGTCATCGGTGGCATCCACATCCAGAACGATCCGGGCGGGTGCGCGCTCATGCTGGTCCATGAAAAGCGTCACGAACAGGGTAGCCAGGGCCTCATGATCAGCAATGATGCGGCAGTAACGATCTGCCTGCTGCCCACTGCGCTCTAGCCGGTTCAGCGTGGATTTTCCTGCCAGTGCCGCACAGTTGGCCCGGCTTCCTGACAGACGTCCCGATACCAGACCCATGACAGGATCATGACGTAAAGCGTCATGGTCATTAAGGTCTTCATAGCCCAGTGCCAGGCCCATGATCCGCTGACGGACAAGGTCTTCAACCCGGTATTCCACAAAGGCAGGATGCCGCTCATCGCGAAAACATGCAGCAAAACGGCGACTGAACCCCAGACTATCATCGACCTGCTTTACCAGGATGACACCGCCATCCGAACTCATGCGACCCCCGTCAAAACGGGCTACAACACGCCGTCCATAGGAGGCTGGAAACTCATACGCGCCTGCGCTACACTCTGTCTGCATCGGGTTTTCTTATAGCTTACGAAAATTTCTTTTACACAAAATAGACTTTTTCATAATCTAACCCGATGTACAACCCTTCCGTGAGATTTCCGCGTCGAACCCTCCACTTGCAAATATCATGGGCACGAACACTGGCGATTTCACAGGCCGGTAATTCTGTGCATCCTTCACGTCCCCTGTTCCAGTATACTGCACAATATATGGATAGGGATAAACTGGATTGCTGGCAGTCGACGCGACATTAGCCTGTGCATAAGGCTGGCTAGGGCCTGTTAGATCTTGAATTTCTTCCCATATTGTAGGGATGGAAGAAGGAGACAGAACAGGCACCTTTACGGACGAGACATGGGCGATCTGGGAACCTCTGATTGAGGCGGTTCGCCCAAGGGGCAAGACGCCGCCACATGATCTGCGGCGTACGATAGCAGCAATTTTCTGGCGTCATGAGAATGGCGCGAAATGGCGGAGCATCCCCGCTGAACTGGGTCCATGGTGGCGAGCGGCGCAGCTTTTCATCCGCTGGGCGAAGCTGGGTGTGTGGGAACGCCTGCTCGCACTGGTTCAGGAACAACAGGGAGTAGCACTCGGCATGACTTTTCTGGATGGCACGAATATCAGAGCTCACCACAAGGCGGCGGGAGCCCCAAAAAAGGGGGCTCTTTTGAAGAGCGAGACCATCGTGAAGCACTTGGCCGCTCTCGCGGCGGCTATGGCACAAAAGTCTGCGTGATAGCAGACGGGCATGGAAAGGCTGTTGGTTTTGCCCTGGCGCCCGGCCAGGCCCATGAACTGCCGCTGGCTCCAGATATGCTCGATAGCCTTCCCGCCATTCCTTTGTGGGTGGTGGCGGACAAGGGCTATGCCTCGGACGCCTTCCGTGAACGTATCTGGGACATGGGAGCCCGACCGGCCATTCCCGCAAAACGACGCGATGCGCCGGTTGCCTGCCCCAGATGGGTCTATCGGTGTCGGCACCTGGTCGAGAACCTCTGGGCCCGTCTCAAGGAGTGGCGTGCTGTTGCAACCAGATACGAGAAAACCGCAGCGTCGTTCCTGGCCGTCATACACATCGCTGCAGCCGCAGACTGGATCAAGTGCTAACAGGCCCTAGGCATGGGAGCCATGTGGATCTGCCCACCTGCAGTTGGCTTGCCGTGTTCACCCAGTGGCGGCAACATCGGCCCTTCACCCAGCACTGGCCGTTCGGTGCGGATAGTGTTAGGCATCGTCTCGGTTTCCGTCCAAGCCATGAGCGGGGTTAGAAAATCGACCGGCAGAAAACCCTCGCCGTTACGACAATGTCCGACACCGGGCAGCAGGTAAAATTTCAGGAAGCTGTCGGTCTGCTCCACGCCCATTTCTCGCTGCACGCCTTGATAATACGCAATGGTGTTCAAAGGCGAAATCGACTGATCCGCCAAGCCGTGCCACAGAATAAGGTGACCGCCACGCTTGTGAAACGAATGGAAATTTGTGTTCTCAGCATTATACAACGGCGCCAGTTTGGTCATGTAGGCAAAGGATGCATCATCAAAGTGGAAGCCCGTCAGGTCAGTCGCCTTTTCATCCACCTCCGATCATCCACCTCCGATGGGATAACATAAGCAATGGCAGAAACCGCAATGCCTTGGCTCCTTGCGCTGTGGCTGGGAGCTCCCATTGTAGTTCCGATCCCGCGGCAATGGGCCGCCAATAATGTAAGGATGCCCAGCCCCATCCGTAGCCCCTTTGTAAAGCCGTAGGGCAGCCTGTGTTTCCTCCCCCGTCAGGCAGTGTGAGGTGTCACTTTGACCAGCCGGGCACTGCACCCACAATTCCGCACAAAGCAATCAAATTTAGAGGTATTCTTTTCATTTGTGTTAACCGAAATGATGCACTGAATAGAATGTATGCTTTTATAATAAATACAGCAATTCAGAACCCGTTACTCTGCATTACCCATAAAATTACAACACCGGCAGAACATTTATTTCTTGTTGGGCCATGCCAGAAGGCAAAGCGCCTGCATACATACCGCCCCCAGTGGCAACCATACAAAGCCCGCAGCAATCCATGCAGACAATTCCAACGGCTGAGCAATTCCACCCTCAACGTAATGGCCTTGTGACAGGAACTGCGCCAGAACGAAGCCAGTTACCCCCATCGCCAGTTTAGTGACCCATGTATTGATTGAATAAGCCAGACCAGGCGAGCCAGTTGAGGTCTGCGGATCACCATTATCCACGGCTTCCGCCAGTAAGGTGTAATACAGCGGAGACATCACGCCCTGAGCCAATGCCAGAAGCGCTACAGACAGGAAAAAACCTATCATGGACGCACCAGCCATAGCCATTGCCAGATAGGCTGCTCCCTGTGCGATCAGGCATATAATCCCGCTACGGATAGTTCCCACACGTTTGGCAAGCGGAAGGCACGTGGGCACCCCTGCAAACAGCAGGACGGTAATGAAGGTGATAATATTGGCACCAAGTTGCTCCGTGCCACCCAGAATAATGCGGGCGTAATACAGGGCAAACCCGAACAGAGCAGTCTGCCCCACAAAATAGAAGAATGCGAGCAGATTACTCAGCACCCAGGGCCTGTTTCCACATAGATGCTGCAACGTTACCGTCAGGTTCTGTCGGACAGGCGCTGGCGGATGCCTTACGGTGCAGCCGCGCGCCACACACAGCCATAAAACACTCCCCAGAATTGACAGCGCCAGCACATACACCGCCATGCCATACTGGTGCTGTGCCACACTTTCGCCCCCACCCAGCCAGCTAATGGCGGGAATAGTTAGCAGCGCCACAAACAACGACCCGGCCTGACAGCCCATCATGCGGAATGCATTCAAGCCAACCCGCTGCGTTGCGGAACGGCTTATCATAACAGCGAGCACACCATAGGGCGTGTTGATGCATGAATAAATCGCACCGAATACGATATAGGTCAGCACTGCCCATAGGACCTTACCCATAGGTGAAAGCGGGAGGGCAAGAAAACACAGAAAGCCTGTTAGGCCAAAGGGAATGGCAAGAACCCGGATCAGGCGCGGCACGATCAGGCCGCCCAAACGGTCCACAACATAGCCGATGGCCGGATCGCAGAAGGCATCTACAACACGCGCCACTAGAAGTATCCACGATACGGCAATCAGCGGTAGACCATATATATCTGTATAATAATACATGAGGTAGGATGACGTCATACCCCACATCATGTTGGAGGCAGCATCACCACACCCGTAGGCCATCTTTTCTTTTACGGAAAGCGTCTGTTTGTTCTCCATTACCCTGCTTTCCATGAAAATTCAGACCAAGCCTTACGCTATCATGTGGTTATAAAACGACAAGCCGGGCCAGATCTTTTGCGATACCGCAAAAAAAATGCCACCTACCCATGACGGGTAGATGGCACTAACCCATGCCCCAATGATAGGGCATAGGAGTTACTCAAAAATCAGTCAGCCTTCTTCTCAGATGCCTTAGTGAACAAGGCAGAAATTGCATCTTGTGCTTCGGTCTGAATGGCCTTGAGGTGCGCCTCGCTTTTAAAGCTTTCAGCGTAGATTTTATAGACATTTTCCGTGCCCGATGGACGAGCTGCAAACCAGCCATCCTTAGCAGAAACCTTTAGCCCGCCAATGGCTGCCCCGTTACCCGGCGCATTGGTTAAAGTACTAATAATCGGCTCACCCGCCAGTTCAGTCATACCAATCTGCTCAGGCGATAGATTTTTCAAGATAGCCTTCTGTTCCGGGTTGGCTGGGGCATCAATACGCGCGTAGTACGGCGTACCAAGGCGTTTGGTCATGTCCTCATACGCAGCCCCGGGGGTACGCTTGGTACGAGCCGTAATCTCGGCTGCCAGCAAGCCAAGGATAATACCATCCTTGTCTGTGCTCCAAACCGTGCCATCACGGCGCAGGAAGGATGCACCCGCACTTTCTTCCCCACCAAAGCCCAATGTGCCGTGGTACAAACCATCAACAAACCACTTAAACCCAACCGGCACTTCCACCAGCTTACGGCTGATTTCCTTGGCCACGCGGTCGATCATGCTGCTGCTGACCACCGTCTTGCCTACGCCCGCATTGGCGTTCCAGTTTTTGCGGTTGTTGAACAGATATTCAATCGCAACTGCCAAATAATGGTTGGGGTTCATCAACCCATATTTGCCAGACACGATGCCATGACGGTCAGCATCGGTATCATTGGCAAAGGCGATATCGAATTTGTCCTTCATCTTCACCAAACGCGCCATGGCGTAAGGCGAAGAGCAGTCCATGCGGATCTGCCCATCCCAGTCGGCGGTCATGAAACGGAAGGTCGGGTCCACATCCTTACTGACGATCGTGGCGTTGATACCGTATTTGTCAATGATCGGCTGCCAGTAATCCACCGCAGCCCCACCCAACGGATCGATACCAATGGATACTCCAGCTTCGCGAATAACATCCATGTCCACCACGGCAGCCAGATCGTCCACATACGGAGTGATGTAGTCATGGCGCTTTGTGGTGGCGGCTTTCAGCGCATCTTCAAGACTAACGCGCTTCACCCCTTCCATGCTTTTGGCCATGTAATCGTTGGCTGCACCTTCCACCACCTTGGTGATATCAGTATCCGCCGGGCCGCCATGGGGAGGATTGTACTTGTAGCCACCATCTTCTGGCGGGTTGTGTGATGGCGTAATCACCACGCCATCTGCCAGACCGCTGCTACGTCCGCGATTATAAGTCAGGATCGCGTGCGAGATGACCGGCGTGGGGGTGTAGCCATCCTGCGCATCAATGCGAACTTCCACACCATTGGCGGCAAACACTTCCAGCGCAGACTTCAGCGCCGGTCGTGATAGCGCGTGGGTATCAATACCGATGAACAGAGGTCCGGTAATACCTGCGCCCTTGCGATAGTCGGCAATCGCCTGACTAATCGACAGGATGTGATTTTCATTGAAACTGGTAGTCAGCGAAGACCCACGATGCCCCGATGTGCCAAACGCCACACGCTGCGTTGCAATGGCGGGATCGGGCTTGCGGGTATAATAGGCGTCAAGCAGGGCGTCGATATTGACAAGACGATCCGGATTGACCGGTTTGCCGGCAAATGGGCTTACGCTGGGCATTCACTACTCCCGAAATACGATATGAAAAACGCGTATATTCTACAAATTCTCTTACAGGCCGGTAATGGCTACGTCCACCTGCAAGCCTTCTCACGCACTCAAGACTTTGCTCAGTTTCACCCAGTATCTCAATTTTCCTACAGAAAAAATGAAAGCCCCTTTTATCTAAAAAGGAGCTTTTAGAAAATGATGAGGCTTCACCGAGCAAATGGATAATCGGTATAACCTTCTGCCCCCTGCGTGTACCATGTACGGATGTCATCTTTGTTCAGGGGAAGGTTATCTTCCAGACAATACACCAAATCTGGATTAGCAAGGAAAGGCCGACCGAATGCAATGGCGTCAGCCACACCGGTTGCGACCGCTTCAATTGCTTCCTCCCGTGTGTAATCCTGATTTAGAACCAGTGGTTTCGTGAAGACTTCACGGATCGGACCATGCAGCTTCGGCTGATCGGTCTTGCCAAAGGTGCCATTGGGTCCGGGTTCGCGTAATTCGAGAAAAGCAATACCGAGATCATTTAAAAGCTTTGCGGCAGGCACAAAAACCTGTTCGGGGTGGCTATCAATGCACCCCTGTGTGTCGCCATTGGGTGAAAGCCTTACTGACGTTCTGTCCGCGCCAATCGTGGTGATTATCCGCTCCGTAACTTCACGCAGGAAACGGATGCGGTTTTCAGGAGAACCACCATATTCATCAGAGCGATGGTTGGTACCGTCCCGCAGGAATTCATCGATCAGATAACCGTTGGCTGCGTGAATCTGAACACCATCAAAGCCGGCCTCAAGAGCATTGCGAGCTGCTTTTTCGTAATCGTTTAGAATACGAGCAATGTCATCTTTGGTAAGGACGCGGGCAATTTCGGGAGGCTGCTTACCGTCATAAGTATGAAGTGGCTCAGGCGCCTTTGTTGCCGAGCAAGAGACCGGCTGCTGGCCCGTCACACTTGAATGCACCATGCGCCCCATGTGCCAGAGTTGGGCTACAATCTTTCCACCCTTTGCATGCACAGCCGCAGTAACCGGCTTCCAGGCTTCCACTTGCTCCTGTGACCACAGGCCTGGCGCATAAGGCCATCCAAGACCTTCCCGGCTGATCCCGGTTGCTTCCGAGATAATCAGACCTGCGCTGGCACGCTGCGCATAATACTCGGCCATAATGGGTGTTGGAACATGCTGACGGGTCGCTCTGCCACGCGTCAGTGGCGCCATAAGAATTCTGTTTTTGGCGTAAACACTTCCCAGTTCAATCGGCTCAAACAGGCTGGGCATAACAGATCCTTCCTAAAAGACGCGGTTCTTATGAGTTGGGGAAGTCTCACGTCGATTACAACAGGAGGCTTGCCTCTAACCTTATGAATTGAAGAGGGGCTGAATTGTGGGACAGGAAGTACCCGTAGCCATTCACCCAGAATCTGATGCCACTTGATGTAAACCAGTTGAGACAAGTTGACATCCTTTTCTAGGATATTAAAGGCACCTACTTTCGGGAAACACAAACGGACGAGAATGACTGTACATGAAGCGAAATGCGGCTAAAGCGCCAATATTATCCCGCATGCAGACTGAAACAAGTGATCTCGGAAGGCCTGCCTAGCCGCAGCGCGAAGCCCGGCCACAACCCGGTACCGTTACTGACGTAAAGCGTCATGCCATCCACATCGTAGCGCCCAGATACAAATCCGTTATTCCCACGCGCAACAAGATGGGGTGGACGGCCTCCCTGCGGCATCAATGTGCCATGATGGAGGTTCACTGACCATCAGGAGGAGACCGCCCGTATGAAAGCTATCATAATTGGCCTTGATATTGCCAAATCCGTTTTTCAGGCTCATGGAGCTGACGCAAATGGAAAGTGTGTTTTCAAATGCAAGCTTGGTCGCAGTGAAGTTTCAGCATTTTTTGCAAAACTTGACCCATGTGAAGTTGTTCTGGAAACCTGTGGTTCGGCTCACTACTGGGCGCGGGTAATCAGCAGCGTAGGTCATGATGTCAGATTGGTTCCTCCTGATCGGGTCAAACCATTTGTCAAAAAAGGCAAGAAAAACGATGCTGTTGATGCGGCTGCGATCTGTCTGGCAGCAATTCATCCTGATACGATGTGTGTTCCGATCAAGAGCGAAGAGCAGCAAGGTGTCTTGTCACTGCATTCTACCCGCGCTCTTCTGGTCAAACAGCAGACCATGCTGAGTAATGCGTTACGGGCTCTTGCTTCCGAGTTCGGGCTGATAGCCCCTCTGGGCACACGCCATCTGCCAGAACTGATGGCAAAAATAGAGACATCAGCCGACCTGCCGGCTACCATGAAGCAGAGTGCCATATTGTTATTTGAGCATTACGAAAAGGTCGTTCAGAGCATTGATGCTTTGGAAGTGCAGATCCGGGCGCGTGCAAAAAGCGATGAGGATGCGCGTCGGCTGATGACCATCCCTGGGGTCGGTCCCATAACGGCTTCTCTGATTGTCGCCTCGGTCGCGGATATTGGCTCCTTCGCCTCTGCGCGCCATTTTGCCGCTTGGCTTGGGCTTGTGCCTCGTCAGCATTCTACCGGCGGTAAAACCCGTCTGGGAAGGATTACCAAAACGGGCAACCGGCAGATAAGAACGTTGCTGGTTCTTGGTGCGACGGCCATGCTTCATCGTGCCCATAAGTGGGATAGCGCTGCGGGTCAGTGGCTATGCGAACTCATGGCGCGTCGTCCAAGGCGTCTGGCAACAGTTGCACTTGCCAATAAAATGGCTCGTATCATCTGGGCGTTGTTGTCACGTAAAGAGATCTATCGTCCGGCTGGTGTCAGTGTTTCAGCAGGCTGACCTGCACCAGCAGAACGATGGACACCGGAGCTTGCTCCGGTAGATCCGGCAGTATGTACGAACCGACGTGATGGGAAGACTGTCATTCAGCAACAGTTCAGGCCATACCGTTCGACCGTCTGTGCCCCTGAGCACGCGATACGAGATTGGTGCCTGACACGTGAGCGCACACCCATGATGGCCAGCGCATAAAGTCGCATAAACAGGCCGGACATAAGAGCGCATCTGACCGGGTCTTCGCGTTAAATCGGTATTCATCATCCAGCCGGTAGAATAATACGTTTTGGAAATGACATCGGGAGAACAATATGAGGTATTGCGCTTAAACGGCCGTCCACATAAGCGCATCTGACCGGGTCTTCGCGTTAAATCGGTATTCATCATCCAGCCGGTAGAATAATACGTTTTGGAAATGACATCGGGAGAACAATATGAGGTATTGCGCTTAAACGGCCGTCCACATAAGACGGTCGAGACCGAGGATCATCCCGCCATGCGTATGGCCCGACAATTGAAGGGCGACACCTTGAGTTGCAGCCCCACGCGCATCACCGGGTTGGTGATCAAGAAGTACGATCGGAGCCCCTGCGGGACTATCTGCGAGGGCTGCAGCAAGATCGGGGCCAGCCTGCCCATGCGCTGGTGCCGACCGATCGGTAACGCCCGCAATGACCAACTCAGCCCTGCCCCTTGAAATGACCGTGTGACGGTTCAGTTGCATGCGAAAACCCAATTCCGTCAGGTGACGCATCCAGTCGGTATAATCAAAGTAATATTCATGATTTCCCGGAATCGCCAGAACACCGTCTGGCGCGTGTAATTGTGCAAGGGGGGGCCACATCAGCACGACGCATGGCTACCGAGCCGTCAATAAAATCGCCTGTCACGACAATCATATCAGCACCGATCGCATTGGTGCGGTCTACAACTCCCTTTGTCCATCTGGCGGGAAACAGCCGACTGATATGCAGATCTGTCAACTGGACCAGTCGATACCCTTCAAACGCTGGTGACAGGCCGGGAATAGTGACGGTCACGTTCCTGACCGGTGGCACACGCAGCGCATTGGTAACACCGATTGCGGCAAGCACCCCAGCAATACCCCCCACGGCCACCCGTGCACCCACTGGGATATGAACCGGCTGCCACGTTACCAGTGCAACCAGCAATGCACCAAAATCCAGCGCAATCTGGAGTAGCGTGAGAAGCAGGATTGTCCCGAATGCCCAGTTAAATAGGATGACAATAGGCCGAGGGAACTCCGGGGCAAAAACGGACCCCGAGGAGAGCCGGGACCAGTAGTGATAAAGTGCTGCCACCACTACCAAAGCAGCCGCAGTAATCTTCAGGCCCAAAGGCAATGGTAACGGCCAGAGCCAGTTCAGGATCACGACAAGAAGGGGCAAGCCGAAAACAACAAGGTGCATTGCAATTAATATCCTCGCACGAAAGCGCAGAGAGACATCTTCCCTCCCCTGCGCCCGGGCTACACACATCTTTATCCGTTATGCCAGAGACAGAGGCACGGATGTTTTAGGAAAATTTTTCCCCGACCATTTCCTCGCTTTTTGACCATAGCGCCTCGGCATGAACGGGATCGACCGCGTAGGCCCGCACGCCTTCACTGACCAAACTGATAGGCTGATCATCGGGCACGACCGGGCTTACGTGGCAGTCTTCGCAGTAATGGCCACCAACTGCGTCAGCGTCCGCCACAACGCCGGCCCAGACTGATGTGGCTGCACCCTGCGGAATGGTCTTGAACTGAAATGGTGGTTTGCCTTCTGCAGCAGCCTGTTCATTGATCCCCGCCACCATCGCCTCAATGGCACCTGCCTGCATATAACGCGGCAGTTCAGTCATGATCCCGCCCGGATGCACCGCTGTCGCACGCACACCACGTGCGCGATGTCGTGCATCAAACGCAACGGCAAAAAGGATATTGGCTGTTTTGGAACGTCCGTAAGCGATGAATGGATCGTATGGCGTATGCTCGAAATTTGGGTCTTTCAGATCAACATCTGCAAAGCGATGTCCGGCCGAAGAGACATTGACCAACCGGGCCCCATGACGCATCAACCCTGCTATCCGGTTGACGAGGACAAAGTGCCCCAGATGATTGGTGCCGAACTGTGTCCCGAACCCATCCTTCGTATGACCAAACGGCGTGGCCATCACACCCGCATTGGCAATTACCAGATCGAAAGGCAAACCTGCTGCATTCAGTTGATCGGCACAGGCGCGGACACTGGCCAGATCTGTGAGGTCTAAGAGCCCTTTTGGAAATTCACGGATGAGCGTTTCGGCGTAGCATGAGGCTTCCCATGGCGATGTGGATCATGGCCTCTGCGACGTCGATCCGCTGTTCGTAGTCCTTCACAAGGCGACGCCAGCGGATCATCCAACCGAAGGTCCGTTCCACAACCCACCGACGCGGCAGGATTTCAAACCCTTTTGCTGTCTCTGACCGCCGGATGATCTCGACTGTGAAGTCGAGAAAAGTGGCCTTATCCATCAACTGGAGGCAGTCATAGGCTCCATCGGCAAACAGGTGCTTCACCCAAGGCCAGCGTTTACGAATGGCATCAAGGATCATCTGTCCTCCTGCACTGTCCGAAATATCGGCTGTTGTCAGCTGGACCAGGAGAAGGCGGCCATCCGTATCAACTGCGATGTGACGTTTCCGACCGACGATCTTCTTGCCTGCGTCATAACCACGTGTCTTTGCGTGGGGTGCCTTGATACTCTGGCTATCAATGACACCACCCGATGGACTGGTTTCGCGTCCTGTCGCTTCACGATCGAGCATCAGACAGACATCATGAATGGTCTGGAACAGGAAACGGCGCATCAGCCTGCGGAACCACCAGTAAACCGTTTGCCATGGGCCAAAATGAACCGGAAGCATCTCCCAACCGCAGCCTGAGCGCACGAGATAGCGCAGAGCATTGATGATCTCACGGAAATCGGTTGTCCGTTTCCGACCACGCCGGTTCGCAGGGGGCATCAGAGGCGCTATGCGCTCCCATTCCTCATCTGTCAGATCAGACGGATAGCGTTTCGTCTTGCGTGTAATTCCGGTCATGCGGCCTCGTTGTGCTGGCGTCCACATCCTGCATTTGAATCACGCTCAAAACCTCTTGAAAACCTATCATAGCGAATTTCCAAAAGGGCTCTAAGGCGATCAGTTCAAACGTCCCTCCCCCATGCTCGGCATCTGCACGGACCTGTCCGGTGGCATGCTCTGCTTTTGTCAGGTTGCGCGCGGCACCCACCACTTGGGCGCCATGTGCAGCAAGGGCGCGCACGGTTTCAACGCCCAGACCAGCAGAAACGCCAGTTGGAGGGATCGAAGAACCCTTGATTGATGTGCTTGGCCGGTAATTTCTGGGTTTTGGCGATTTGATTGACAGTTTTTGCGATGGCGTCCAGTCTGCGTTTTGAGCAGATTGGGAGTTGTCTCTCGCTGGATGGCTATGCGCTCGCGTTCAATCTTTCGAGGAAGAGGAGGCGGCGCATATTGTAGACGATATTGGCGAGCCCGATCCTCATGGTGGCTCGACTGATACCGACAGTCCGGACAAACAGCCCCGTCTGTGACTTCTGATCGGCAAAGACATGCTCGACACGCGAGCGGATGACCGACTTTCCAGCATTTGATTTCTGGATATGCCGGGGCATAGGCTTGAGATGCGGCTTTTTGCGATGAACCTTGGAAACAAAGCCCTGCTTTTCCATGAAGTCTTCGTTGGCTTTTGAGCGATAGGCCGTGTCGGCCCAGACACTTGAGGCCGTATTGGTTTTATCCAGAAGCCCCTCTCTCAATCGCGCGCCATCACTGGCAGCGGCATGCGTTGTTTTCCATTTGCGGATGAACCGGTATTTCCGACCGATGGAAACATGCGATTTATAGCCAAAGAACGGGATGGCGAGATCGCTGGATGGCATGGTTCCATCATCCTGCCGCTTCGCCTTCGTGAACTTCAGTGTCCAGCGCGCATGACGATCCTTGTGCGACAGCTTTGCGGGTTTGTCCTGCCAGTCTTCAGGAATACGGCCTGCTCGCAGATCCGCTTTCTCTGCATTGGTGTTCCGCTGCTTCGGAGCCGCTACCAGCGTGGCATCCAGGATCTGGCCTGACATCGGCAAATACCCGGCGTTACGCAGGGTCGCATCAAAGCGGTTGAACAGCCCATCGATCGCACCCGCCTGGGTCAGACGCTTTTGACACAGCCAGACCGTTTTGGCATCCGGCACCCGATCTGAAAGTCCCAGCCCAAGGAAACGCATAAAGGAGAGGCGATCGTTGATCAGATATTCCGTCCGCTCATCAGACAAATTGTTGAGCGTCTGGATCACCAGGATCTTGAACATCAGCACAGGATCAAATGGCGGTCGTCCGCCCTTGCTTCCATCGGAATACGCCAGGGTCTTGTCCAGATCAGGACGGAACGCTTCAAAATCCACAGTCCGGGAAAACGCTTCGAGCTGATCGCCAAGCCCACTCAGCCGGGCAAGGCGCTCTTCAACATCAAAGAAACCAGGCTGCTTCATATCGCCATTCCCTCAATCAACGCAGAAGAAATAGAATCATACAGAAGACCTCAAAACCAGGGGGTTTTTAGAACCCTCCAGGTCCTGTTCTTCACCCATCATCCACATCTTGTGGAGATCGCAAAGTCGGTCGTCGGGCGCGAGATGCACTCCGAGTGCTCATTGTCGTGACGGCAATCGGCGGCCGAGGGGACGTGACGGTATCCGTAACATCCGTCGAACCCGCCTAACATTCCGTGCGGGGAATCGTCGACGATAAACGCGGGCCGAGCTAATCGGGATGTAGCCGAATTGATCGACAGTCACCGGGGGCGACACGGATCTGACCGGTCGCCCGCCGCCTCACGCCGCTGGGGCCGAAGCTGGCGTGCCCTGAGGTGGAGATGCCGCTTCGACGGCGGCAGGGTGCGTCTCGCCTTCCGCCGGCTCGCCCTCGTCCTCGTCGCTGATCCGCATCATCATGCTGTAGTGGGCGATATGACCGGTTTTCTCAAAGACCTGCTCGAACACGCGAAGGTAGCTCTGGACGGCGTTGTCGTCGGCTGCCAGATAAATGTCGTCGTGCGCGCTGTGAGACCCGTCATTGATCCATGAGAACAGCGAGGCGCAGACTTGGGCGTCGCGACCGGTGAAGAGCGCGACAATGGCATCCTGTTTCCAGCCGCCGAGGACAACGAGATAGTTCTCGACGATCCGCCGCAGCGTGTTCTGGATGGTGAGGTTGGCGCGCTCGGAATTGCGCACGTCCTCCCAGAGCAGCTCGTAGGATGTCTTCACCGGATTGAACGCGTAGTGGTGAAGCGACGAGACGTTGTCGCGCTTCCGCACTACCCAGAAAGTCTCGTCCCGTCGGCAACCTGAGGCGGGGCGATCCCGATCGTAGCTCACCTCCTTATGAAAGTAGATGTTATGCGTCAGCACAAAGACCTGCCGGACCGAGCCCTTTCCGGCGCGCACATCGCCGACCACCTTCCGGATGAGCGCGCTGACGATGAACAGAACATCGGAATCTAGGCTCGACGCGGATTTCTCACACTTGAGGCAATTTCGGGTCATTTTGTAGAATTCAGTCATCCCACAGGAGCCCGATCTGGAATATTGACGATATTCTGCTTCTGGCAGCGGGTTCTGAACGCAGTGAGGGTGTCACGGCCTGAGAAGGCAGTGTTGGTGGAAGCTATGTGGTCTGTGCACTGTCTGTTTCTTCAGATGGCCTGCCGGAGCCTTCGCAATCGTGCATGAGCGAGGGCGAATTCATGCTGACAGGGGAACATGTCCGGCATGGACAGGACAATCCGACGGACGCTGAGCGTTACACGTGTCGCGATTTTGAGCAGTCGTGCGCGTATGGTGCCACAGGTCGCCGTCTCCAGGCTGGTCTGGCCAAGGGCCAGTCTTTGCAGAGCGGTCAGCAGGACATAGGCAGCGGCCGAGAACCACAGCCGGAGCTGGTTGGCCCGGATGGTGTGGGACGAGGTCCTGTCTGAGAACAGATCCATCTGGCATTCCTTGATGCGGTTTTCCATATCCCCGCGTGCGCAGTAAATCTGTTCGTAGAGATGGCGGGGGTCGGACATTCCCTGCGGTAGCGTGGTGACAATAAAGCGATGATAGCGGTTGCCGTGGCGCCATTCGGCCTTGGCCACGACCCGCCTGCGGCGCGTCCAGCTGTCCTTTGTGATCCAGTCAAAGGAGGCAAAGCCGCGCGCCGCTTTGCCTGTCGTGGCGGCTTCGTCACGAACCTCAGCGGACAAAGAGGCAATCCGGTCATACAGGCGGGTGTTGCCTGCAAGCCCAAACAGGAAGTCAACGTGGTTGTCTTCGCACCATGTCATCAGACTGTCCCGGGCGAAACCGCTGTCCCCACGCACCAGGATACGCACCCGGGGCCAGCGGCTCCTGATCTGCTCCACGATCCGGCGGATGTCTGCCAGTGCTTCCTTCCCCGGGTCCCTGTCTGCCGTGCGCAGGGTAGCGCTAAGGAGATGGTCCCCGCAGAAGACATACAGGGGAAGATAGCAGTTATGGCCGTAATATCCATGAAAGGCCCGGCCTTCCTGATGGCCATGGATACGGTCATCGGTGGCATCCACATCCAGAACGATCCGGGCGGGTGCGCGCTCATGCTGGTCCATGAAAAGCGTCACGAACAGGGTAGCCAGGGCCTCATGATCAGCAATGATGCGGCAGTAACGATCTGCCTGCTGCCCACTGCGCTCCAACCGGTTCAGCGTGGATTTTCCTGCCAGTGCCGCACAGTTGGCCCGGCTTCCTGACAGACGTCCCGATACCAGACCCATGACAGGATCATGACGTAAAGCGTCATGGTCATTAAGGTCTTCATAGCCCAGTGCCAGGCCCATGATCCGCTGACGGACAAGGTCTTCAACCCGGTATTCCACAAAGCCGGGATGCCGCTTATCGCGAAAACAGGCAGCAAAGCGGCGGCTGAGCCCCAGAATGTCATCAGCCTGCTTCACCAGAATGACACCGCCATCCGAACTCATGCGACCCCCGTCAAAACGGGCCACAACACGCCGTCCACAGGAGGCTGGAAACTCATACGCGCCTGCGCTACACTCTGTCTGCATCGGGTTTTCTTATAGCTTATGAAAATATCTTTTCTACAAAACAGACTTTTTCATAATCTAACCCGATGTACAACCCTTCTGTGAGATTTCCGCGTCGAGACGGGATCGTCGAACACCACCACCTTATCGGCTGTAGTGCCTGAGCCGGATGTGCTGCCGGCCAGCATGTGATAGAAGTAGAGGAAGGTGATGAACGACCGCTCGCCTTCGCTCAACGTCTTCGCGGCGTCGGATCCATCGAGACGAACGATCCGGTACATATCCCCGCGCTCGCTAGCGACGGCCAGCTTGAAGCTGGTGAAGCCGAATGAGAAGAGGATGCGGTTGATCTCGTCAACCGTCGGCTTAACGCTCGTGATACTAGCTTCCTTGGCCTTCAACTGAGCATCGAGCCGCGCACGCTCGCCCTTCTTTTCTGCGATCTTGGCTTCGAGGCCCTCGATCATCTTGCCGAGCTTGGTCGCTGACGCGTCGTACGTTGTAAGGTCGGTCCGGCGCTCCTCGACAATGAAGCGCCATACCTGCGAGGTCAGGGTGCGTTTCGACTTCGACAGGTCACGGATGGTCTCGTTGTATTCATCGATCACGGTGTTCGCCTGCATCAGCAGATCGCTGATCGCGCTCGCGAACTCCTTCGTATACTCGAGCGTGATCTCGCTGCTGGGTTCGCGACGCTTCGCTACCAACCACTCGTGGTTGAGTTCGAACGCCGTCTTCAGGGCGTGGTAGCGCTCGGTGAGTGTCTCCGAATCGATAAACCTGCCAGGCGAGGCCACGAGGACATCGAGGCGATCACACACGGCCTTCGTGGCTGCTTCGTAGCGTGTGGACAGTTGCGCGATCTCTGCGAGATCCGCCTTATACTGCTCGTCGAAGAATGCGTTCAGATCTTCGATCAGATTCGCCGGGGCAACCTGCTGGCAGAATGGGCACGAGCCGTCCGCTGCCGCAAGATACTCCACGCCCTGCTTGACCCAGTCGCTGTTGCCCAGCCGACCTATCAGGGCCGCAACGACGACGTCGTCACGGCCGACAATCTTCCGTCCGAGGATCGCCGACTTTTCCAAGGTGGGGAAGGCGGTGAAGGCGATCGGCTGGATAGCGGCTTCCGGCGGCGTTGCATCCTTAAAGACGGTCGCGGCGCGCACGATGAGATCCTCAAGGGTGGCGACGTCGGTGTTGTTCTCCGCAGCCTCCTTCAGCACCTTGTCGCAGAAGGCGACCTTGCCATGGCGGTGGCCGGTCATGGCTTTCTCGAAAACCGCCTTGTGGGCTTGCTGCGATTTCCAGCATGCCTCGTCGAGGAGCGATCGCGCGTCTGCAAGATCCTTACGGCTACCTCCCGTGCCATCGTCGCCTTCGAGCTTTTGGCGCAGCCCGCCGATTTCGCGGTCGAGCTTGCCGATCTGCTGCTGCAGGCTCTCGATCTTCTCGACGGCTTTCGTTGAATCCTCGCCGAGTGTGAAGATGCCCTTCAGCTGCTCTCCGAAGTTGGCTTCGGCGAAATCACGGTTGTAGACGAGTGTCGCTATCGCCCGGCCGTCCTTCCATGAGACGCTATAGCCGGCACGGACGGCAGGATCGTGGATGGCGCGGGATACAGTGGTCTTCCCGCAGCCATTGTGACCGAAGAGGTAGTTGATTTTCTTGAGGTCGGTGAGCGTCTCACCTGCGGCTGGATATGTCGCCTCGCCAGCAATCCCAATTAAAGTCAGCATCTACGCCCCCAAGAAATGGACTCCCTGGAACTAAGCTAGAGCATAATCCGATCAGTCTGGTTCATATCCAGCGGCGGTGAAGCACGCGGCGGCCTGGCGATGAGAGATATCGTCAATTGCTCCACAGACGGTATTTTGAAGAGCGTCGAGGGTTCGCGGTGCCACCCGTCTGATCCACGCCTTCATTTTGGCGAAGATGTTTTCGATCGGGTTGAAATCAGGACTGTAGGGCGGCAGGAACAACAACCTGGCGCCGACTGCCTCCACAGCCTCGCGGGCAACGGCTCCTTTATGGGCGGGCAGATTGTCCAGAATGACGACGTCTCCCGGTGATAAGGTTGGAACGAGCACCTTGCGGGTATAGGCGGCAAACCATTCGCCGGTCATTGGGCCGTCCAGCATCATCGGTGCTGTCATGCCGGAGAGGCGCAGCCCGCCGATGAACGTCGTGGTTTTCCAGTGCCCGTGGGGCACGGACATCCGACAGCGCGTGCCCCGTTGTGACCGCCCCCGCAGGCGAGCCATCTTCGTTGAGACGGCTGTTTCGTCGATGAAGATCAGACGGGTCGGATCAAGGTCAGGCTGGCTGTCAAACCAGGCCTCGCGCTGCTGTGCGACGTCGGGCCGTGTCTGCTCGCTGGCGTGCGCCGTTTTTTTTGATGGTCATGTCGTGACGGTCGAGACAGCGCCAGATCGTGCTCGGCGCAAAGCGGACACCGTGTTCCGCTGCAAGTGTCTCCGCCAGTTCGACAAGGGAAATATCGGCCTTTGTTTCAATCGCGGCCAGCAGGAAGGTTGACCACGCTTCAATCCGGTGAGAACGGCGATCGCCGCCCTGTTTAAGCGCATGGTCACGACCGCTGGCCTGCCACTCAGCAACCCAGCGGATAACGCTCGACGAAGACACACCAAAACGAACCGCCGCCGCACGACGGGTCATGCCAGAGGCAACAGCCGCAATCGTGCGGCGGCGAAGGTCAGCAGACAGGGCTCGGGTCATACGGGCCGGCCTCCATACCGGCACATAGTATGAATCAGATTTCGACCAGTATGGGAATCTTAAAATGAACCTATTAGATCGGATTATGCTCTAGCCGTCTGCGCGCCATGCTTCCAGCCGCATTCTCCACATGGGTCCGTTCTTGTGCTGGAGGGTTCATGCCAATGACCCTTGCACATGTACGGTAGGACCGTCTGTCCATCGGGTAACGTCTACTTCACGTTCCTTGAGCGGACAGGCAGTTCAGAGGGGAAAGGAGAATGTCGGCTGTCAGGCATGAAAACCCGACCTAACCGAGAGGCATATTCGCATTCGTGAACGCATTACGTCCCACGTCTGATCTGGTCCTGCCGGACTGAGTGTTCAATTATCGTCTTGCCCTGCACGTTCTGTTTTCCAGATATCCCGGTATAGAAAGACAAGGAGCGGGACGGGCCACAGGAACGGAAAACTACCGTGCAGGGCCAGCCCCGTAGCGGCGGCCATCACGCCTGCCAGAAAAGCCCCCCACGAAAGTAGCGGCAGAAAAATGCTTCCTGCGATAGGGCGAATGTTCCTGTCCGGCGCAATCCATGACGCCATCCATTCCGCAATTCCCGATGCGGCTTTTAACAGGTTTGTCGTCACGACGATCGTGGGCATGGGCGTGCCGGAGAATTTCGCGATCGTTTCGCCCTGCACGGCCAGAAGCGCCGGAAGCACGAGAAATTCTCCCCAGTAACGCAGGGACGATCCCTGAACCGCCTGCGCCAGAACCATGAAGATCGTCATGACCATGACCCCGCAAGCTGGCGACCATAACAGCCGCATCAGGCTGGCCAGAATAGCGGCAAGAAAAAAATACGCCCAGCACACCCATCAGAAGCAGGCCGTGCTGCCAGTTCCCACTGATAAACGAGGCACCCATATGCGTGGTATTGCCGGTCATCGCGCCGGCAAAGACACCGCTCAGATCGACGAAACTCAGGGCATCCACATAGCCTGCGACAAGCCCGAGAATGAGAACCCGCCGGGCGGAAATCGAGACCGGGAGAAGGGAGGAGGGCATTATTGCGACCGGGAAGCGATTGACGGATAGAGCCTGCGGGCGACCCGCTCCATGGTCAGACCCTGCACGATGATGGTGAACACCACGACACCATAGCAAACAGGCAGTAGCAGGTCGCGCAGGTCTCCGGGTGGTAGGCCAAGCGCCAGAGAAACCGAGATGCCGCCACGCAGGCCGCCCCATGTCAGGATGCCGAGGACACGGCCCCGCTCCCACTGCCGGAGATGAACCGGCAGGGTGGAGAACAGCACACTCAATGCCCGCACGGCAATGGACAGCGGGATCACGGCAAGCGTCGCCAGAACCGTGAACAGATGCGGCGTGATCTCCAGTATTTCAAAGCCGATGAGCATGAACAGCAGGACGTTCAGCACTTCGTCAATCAGCGTCCATGCAATGTCGAGTTCCTTGCGCGATACTTCATCGAAAATGGAATGGCTGTAGCTGGTTCCGAAGCAGAGACCGGCCACGACGACAGCAATCGCACCGGACATCCCCAACTGATTGGCGATGCTGAAGGTTCCGGTCGCCAGAGCCAGCGAGGTCAGCAGATCAATATGCGGGTCACGCTGTCCCTTGAGCACACGAAGAGCAATCCACCCGGTTATCGCTCCAAGAAGACCACCACCGAGCGCTTCGCGGCAGAAGCTCATGG
Organism: Acetobacter ascendens; assembly: GCF_001766235.1. Classification (NCBI taxonomy): domain Bacteria; kingdom Pseudomonadati; phylum Pseudomonadota; class Alphaproteobacteria; order Acetobacterales; family Acetobacteraceae; genus Acetobacter; species Acetobacter ascendens. The sequence goes on from NZ_CP015164.1 coordinate 1,058,683, forward strand.
CAATCTCAGAAGCGCCCACCCCTTGACTGTCTCCAGTCGCCAGCCCGATCGTCACACCGAAAATGACGACGCCCACGCCGTCATTGAACAGGCTCTCGCCCGCAAAGACGGCCTGTAGCGGTCCTGGCAGTCCCAGACGTTTCAGCATTCCCACGACCGAAACCGGGTCTGTCGGAGCGAGGATAGCGCCGAGCACGATGCACCATGTAAAGGGAACGGCATGGCCCAGCAGCGGGAAAACACACCACGCCGCGACCGCCAGAAACGCCACGGCCAGAACGGTTCCCAGAATGGAGAGAGCGGTCACAGACATCAGCTTTGCTCGCAGATGCCCGGCATCCACCTGCATGGCTCCCGCAAAAAGCAGCAGCGACAGGGCACCGTTCAGAAGTGCCGCAGGCAGATTGATCGCGCCGAGTACAGACCGTGGGAGAGCCTGAAGGTCATAGGCCGGGATCAGAGGGTTCAGGATCATGACCAACAGCGAGGTCAGCAATGAGAAGACCAGAACGCCAATCGTGACAGGAACACGCAATGTGTGGTGGTTGAGAATGCTGAAGCCTGCCGAGAAGGTCAGGAGCAGGGCAAGAAGACTGATTGTATCCATGGCCTCATCGCTGGCCGCCCTGGCGCCTCACGTCAAGAAAAACCGGGAATAGTCTGTTATTCGAGAAACTTAACCGGACATTGAATGGCAAAAATGAGGGCGGGAGCTGACTTTCTACCAAGAAAGTAAATTCACTCTGTTCGGTTCGAAGCCAGTTCATAAATCTCATTATCGGCTCTCCGGTCAACGGCAATTACATAGATGACGATCCGTTCGTCGATGACCTGATAAACAAGGCGGTAACCATCTTTCAGAAGCTTGATCTTATAAAACCCTGATAGGTCGCGATGCAGTTCGTTTCCTGGAGAGTGAGGGTTCCAGATCAGCTTTTCCAGCTTCTTTTCAAATTTCTTACGCACGCTGCCGTCAAGAGCATCCCACTCTCTGAGTGCTCTGTCGTCGAATTCAAGACAATACTCTTTCATTCGCGATGACGGTTCTTAAGCTCTGCAAAAGTCATACGATGCTTTTGGGCAGGGTTTTTTAGGCGTTCGCGCACAATCTCGATAAGCTCCGCATCCTCGTCTGTGACAAGCCTCCGCTTGACGGGAGAGCGACCCGTTTCAGCAATATACGCGAGCGTATCGCGCAGTGCGTCAGAAAGTGAAATGCCTTGAGCCGACAACTTCTTAACTGCGGCTGCCTTCAGCGTTTCATCTACCCGGAATGTAACAGCAGACATACAAAGCCTCCTTGCGTGTATGCACATATGTATCACAGTTGTTGGTACAAATGAAGCGAAAGATGGTCGATGCTGATGTCTGCATTCGAGAAACCTGATCGGTTGCGGAAACGGCAGAAAAGAGGGCGGAAGCCGACCAAGGCTCTCCCTCAGAAACCAGTTAAAAGTAGATCAATAGCCTGGATGATTTCATCCTGATAAAGAGACAATGACGTCACGACTTTTTTCAGATCACGGTCAGGTACAGCAGCCATAAACTGTGTCATCATAACGAACGACTGGTCATCGACTACGAAAATCGGATTCAGTCTCTTTGCCGGCCTGGGTGCCACTTTCTGTGATAAAAGCGGCACCACAATGCGGGTGCCCAACTCGTCAAGCAGGTCTGCCTGCACATCTAAAACGAAACGCGCTTCACCTCGTCCGGCCAAACAATACACATCAAAACGCGCCATTCAGAAGTTCCGATAATCCGCCAGAGGAAGACCATTCTTTTCGACATACTGTCGGGATGCTTCAAGAGAGGAGCGATTTTCTGCGAGCCATTGTTGAGCACGAACCGAAGCGATCGCTGACTTCAACCCCTGTTCGCAGGCCTGCGATATGTTGAGATCAAGCGATCTGGCTTCTTCGAGTAACTGAGCAGGTAACGTCACATTAGTGGGACGACGTAACGGGCTGGTGGAGTGCACACGAACCATAGCTTTGATCCTATTTACATGAGAACTGAAACATAGCACATGTTTATGCACATTTCCATGCGCATATTATCATCTCGCTATATGCCTGCTTTCAGAAAACTCCGGCAATTCCTGTTACGTCTGACATGAGGCAGAAGCTCATCTTACCCCTAACCGGCCGTCCAATCCTCAGATCGCAACCCATCTACCCTCGTAAGTTCTCGTAAGTTTCCAGTCACAACGACAAGCCCCCTGCTTCGAGCGTGCCCGGCAATCATCAAATCGTATGGGCCGATGACACAGCCACGCTTTTCCAGCTCTGCCCTGATTTCCGCTGTATGGGCTGCGGCGTCATCATCAAACGGCAAAACAGACAGACGTGCGGCAAAATGCTCAACCTCACGTCGAATCTTTGCCGGATCGTGAGATTTTTCGGCTCCATAGAGAAGTTCGTAAAGCACGACATCCGAGATGCAGAGCGCCTCGGCGTTATCATTGAAACGCTCACGCAAGCCTTGCGGACGATCACGCAGGACACGAATGCAAAAGTTTGTATCCAGAAGATAACGAAGCATCAGAAGCTTTCGCGTTCCTGCATCCTCGGCTGATCACGCTCAGGCAGTGGAGTGCCCGGCGCGGCAAAGAAATCGTCCCATGCGGCATTTGCAGGTGCGATTATACGACGCGCACCGTCCGGGATGATCACGACGTCTTTCAGGTTGACGTCAAATGCAACCGCTTTGGGAAGACGCACGGCCTGGGAGCGATTGGACAGAAAGAGCGTCGTGCGGGTGAGCATCGTAACCTCCATTTGGGATATGCCGACAGTATATCCAAACTCTTGCCGGGTAACAATGGAATTCGCTCGCAATACTGGCCAGACCATTTTCCCCCAACCCTGCTCTCAGGGCACGGCGATCAATGACCAGAATCCCAGTTTGCGCTTATGTGAAGCCTTCAACCGGGTCATGAACGTTTCATGGGATTCCATGCCTTCAGCCATGGTCAACATGGGTGCAAGTCGCTGACAGGACGCAAGATCCTTTGCGGCATAGGCGTAGTAACGGGAAAGCGCCCTGTCCAGCACGGCCTCGACCAGCAGACGGTAGAGCAGCGTCGCTTCGTTGGGATAAGCTTCAGATAGACGTTCCGCTGCCGGACGCAGCGTCCCGTAGTCCCGTCCGTCCAGTTCCGCTGTATGATGCCGCACGAGACGGGCAGCTTCGTCGAGAGCGGGCCATTCCAGAAGAGTAGACAGGACCACGCTTCTATTCGGGAAATTCCGGATGTGATCGAGTGCCTGCTCTTCGGCGTCGATCGCATCATAATCACTGAGATGACGCTGATAGGCTTTCCAGTGCGGCAGGCTCAGGCGTTCCCGAAAAACGTTCCATCGCAGAGCCTGAGCTTTGTCTCGGTCTCCAACGGCCTCGTATGCTTCAATCCGCAGATCGTCGTTTTCCTTGTAAAAGCGAGAGTTCTCTTCAGTTTCCCGGTCGAGCCAGTCAAGTGCCTCCCGGGCGCGCCCCTTGTCCAGCAAGCGGCGTGCGACGTCGCCGGTATAGGCATACTGGCGGTCACTCAGGCTGACAGCTTCACTATACGCATCAACGTCACCCATGGCATCCGCAAGATCCCGCAGGTGCCTGATCACCTGCATACGCGCGATGTCGGTATGATAATCGCTATTCCCCTTTGACGCAGGAAGGTCGCGCAGTCGTGCCAGAAGCATAGTTCTGAGCATGGCTGCGCCCGTTTCGCCTAATGCCGTGCCGCACGCGGCGATCAGACGATCACAGGTGCCATACCCGTCATCATCGAGAAGCGTAAGAAGGTCTGTGACAACGATGGCGGGATCCCGGTTGGCCTGTCGTCCCCAGAGAACGCCAAGATCAGAAGCGGCCTCCCGGAAGACGTCCGACAGGTATCCGGAACTGTCGTCCGAGCGCTCGTAGACGGATGGGGCAATCTCCACAAGCAGCCTCATGGCTGAAATGGCCTGCCCGACATCGGCAGAGGCAACGTCACCCAGGATGGATTGCCGCAAGGTATCAAGTTCAGCAGCCAGAGGACGGATCCGGTCCCAGGGCAGAAACCCACGGGAACGCTGGATCGTGCGCAGTCTCTTTTCGATCTCCTTGCCGAGTTTATCCTTCGCGTGAACCGCTGTCAGCGCCATGCGAAGCCTGCGGGTCAGTGCGGTGTCCTGCCCTGCCAGTTCGATGAGCAGGTCCGCAAGTCGGTTCGCACCAAGCGCCTTCAGATTATCCTTCGTGACAGTCGTGCCGACTTTCGCTGAGGCACGGGACTTGGGCTTTTCAGAGGGATTTCGAGTCATGGAAGCAGGTTATGGCTCTCCCTCAGGAAGCGCAATCGCCCAGTGTTGGTCCGGCGTGTCAGGGCCTTCCTTTCATCGGATACGCCCATCCAAGCCGGACGGACGTATCCGATGTCAGCTATTCACCCCCTGGTTTTTACCCAGAAGCGCCCGGTGGCGGTCCTTCGTGGCTCCCATCCTGCATTTTTGAGCATAACAAGCAGCTCTTTTTCCGGCGGCACATCGATCACGTTTTGCATGATTTCTGCAAGGGTCGCCCGTTCTCGCGCTGCCAGGAACGCGGCCAGAGTCACCGCGACCGGCGCTGGCGGCGACAGAGATGGCACAGGAACTGCCTCAATCCGAAGCCCTTCCCGTTCGAGATGATCGACGACGCGATGGAGCCCAAGAAATTGCACCCCGGCCAGACGATCATCAGCGTAAACGCCGCTTCCAGCCGCGTCACAGATGGAGGGTTCGAAAAACCCTCTGGTTTTAGGTCTCTCTGTGTGATTCCCTCTCTTGTGTGATGACTGGAGGAGTGGCTGATGACGCAGTCTGGTTTCTTTGATGTTGAAGAGCGGCTTGCTCGGTTGAGTGGGCTTGGTGACCAACTTGAAGCATTTTCCCAGACTGTGGATTTTGAGGTATTCCGTCCGGAGCTGAACAAGGCGTTGGCCTATTCAGACAGAAGCAAAGGCGGGCGTCCTCCGTTTGATCCAGTGCTAATGTTCAAAATTCTGGTCATCCAGACGCTGAACAATTTGTCCGACGAACGGACGGAATACCTGATCAACGACCGCCTGTCCTTCATGCGCTTTCTTGGTCTGGGGCTGTCTGACCGCGTGCCTGATGCCAAGACCGTCTGGCTGTTTCGTGAGCGTCTGACACAGGCGGGAGCAATTGATGTTTTGTTCAACCGCTTTGATGCGACCCTGCGGAATGCCGGTTATCTCCCCATGTCAGGTCAGATCCTGGATGCTACACTGGTAGCGGCCCCAAAGCAGCGCAATACCAATGAAGAGAAGGCCGATCTGCGCGAAGGACGGATCCCGCAGGATTGGCAGGACAAGCCCTCAAAGCTGTCCCATAAAGATCGTCATGCCCGATGGACATTGAAGTTCACGAAAGCAAAGCGTCAGGATGACGGGAGTATGCCCGCAACAGATCTGGCCATCCCTTTCTTTGGCTATAAATCGCATGTTTCCATCGACCGGAAATTTCGGCTGATCCGCAAATGGAAAGCGACCGATGCAGCGGCCAGCGATGGTGCCAGACTACGCGAGGGCCTGCTGGATAAAACCAATATGGCATCAACAGTCTGGGCGGATACAGCCTACCGCTCAAAAGCCAATGAGGACTTCATGGACAAGCATGGCTTTGTCTCGAAGGTTCACAGGAAAAAGCCTCATCTCAAGCCGATGCCACGACATATACAGAGATCCAACGCCGGAAAGTCCGTTATTCGGTCGCGTGTCGAGCATGTTTTTGCCGATCAGAAATCGCAGACAGGACTGTTCATACGAACCGTAGGGATAACCCGAGCCACCATGAGGATCGGGCTGGCCAATATCGTCTATAATATGCGCCGCTTTCTCCTCCTGGAGCGGATTAACGCGAGCGCGTAGCAATTCAGGGCATGAGACCCTCTCTCTGCTCAATACGCAGAGTGAAAATCAGGTCCACGAACCAGCAATCAACTCGCTAAAAACCTGAAATCAGGCAGAAGGGAAATCAATCAACGGTTCTTCGAACCCTCCAGGTTATGGAGTGGCGTGGCAGGCCAGAAGCCATCCGAATGGATAATGGCCCTGAATATGTCAGTCATACGTTGGTTTCATGGGCCGAAAAACAGGGGATTACCCTGATCTATACGCAACCGGGTAATCCGCAGCAGAATGCCTATATTGAACGCTACAACAGAACTGTCCGGCAGGAATGGCTGGAGCAGTATTTGTTTGAAAGCATTCAGGACGTGCAGGAGGTCGCAACACAATGGCTCTGGACATATAACCATGACAGACCCAACATGGGGAACAGCGGGCTAACCCCCGCCCAGAAACTAAAAACAGCTGCCTGAATTCTCATTCAATGCCCCACTAAAAATGGGGGGATTACCAACGGACCATTGTTGGACTGAGAATCCTTAACTCCCAGACTGTGGAAACAAATTTTTTTCTAACGCTTCAATCGCGTAAATTTAACCAAAGTGAAACCATCATGCGTCTGTTGTTCCGCATTGACTTGGATTCCGTCAATTCAACTGGAGCATAATCTGGTTCATATCCTTCAACAGTGAAGCTGGCGGAGATCTGATTGCGACAGACACCGTCACTTGTACCACACTGCGCGTTCTGAACCGCATCGATGGCTCGGGGCTACTCACTTACATAACCTCGAGTTGGAATCCGGCCATATCCATTCGCCACGTTCTCAAACCACTTTTTATACTCATTTTTCACTCTTTACCACCTCGACGCCTCAACGTGGCTCTCGCAACTCAGTGCAACCTGATCGCGGTCTTTCTCAGATTCATGCTTGCCCGGATGCATAATCACGCGCATCACCGAATAAGGTCTTAAGAATGAAGACACCGTCACATCTTCTGTCGAGGCACCGGTAACTTAAAGACATTCACCTCTTCATATCCGGAACAAAAACAATGCCAACGATGTTATTAGCCAACACGAAAACACGCGATCCCGTATGCGGGATGCTGGTTGATCCGGCTACCAGCAGGTTCAAAAGCGATCGTAATGGTCACATCTCTTTTTTCTGCAGCGGCCACTGTCAAAAGAAATTCGAGGATAATCCAACGGCATTCGTCAAAAATGATGTGATACCTGCAACCGTCTGGACATGTCCGATGCATCCCGAGATCAGGGAAGCGCATCCCGGCACATGCCCCAAATGCGGCATGACGCTGGAACCTGTGAAAGAAGTGCAGGAAAAGGCGGTGCCTTCCATGCGGGGCATGAGCTGCCATCATGCGCCGCAACGGCCTTCCGCCGCCGGAGAGGGTACGCCGGGGATGATCTGGACCTGCCCGATGCATCCGCAGATCCGGCAGGATCATCCGGGGAACTGTCCGCTCTGTGGCATGGCGCTGGAGCCGGAGGAACCGACGGGAGCAGAGACGGAAAACCCCGAACTGCATGATTTCAGACGTCGTCTGATCGTCTCCGTGCTTTTTGCGGTTCCTCTGATGCTCATTGCCATGGGGGGCGATGTCGGCCTGCACCTTGTTCCGGGACCATGGTCTCCCTGGGTTCAGCTTGCGCTGACCACTCCGATTGTCTGCTGGGCAGGACTGCCTTTCTTCCAGCGTGGACTCGCCTCACTGCGGACCGGTCACTTCAACATGTTCACGCTCATCATGTTCGGCGTCGGCGCCGCGTTTGGCTATAGTCTGGCCGCGACGTTCGCACCGGGGGCGTTCCCGGCCAGCTTCAGGATGCCCGACGGAGCCCTGCCGGTCTATTATGAGGCGGCGGGCGTGGTCGTTGCGCTGGTTCTGCTGGGACAGGTTCTGGAACTCCGTGCACGTGCCGCCACCGGTGATGCCATTCGCGCCCTGCTGGATCTCACACCAAAACAGGCTCACCGTATCGGAGAGAACGGGCAGCCGACAGACATAGCCGTGGACGCTGTCGGGGTCGGAGACCGACTGCGGGTGCTGCCGGGAGAGTCGATCCCTGTCGACGGCAGGGTTCTCGATGGCACATCCAGCGTTGACGAAGCCATGATTACCGGGGAGCCAGCACCCGTTGCCAAAAAGATCGGCAGCACGGTGACTGGCGGTACGATCAACGGCAATGGCAGCCTCGAAATCGAAGCGCAGGCCGTCGGCAGCGATACCATGCTGGCGCGGATCGTGAAGATGGTTGCCACCGCCCAGCGCAGCCGCGCACCCATTCAGGCCGTGGCCGACCGGGTGGCCGGATGGTTCGTCCCGCTGGTGCTGGCTATTTCCGTGCTGACTTTCATCGTATGGTACGCCGTTGGACCGGCTCCGCGCTTTGGGCATGCTCTTCTGAATGCCATCTCGGTGCTGATCATTGCCTGTCCCTGCGCGCTTGGGCTGGCCACGCCCATGTCAATCATGGTCGGTACAGGGCGGGGCGCACGCGAGGGCGTTCTGGTCCGCAATGCCGAAGCGCTTCAGGCGCTCGACAGGGTGGATACGCTGGTTGTGGACAAGACCGGCACGCTGACGGAAGGACACCCCAAGCTCATCGCCGTGGAGGCAGCCAATGGCTGGCCGGAAAACGATGTGCTGTGTTATGCCGCCTCTGTGGAGACACACTCCCAGCATCCTCTGGCACAGGCTATCGTTCAGGGCCTGAAAGACCGCCATGGGGAGCCCGGCGTTCTTACCCATTTCGAGTCGCAGCCGGGACTGGGCGTGAGCGGCAGCGTTGAGGGCCATGTCGTCGTCGTGGGCAATGCCGAGTGTCTGAAGCAGGCTGGCGCTGATGCGTCCCCTGTTGAAGCTAGCGCGACGGCGCATCGTGAAGCCGGAGCCGGGGTGATGTTTGTGGCGGTAGACGGCAGGCTCGCCGGGCTGATCGCCGTGGCGGACCCTCTCCGCGCGGATACGCGGGCCTCTCTTGCGGCGCTCCACGCCGATGGTCTGCGGATCATCATGCTCACGGGTGACAGCGATGCGACGGCGAAGGCTGTGGCGGCGCAGGCGGGAAATATCGCGGAAGTCCATGCCGGTCTGAAGCCACAGGACAAAGCCGATATCGTCAAACACCTGACGGCGCAGGGCGCACATGTCGCGATGACGGGCGATGGCGTGAATGATGCTCCAGCTCTTGCGGCCGCATCCGTCGGGATCGCAATGGGAACCGGCACTGACGTAGCGATCGAAAGCGCCGGGATCACTCTGGCGCATGGCAGCCTGGAAGCACTGGTCCGGGCCAGACGGCTTGCCCATGCGACCATGCGCAACATCCGGCAGAACCTGGCTTTCTCTTTCCTGTTCAACGGGATCGGCATTCCGATCGCCGCCGGTGTGCTCTATCCGATCTGCGGGCTTCTTCTCTCACCGGTTATCGGCGGCGCGGCCATGGCTCTGTCGTCCGTGACGGTTGTCACTAACGCGCTTCGGCTTGGTCGGGGGAAAGACTGAACCTAGCGTTTTTCGGCCGCGGCGCGGGTGCGTAATGCCTCATAAATCGGTGCTTCCCCCATGCCGTCGGCCACGAACATCGCGGCAAAACTGCCCGAAAGCAGCGGAAGCAGCAGGCTGGGCGTATTTGTCATTTCCGTCACAAGAATGATCCCGGTCAAAGGTGCCCGCACTGCTCCCGCAAACATTGCCGCCATACCAACCACAACAAAGGGTGTGCTCCGCCCCGCCAGCGTGGGCGCCAGAACATGGGCCAGATCTCCGCAGCCCAGACCGGTCAGAGCACCCAGAGTCAGCATGGGAGCGAAGAGGCCACCCGGCGTTGCTGCGGCATAGGAAATCGAGCCGAAGACCAGACGCAGGGCATACAATCCTGGCAGCGCTGTCCAGATCAGCGTTCCATCGATGGCGCTTTGCGTGATCCAGTCGCCTCCACCAGCAAGGTGAGGTGTAAGCCAGACGATCAGCCCACCGATCGCGCCGATTGCCGCAGCCCGGATTTCCACGCTGGCATTCATCCGTTCAGCCAGCCGTAACGTGGCCAGAACTGTCCGGTTGTAAACGACCGAGAGCAAGCCAACTGCAAGCCCCGTCAGCAAGAACAGCACCTGCGTTGAAACGCTGATGATCATGGGACTGTCGGCCACCACGAAATCAGGATCACCGCCCAGCAACGCGCGGGCGACAAGGATGGCGGACACGGAAGCACCGAGTGCGGAACAGGCGGTTCGCGCCTCGAATTTGCCGACCAGCTCTTCCAGCACAAAGATCGCGCCAGCGCCTGGCGCATTGAACGCTGTCGCCAGTCCAGCTCCGGCACCAGCCGCCAGCAATGACCGGCAATCCGCCGGTCCCAACCGTAACAGCCGACCGATCGTATTGGCAGCCGTGGCACCCATCTGCACGCTCGGCCCCTCACGCCCCAGCGCTAGTCCTCCGCCGATGGCCAGCAATCCTCCGATGAACTTGACCGGGATCAGGCCGACAGAAGCTGGTGTTGCAAGTCCGGCCAGGACGGCCTCGACATGAGGGATCCCACTTCCAGAAGCCAGAGGCGCCAGCCGCCTGACCATCCAGGCCGCGATGAAGGCCGTGATGCTGCCGATCGCAATAATCATCAGACCGGCGGGAAGCGGGTGCAGGACATCAAGCGCCAGCGTCGTTCTCAACCCCGCAGCATGTTCAAGTAACAGCCGGAATGTCCCACAGACCGCTCCGACAACGACACCTGTCAGAATGGAAAGAAGGGAAAGCACAGTGAGACTGCTAGGCGGCTGGATCATCACCGCGTGCTGTGTTTCCTGACTATGAGTGGTGTCTGCCATCGCCTTCTTGCCGGATTATCATCGTTGCAAACCCGACCCCGGAGTCTGAGAAAAGTTTAGCATCTTTGCTCTTATGCCGATAACAACATCAGATCGGTGTCAAAGCATGCGAAATCGCCTGGACAGGCTTCAGTCCGTGACCAAAGCGGGCGATAGCTGCGCGATCCTTCTCCAGCGCCCCATAAGGTAGATACCGGACTTTCAGATCGGCAATCCTGCTGAAGGCCGGTCGCTTCAACTGTTCGCGCACATCGGCTTCCCGCTTGTCTGGAGCAACAAGGAACAGTCCTTCCAGAGCCTGCGCCTCCGACCCAAGAGCAAGATCCAGCATGCGCACGATGCCTGAATAGATGGTCGTTGAATGCTCGACCTCGAAGGCTGCCACAATCCTGTGGCTGTCCCGGTCTAGCCATAGGACATCGATCAGATGCACGGATTCCGCTCCCTGCGTTTCCGTCGTGAACCCTGGCAACACCGACAGGCAGCCATCCCCCAATTTACCGTCCTGCCATGGACGACTGTGATCATTGGCCGCAATCCAGACATCGTAACCCAGAGAATGCCCCAGATCGCGAAGCCAGCCCTGAATCTCGGTATGGGTATGATCCGTTTCCCGCTCTGCTGCCAGTATCCGAGCCTCTTTTGCGCTCTGCTCCCTCACCTGGTGAAGATCGGCTTCCCAGAGTTTCCGCGCTGTTTCGTTATCCTCGAGAGGTGGCGCTGTATAGCGTCCGCTTCCGAGATCAAACAGCAGTCCTCCGATAGCGCCCAGATCATTGGACAGCAGCGAACGATAGGTCGCATTCAGCTTCAGAATGCCCTGCCGCATGGCAAGATATTCCTCCCATCGGCCCAACTTCATCTTTGATCCGGTCAAGGCGTTATAGCCGTTCACGATTGCCGTATTGAAAGGCGGCATGATCGTAGGATGCAGGAAATACAGCAGATTGGCGACGGCTGGTCCCAGCCCTTTTATCTTCCGGGCATCGATCGCGTGGATGGCCGAGACCACGTGCTCGTCGGTATTGCAACACAGGCAGGTATCGAGAAGCTGCCCGAATGCTTTCTGGTTTGCAGGATTTTCGTAGATATCGGGAATGCGTAGCTTCGGCTTCCACAGGAATGCATGATCCGCACCCTTGAATATCTGACGCTGTTCAGCGATCGAATGAACAACTGTTTCCAGGGATGAGCCACGATAGGCGACCCCGAATGTGCCAGCGGTAATCTCGGTAACGACCTGCTGCAGACCACGGCGGATAGACCGGAAGTTCTTGAGGCGTTCATCCCACAAAAACCAGCTCTGATAGGTGCCTGCCGGATCATCACGCCAGCGAAGGATAAGGTCTCGAATAAGGTCGGTCATCAGTCCAGAAGCTACAATTATATTCGCTCTTGACACTGATTGTAACAGCATCTCACGTCAATGCGGATAATCGCAAGGCCTGGCGAGGTTTAAGATACTCATGTCCGCTTTCCGGAAAGTCGAATAGCCCCGCTTATGACCGGGATGAGGGCGGAAGCCGACATGGAGGCATCGCTCCGTCATGCAAAACTACCCGCAAGCCATTCCCTGAGCTTCGACCACCGCCGCCGCCCGCCCTGGTTGCGCACAGCGATGGCAAGCGCCTTCTTCTGCCCCACCAATACGACGAGTTTCCTTCCCCGTGTCACGCCGGTATAGAGCAAGTTCCGCGCCAGCATGGCGTAGTGCTGGGTCACCAGCGGGATCACCACCGCCGGGTATTCCGAGCCCTGGCTCTTGTGGATGGTGGTGGCGTAGGCCAGCACCAGTTCGTCCAACTCGCCGAAGCCGTAAACGACATCCCGTCCATCGAATGAGACCGTCAGTTCGCCCTCTTCCACATCGATCCTGCCGATAACGCCGAGGTCTCCATTGAAGACATCCCGGTCATAATCGTTGGCGATCTGCATCACCTTGTCGCCCGGACCATAGGTCCAGCCGAACCGCTCGACCTTCACCTCGTCCGGCGGGTTCAGCGCCTGCTGCAATTCAATATTCAGCGACCGCGCCCCAAGGCCACCCCGGTTCATCGGGCAAAGCACCTGCACGTCGCGAACAGGGTCCAGCCCGAACCGCGCCGGGATGCGATCCCTCACCACGGCCAGCAACTTGCGCAGCCCGACCTCGGGCTCGACCGCCTCCACGAAGTAGAAATCCGATCCCTCTTCCGCGCTCAGTTCGGGCATCCTGCCCTCGTTGATCCGATGCGCATTGGTGATGATCCGGCTCTGTGCCGCCTGACGGAACACCTCAGTCAGCCGCACCACAGGGACAGCACCGGAGCCGATGATGTCGGCCAGCACCTGCCCCGGCCCGACAGACGGCAACTGGTCTACGTCGCCCACAATCAGCAGAGCCGCGCTGTCGGGCAAGGCGCGCAGCAGGGATCGCATCAGCAGCACATCGACCATGCTGGCCTCGTCCACGACCAGAAGATCGCAGGTCAGCGGGTTGGTATCGTCCCGCTTGAAGGTGCCACTGGCCGGATCCGTCTCCAGCAGTCGATGGATGGTCTTGCCTTCCAGTCCGGTGCTTTCCGACAGGCGCTTCGCCGCCCGGCCGGTCGGGGCGCAGAGCTGCACGTCCGTGCCCTTGGCGGTCACGATCTTGAGGATGGCGTTGACCAGCGTGGTCTTGCCCACGCCAGGACCACCCGTGATCACCAGCACCTTGCTGTTCAGGGCAAGGCGCACCGCCTCCTGCTGGCTGGAGGCCAGAGCCAGCCCGGTCTTGCCTTCCACCCAGGTCATGGCCTTTTCAGCGTCGATGTCAGGCCAGGGTGGACAGCCAATGGCACAGGCGCGCAACCGCTCGGCGATGCTCTGCTCGGCACGATAGAGACCAGTCAGGAAGATACAGCCCGTATCGCCCACGCTATCAGCGACCACGTCTCCCGCTTCCAGCTCCAGCGCGAGGGCTGTTTCGATCAGAGGGGCGGCGACCTCCAGCAGTTCGGCGGTGCTGGTCAGGAGTTCACCGACCGGGAGGCCGCAATGCCCTTCATCCATCGCCTTACCAAGGGCATAGGAGATCCCGGCCCTCACCCGGATCATGGCATCAGGCGCGATCCCCATCTTCCGGGCGATCTGGTCGGCGGTTTTGAAGCCGATGCCCCGGATGTCCTTCGCCAACCGATAGGGGTTCTCGCTGATCAGTTGGACCGCGTCCTGCCCGTAGGTCTTGAAGATCCTTACCGCCCGCGAGGTGCCGACGCCGTTGCTGTGCAGGAACAGCATGATCTCGCGGATCACCTTCTGGTCTGCCCAGCCACCGACAATCCGTTCGGCCCGCTTGGGACCAATGCCTGTCACTTCCCGCAGGCGATGCGGTTCCTGCTCGATCAGGTCGAACACGGCCTCGCCGAACGCTTTCACCAGTTTTTTGGCATAGACGGGACCAATGCCCCGGATCATGCCCGAGCCGAGATAGCGCTCTATGCCTTCGACCGTGGTCGGCGGACTGGCCTTGAGGAACTCCGCCTTGAACTGCAAGCCGTGGGTGTGGTCGTTGAACCAGCGCCCCGACATCTGCACGAACTCGCCTGCCGAGATCATGGCGGCATGGCCGACAACAGTGACCAGATCGCGCTGCCCCCGCACCTTCACCCGCAGGACGCAGAAGCCGTTCTCGGCGTTGTGGAACGTCACCCGCTCCACGAGGCCAGCCAGCGCTTCCGTGGGCGAAGAGTCGATGGCGCGCCCGCTCATCCGACCTGCCGGAAGAACGGCACTCCCGTATCGTTCATGACTCGCCCTCCCCTTCCGTGATGCCGCCGTAAGCCAGTATTTGTACGACGCGCCACTATCCGGGACTACCCATAACTACGATTCCGCACTCTGGAGCACGCGCATGCACGCCTTCTCGTATTACCGTTTTCCATTGAAATAACAGTCATCTGTCCGGATCGTGTGTCTGTTTTCCTTGCCTTACGGTCGGAAGAGAGCGACGATGACGGACAGACCCAGCCAGTCCATTGCCACGGCGTATCGGCCGCCCGAGCCCGAGTTGCGGCTCGTCCTGCGCCTCAATGCCCCCGACCCGCGTCTTGTGGCGCTGGTCCGCCTCATGGCCCGTCGTGCGGCACGGGACTGGTTCCGGTCGCAGCAACAGGAGCAGCGCCGCCGCTCCGGACCGTAAGGGATACCCCGTCATGAAGGTCGCGCTCTACGCCCGCTATTCCTCCGACAACCAGCGCGACGCCTCGATCGCCGACCAGCTTCGGGTCTGCCGCACCCACGCGGAGAAGCAGGGCTGGAGCATCGTCGAGGAGTATACCGACCACGCCATCTCGGGTGCCTCCCTGATGCGGCCCGGCATCCAGGCGCTGATCGCGGATGCACAGCGCGGACGGTTCCAGATCGTGCTGGCCGAAGCGATGGACCGTTTGTCCCGAGACCAGGAGGACATCGCCGGCGTCTTCAAGCGCATGAACTATGCCGGCGTGCGGATCGTCACCCTCTCCGAGGGCGAAGTCTCCCACCTCCATGTCGGCCTCAAGGGCACGATGAACGCCCTGTTCCTGAAAGACCTGGCCGAGAAGACGCATCGCGGCCTGAGAGGCCGGGTCGAACAGGGCAAGTCCGGCGGCGGCAATGCCTACGGCTATGATGTCGTGCGCAGGCTCGACGCCAATGGCGAGCCCATTCGGGGCGACCGCACCATCAATCCAGCGGAAGCCGACGTGGTCCGTCGCATCTTCCGTGACTTCGCGGCAGGCCTGGGACCGCGCGCGATCGCTTTCCGTCTCAATGACGAAGGCATCTCCGCACCGGGTAGCGGTGCCTGGGGTTTCTCGACCATCAACGGCAACCGGCTACGCGGCACCGGTATCCTCAACAACGAGATGTACGTGGGCAGGCTGGTGTGGAACCGGCAACGCTTCATCAAGGATCCCGATACCGGCAAGCGACAGGCCCGACCCAATCCGGAATCCGAATGGGTAATCCAGGAGGTGCCGGAACTGCGGATCGTCGATCAGGAACTGTGGAACGCGGTCAAGGCACGGCAGGCCAGCGTCAGCGCCAGCCGGGACACACGCGACACGTCATCGCCCGACCACTTCCGCGAGAAACGCCGCCCCCGTTACCTGTTCTCGGGCCTCAGCAAGTGCGGTTGCTGTGGTGGCGGCTACTCCATGATCTCCAGCGTGCTGCTCGGCTGCTCGACGGCACGCAACAAGGGCACCTGCGACAACCGGACCAATATGCGCCGCGAGGAACTGGAACGGCGCGTTCTCGACGCCCTGCGTCATCACCCCATGGACCCGGACCTGTTCGCCGAATTCTGCACAGCGTTCACCACCGAGATGAACCGGCTGCGCATGGAGGCGTCGGCCGACATCGGCGCGTCAGAGGCAGAACTGAAGCGGGTTGAACGCGACATCCAGCGGTTGATGGATCTCTACCTCTCGGAAGCGCTTTCGATCGAGACGGTCAAGGAGCGCGGATCCAAGCTCGAAGTCCGCAAGGCGGAACTGACGGAGTTCCTTGCAACCGCCGAGGCGCCCCCGCCCCTGCTCCATCCCCAGATGGCGGAATTCTACCACCGGCAGCTCGCGCGCCTGCACGACATGCTGCATTCGGATCTAGACGAGAAGCGCCAGGAGGCGGCCGAGGTGATCCGCTCCCTGATCGACGCGGATTTCTCACACTTGAGGCAATTTCAGGTCATTTTGTAGAGTTCAGTCATCCCACAGGAGCCCGATCTGGAATATTGACGATATTCTGCTTCTGGCGGCGGGTTCTGAACGCAGTGAGGGTGTCACGGCCTGAGAAGGCAGTGTTGGTGGAAGCTATGTGGTCTGTGCGCGGTCTGTTTCTTCAGATGGCCTGCCGGAGCCTTCGCAATCGTGCATGAGCGAGGGCGAATTCATGCTGACAGGGGAACATGTCCGGCATGGACAGGACAATCCGACGGACGCTGAGCGTTACACGTGTCGCGATTTTGAGCAGTCGTGCGCGTATGGTGCCACAGGTCGCCGTCTCCAGGCTGGTCTGGCCAAGGGCCAGTCTTTGCAGAGCGGTCAGCAGGACATAGGCTGCGGCCGAGAACCACAGCCGGAGCTGGTTGGCCCGGATGGTGTGGGACGAGGTCCTGTCTGAGAACAGATCCATCTGGCATTCCTTGATGCGGTTTTCCATATCCCCGCGTGCGCAGTAAATCTGTTCGTAGAGATGGCGGGGGTCGGACATTCCCTGCGGTAGCGTGGTGACAATAAAGCGATGATAGCGGTTGCCGTGGCGCCATTCGGCCTTGGCCACGACCCGCCTGCGGCGCGTCCAGCTGTCCTTTGTGATCCAGTCAAAGGAGGCGAAACCGCGCGCAGCTCTGCCTGTCGTGGCGGCTTCGTCACGAACCTCAGCGGACAAAGAGGCAATCCGGTCATACAGGCGGGTGTTGCCTGCAAGCCCGAACAGGAAGTCAACGTGGTTGTCTTCGCACCATGTCATCAGACTGTCCCGGGCGAAACCGCTGTCCCCACGCACCAGGATACGCACCCGGGGCCAGCGGCTCCTGATCTGCTCCACGATCCGGCGGATGTCTGCCAGTGCTTCCTTCCTCGGGTCCCTGTCTGCCGTGCGCAGGGTAGCGCTGAGGAGATGGTCCCCGCAGAAGACATACAGGGGAAGATAGCAGTTATGGCCGTAATATCCATGAAAGGCGCGGCCTTCCTGATGGCCATGGATACGGTCATCGGTGGCATCCACATCCAGAACGATCCGGGCGGGTGCGCGCTCATGCTGGTCCATGAAAAGCGTCACGAACAGGGTAGCCAGGGCCTCATGATCAGCAATGATGCGGCAGTAACGATCTGCCTGCTGCCCACTGCGCTCTAGCCGGTTCAGCGTGGATTTTCCTGCCAGTGCCGCACAGTTGGCCCGGCTTCCTGACAGACGTCCCGATACCAGACCCATGACAGGATCATGACGTAAAGCGTCATGGTCATTAAGGTCTTCATAGCCCAGTGCCAGGCCCATGATCCGCTGACGGACAAGGTCTTCAACCCGGTATTCCACAAAGGCAGGATGCCGCTCATCGCGAAAACAGGCAGCAAAACGGCGACTGAACCCCAGACTATCATCGACCTGCTTTACCAGGATGACACCGCCATCCGAACTCATGCGACCCCCGTCAAAACGGGCTACAACACGCCGTCCACAGGAGGCTGGAAATTCATACGCGCCTGCGCTACACTCTGTTTGCATCGGGTTTTCTTATAGCTTACGAAAATTTCTTTTACACAAAATAGACTTTTTCATAATCTAACCCGATGTACAACCCTTCTGTGAGATTTCCGCGTCGAGGCCATCATTCTCACACCATCCGACAAGGGCCTCCAGATTGATGTCCGGGGCGATCTGGCCGGCATCCTGACGGTGGCGTCGGGCAGCGGACAAACGAAAACCCCAGCCCGTTTCCGGACTGGGGTTCGTGATGCGTTCGCATCGCAAGTTCAGATGGTTGCGGGGGCAGGATTTGAACCTGCGGCCTTCAGGTTATGAGCCTGACGAGCTACCGGGCTGCTCCACCCCGCGGTTGTAAGTGTGTTGAAATTTGCTGGGGTAATATTTGAGTAGGGTGGATTGGAAGACCTGGCGGCGACCGACTTTCCCGTGGCTTAAGCCACAGTATCATAGGCGCTGGGGGTTTTCACGGCCGAGTTCGGGATGGGATCGGGTGGATCTCTCCCCGCCATGGCCACCAGGTCATCCAGTCCACCCTGTAGAGGGTGTGTGGAGGACGGTTGGTATGAAGAAGTAGGCGTCTATATGGATGATTTCTGTGCACGGGCTGTCCTTTTAAGGGGACAGTAAGAGAGTGAGCCTATTGGGTGATTAGGACCAGTTAGCTGCACGTGTTACCACGCTTTCACACCTGGCCTATTAACGTGGTGGTCTACCACGACCCTCAGGGAGACCTAGTTTTGAGGTGGGTTTCCCGCTTAGATGCTTTCAGCGGTTATCCCTTCCATACTTAGCTACCCGGCGGTGCCGCTGGCGCGACAACCGGTGCACCAGAGGTATGTTCATCCCGGTCCTCTCGTACTAGGGACAAATCCTCTCAAGTCTCCAACATCCACGGCAGATAGGGACCGAACTGTCTCACGACGTTCTAAACCCAGCTCACGTACCACTTTAATCGGCGAACAGCCGAACCCTTGGGACCTGCTCCAGCCCCAGGATGTGATGAGCCGACATCGAGGTGCCAAACCTCCCCGTCGATGTGGACTCTTGGGGGAGATCAGCCTGTTATCCCTAGAGTACCTTTTATCCGTTGAGCGATGGCCCTTCCACGCGGGACCACCGGATCACTATGGCCGACTTTCGTCTCTGCTCGAGCTGTCACTCTCGCAGTCAGGCGGGCTTATGCCATTGCACTCAACAGCCGGTTTCCGACCGGCCTGAGCCCACCATCGCGCGCCTCCGTTACACTTTGGGAGGCGACCGCCCCAGTCAAACTGCCCACCATACAGGGTCCCGGATCAGGCTAACTGACCACGGTTAGACATCAGAAAAATTCAGGGTGGTATTTCAAGGATGGCTCCACAGGAACTGGCGCCCCTGCTTCAAAGCCTCCCACCTATCCTACACAGAATGTCTCTGATGCCACTGTAAAGCTGCAGTAAAGGTTCATAGGGTCTTTCCGTCTGACCGCGGATACCCCGCATCTTCACGGGGAATTCAATTTCGCTGAGCCGATGCTGGAGACAGCGGGGAAGTCGTTACGCCATTCGTGCAGGTCGGAACTTACCCGACAAGGAATTTCGCTACCTTAGGACCGTTATAGTTACGGCCGCCGTTTACCGGGGCTTCAATTCAGTGCTCTCACACCTCCTCTTAACCTTCCGGCACCGGGCAGGCGTCAGACCCTATACGTCGTCTTTCGACTTCGCAGAGTCCTGTGTTTTTAATAAACAGTCGCTACCCCCTGGTCTGTGCCACCCGCCAATGGTTGCCCACCAACGGGTCTCGCTTATCCCGAAGTTACACGAGCAATTTGCCTAGTTCCTTCAGCATCGTTCTCTCAAGCGCCTTGGTATTCTCTACCAGTCCACCTGTGTCGGTTTCGGGTACGGTCTATACGCCAGAGCTATTTCCTGGAATGCTCCAAAAGCCAAGTCAATCCGTTAAGACCTGACAACATATCGCATTCGTCACTTCTGGCAGGTACAGGAATATTCACCTGTTTCCCATCGACTACGGCTCTCGCCCTCGCCTTAGGGGCCGACTAACCCTGCGTGGATTAACCTTGCGCAGGAACCCTTGGACTTTCGGCGACAGTGTTTCTCGCACTGTTTGTCGCTACTCATGTCAGCATTCGCACTTCCGATATCTCCAGAGAGGGTCACCCCGTCTCCTTCACTGACTTACGGAACGCTCCGCTACCGCGCATATCATAGATATGCACCCACAGCTTCGGCACGTGGCTTGAGCCCCGTTACATTTTCGGCGCAGGGTTTCTATTAGACCAGTGAGCTATTACGCTTTCTTTAAAGGATGGCTGCTTCTAAGCCAACCTCCTGGTTGTTATGGAATCCCCACATCCTTTCCCACTTAGCCACGATTTGGGGACCTTAGCTGGTGGTCTGGGCTGTTTCCCTCTCGACAATGGACCTTAGCACCCACTGTCTGTCTGCCAGGCTATACTTCCGGGTATTCGGAGTTTGGTTGGGTTTGGTAAGGCTTTGGGCCCCCCTAGCCCATCCAGTGCTCTACCCCCCGGGGTAACCACCTGACGGTCTACCTCAATAGATTTCGCGGAGAACCAGCTATCTCCGAGTTTGATTGGCCTTTCACCCCTAGCCACAGCTCATCCCCGACTTTTTCAACAGGCGTGGGTTCGGCCCTCCAGTGCGTATTACCGCACCTTCAGCCTGGCCATGGCTAGATCACTCGGTTTCGGGTCTTCTGCCAGCAACTATGCGCCCTATTCAGACTCGCTTTCGCTACGCCTACACCTACCGGCTTAAGCTCGCTGCAAACAGAAACTCGCTGACCCATTATACAAAAGGTACGCCGTCACCCCATAAGAGGCTCCGACTGCTTGTAGGCATCCGGTTTCAGGTCTCTTTCACTCCCCTCGTCGGGGTGCTTTTCACCTTTCCCTCACGGTACTTGTTCGCTATCGGTCACTAGGGAGTATTTAGGCTTGGAGGGTGGTCCCCCCATGTTCAGACAGGGTTTCACGTGCCCCGCCCTACTCAAGCATCCTCAAAGACACTACACATACGGGACTGTCACCCACTATGGTCAGCCTTTCCAGACTGTTCTGCTTCTTCTTCAAAAATGACTGGCCTGTTCCGCGTTCGCTCGCCACTACTAGCAGAATCTCAATTGATGTCTTTTCCTCCAGGTACTGAGATGTTTCAGTTCCCCGGGTTCGCCTCGTAACCCTATGTATTCAGATCACGATACCCATCGCTGGGTGGGTTGCCCCATTCGGAAATCTGCGGATCAATGCCTGCTCGCGGCTCCCCACAGCTTATCGCAGCGTGCTACGTCCTTCGTCGCCTCCTAGTGCCAAGGCATCCACCGAATGCCCTTC